>CAYNYI010000136.1:0-6305 GCA_964401455.1 uncultured Fibrobacterota bacterium
GATACAAACTTTTAAAATCAACTGATTGTCCAGTTCACGCTGAAGCAGGACACCTTTTCCCCTGGTGTTTGGGCTGATCTTTCTCTGGATGGCCGGGGGAAGGGCTAAAAAGGGGTTCCAGGAATACCATAATGCCCTTGAAAAAATGAATGCGGCGGTTGTGGAATACGTGCGGGGAATGCCGGTTTTTAGAATTTTCGGTTCCGCGGGCGATTCATTCAGGAAACTCACTGAATCTGTCTCCTTTTATAATACCTGGAGTCAGAAGATGAACAAGGATTATTCCAGCACCTACCCGGCATTTCTCACCGCCGCATCTTCTTCGCTGGTTTTTCTCGTGCCGGTCTCGGTAGCTCTGCTTAAAAACAGCCCTGACCAAACGCAAATCATTCCTGTTATTCTTCTCTTTGTAATCGTCGGATCTGGATTCTTTTTCCCCCTGCTCAAACTGATGTTCATGGCGGGAATGCTCCAGCAAATCAATATTGGTGTTGACCGCATTGACAGTATTCTTAATCATGAAGAAATGAAAGAACATGATAAGGGCATCGATCCGGAAGATAATTCGATAGTATTCAATAAAGTGTGTTTTACTTATGACAAGGTCGAAGTACTCAATGAAGTCTCATTTCGTGCTGAGCCTGGAGAAATTACCGCTCTTGTTGGCCCGTCGGGGGCAGGAAAATCGACCATCGGACTTTTGGCGGCCCGGTTCTGGAAGGTTAATTCGGGCAGAATCATGATTGGGGGAATAGATATACGGGAAATGTCGGGCGAACGGTTGATGAACCATTTCTCTTTTGTTTTTCAGGACACCTTCCTTTTCTTTGACACTATCGGAGAGAATATCCGTATGGGTAACAGTGCCGCTACAAAAGAGGAAGTATTTGCCGCTGCAAAAGCGGCGCAGTGCCATGAGTTTATCGAGCGGCTGCCTCAGGGGTATCGGACTATGGCCGGTGAAGGGGGCACCTATCTTTCGGGAGGAGAGCAGCAAAGAGTTGCAATTGCGCGGGCGATTATGAAAAACGCGCCGATTGTGATTCTCGATGAAGCTACCGCATATGCTGACCCGGAAAATGAAGGCAAAATTCTTGAAGGCTTGTCCCGGCTCATCAAGGGGAAAACCGTACTGATTATTGCGCATCGCCTTTCGACAATAAAGACAGCCGACAAAATACTTGTTGTCAACGATGGCCGTATTGCCGAAACCGGAACGCATGAAACACTCAATGCCAAAAACGGACTGTACAGCAGCATGTGGGAAACCTATTCCCGTGCCCGTGAATGGAAAATCAACCCGGAGATACTATCATGAATATGTACAAAATGCTAAAAGCGGTAACAATGGGCGACACCAGACAACTGCGTCCGATGATCGGCTGGACACTGGCTGAATATCTTTTCCGGGGAGCGCCCTATGGTATTCTGTTATGGGTTGTGTGGGAACTTTTCGAACCATTGAGCAGTCCGGGCAAAGCTCTTGACCTGAACGCTCTGTTGTGGGCGTCGTTATGGCTGGTTCTGTCACTTGCAATTCTCTATCTGATCAGTAAAAAAGCCTACGAGGAAGTGTATGTAAAAATGTACGATTTGTGCGCTAAAGGGCGCCTTTCTATAGGAGAACACCTTCGACGGGTATCGATGGGTTTTTTCAATGCTCGGGATCCCGGTGTCATTGGCTCCTATCTTATCGACGACTATGCCAATGTGGAATTTCTGCTTACCCACATCTTTCCGCAGGTCGTGGGCGGTGTTGCCATGCCGGTTATTGTACTGCTTTTTCTTGCGCTTAATGACTGGAAACTGGCTCTTATCTCAGCTCTTGTTATCCCGGCATCCCTGCCAGTTATGATTATGGCACGACTCTATATCCGTCACTTTGGTGCACGGCATCAACGGGCAAAAGTTGATGCGTCATCGCGGATGCTAGAGTATGTGCAGGGGATGCGCCTGATCAAGGCGTTCAATCTGTCCGGAATCAGGTTTGACAGGCTGGAAAAAACATTCAACCGGCTGAGATCACTGAGCATCAAACTCGAAGCAGGTGCAGGGCCGGTTGTTGTCCTGTCGAGCTTTGTGCTGCATTCAGGGCTGACACTCATTATTCTGTTTGGATTGACCTTCATGCTTGCCGGGACCATGCCGCTTCCTGTGTATATCATGTTTCTGATTGTCGGAGCGCGGGTCTATGAACCGCTTATCCAGGCATTTATGTTCTTGGCAGAGCTCAACTATTTCAAGCTCAGCGTAGAACGTCTCGAGGCGCTTCGTACGACACCGGCACTCGAAGGGGGCAATCCGGATATGCTGCCGGACAATTACAACATTGCTTTTGTTAATGTCTCGTTTCGATACCACAGCACCGAAGTGCTCAAGGATGTAAGCCTGTTTGTTCCGGAAAAATCGCTTGTAGCGTTTGTCGGCCCGTCTGGTTCCGGAAAAACTACCATGACCAGACTGATCGCCCGGTTCTGGGATGTCAACAGCGGGGCCATAAGTATTGGGGGTAAAGACG
Organism: uncultured Fibrobacterota bacterium; assembly: GCA_964401455.1. GTDB lineage: Bacteria > Fibrobacterota > OXYB2-FULL-49-7 > CAYNYI01 > CAYNYI01 > CAYNYI01. The sequence goes on from CAYNYI010000136.1 coordinate 2,519, forward strand.
TGCGCGCCTACGCGCCCGAAGTCGTTCTGGCATCGGTATCGATGGTGTTCCAGGATGTGCATCTGTTTAGTGACACCATACTCAACAATATTCGCATCGGCAGGAAAGATGCCGCCATGGACGATGTCATTTCGGCTGCGCAAAAAGCCCGTGCACACGATTTCATCAGTAAGCTTCCTCAAGGATATGATACGCTGGTCGGCGAAGGCGGTTCGACCCTTTCCGGAGGTGAAAAGCAGCGCATCTCCATTGCGCGTGCCATACTCAAGGACGCGCCGATTATCCTGCTCGATGAGGCGACGGCATCCCTCGATCCGGAAAACGAGCTGTACATTCAGGAAGCGATCAACAGCCTTATCAAGGATAAAACTGTCATAATCATAGCGCACCGGCTCAACACGGTAGTGCATGCCGACATGATTTTTATACTTGATGCTGGCAGGATAATACAGAAAGGAAGTCATCGACAGCTTCTTAAAACAGAAGGTCTTTATCGGCGGATGTGGGAAGAGCAGCAAAGGGTGAGGCGTTGGAAATTCAGATAATATTTGCGATTTTATTGCTTATAAATAAAAGATTTTTTTATATTCTGTATCCTATGCTCTGTTCCTCCCAAAAAACCGGGCGTTTTCTCTCCCTTGCGGCAGCTCTTCTGTTTTCGTTGAGCCTTCTTTTTCCGGTCATTCACTTTTTTCAGATAGCATCTTACGCCAAACAGGACAATGCCTGCGAAAGCGATATTTGCCGCAATAAAAAACACGAAGGCGGCGAAGAGAACAGGCATCACCATCACCATGATCCCGGCAAATGTCCTGTATGCAAACAGTATGATTCCTTACTTCTCAAGATTTTTGTTTGTATTGACGGACCCGAGGTCCCAGAAACACAAAAGCTTGAAATAGTTTGTCCGTTACCGCAGAAAAAAATTTACTTTGTTTCTTATCCTGCCCAACGTCCCCGTTCTCCGCCGGTATAGTTTTTCAAAACAAAACGGAACATTTTTCTTAAAAGATTAAATCATGCAGTTTCCCGTTAAGGGATACTGTGTGTTATGCTATACCATATAGAAAGGATTTTTATGTTTATCAGAATAACTATATCAGCATTCTTGCTGGTATCTCTTTCCGGAATTCCGGTGTTTTCCGGTGAAATCTTTGAGCTTGATAAAATAGTAGTCAAATCCGAAGAAAAACTGAAAGATGATGAGATTGATGAATACACCATGCAAACAAAAAAAGTCGCGGATATCTCGGAAATCCTCGCGAATGAAATGGCGGAAGTTAATATTATCCGTAAAGGCGGATATGGTAACGAGGTTTCGGTAAGAGGCTTCGGAAAATCGAACCTGCGGGTGACTGTTGACGGAAGCATAGTGGAAGGGGCATGCGGAAGCAGGAAAGACCCGTCTCTTTCGCATATTAACATGCTGTCTGTTGACAAAATCAAAGTGAGACAGGGGCCTTTTGATGTCACAGAAGCAGGTGCTCTCGGAGGCGGGGTTTCGGTTATTACACGCAATCCTGCTGAAGATTTTGACGGCGTGGTATCGTTTAAAACAGGAAGTTTCGGATTTTTCAGCGGCGGAACGGTGTTGTCCGGCGGTAATAGCTCTGTTCAGGGTTTGTTCGGTTATAATTTTTCCCGTTCAGGGCAATATATAGATGGAAATGGCGAGAAACTTGGAAGCTTTTCTCCCGCCGGCCGTCCTTTGCAAAAGGAAAAAGATAATATTGAAGCTTTCAGAAAAAATGATTTATGGGGTAAGCTTAAGCTGATTCCGTTTGAAAAACAGGAACTGCTTTTATCTTTTTCATATGGAGTGGGGCAGGATATTTTGGCACCACGGGTAGGAATGGATATAGAGGAAGAAAAAACCATATTGGCCAATGCGGAATATACTGTAAAAACTGCCGGAAAGTATTCCGACCGTTTGAAAATTAATATATACCGCAACAGTACGGGTCACAATCCGTCGGATAAAAACAGGGTTCTTGTCGGTCCTCCGCCTTTTAACAGGAGCAACGAGGTCCTTTCGGTTATTTCCGGGGGCAAGATAGAAAATCTGGTTTCGGCAGGTAAATTTCTTCTTACCTATGGATCTGATATATACTTCAGAAACTGGGACGGGGAAATGTACAATGATTTGAACAAAGAAGTAATGTCAAAAGAACTTTTTCCGGATGTAGATGAAGTAAACGCGGGTTATTATCTGCAGGCCGACAGAAAAATCGGGAGTTGGTTTTTTTCGTCGGGAATAAGATTAGACCATTTTTCGAGTGAAGCCGGTGACACGCTTTATAATTCTCAGTCTTATCTTGATACGAAGACAAATGAGAGAAGCAATACTCTTCCGTCCGGATATGTTTCGTGCCGGAATACTGTTAACGAAAATTTGGAAATTTTCGCGGCCGCAGGCCAGAGTGCAAGAACCCCGACTGCCGCGGAAAGATATTTGCAGCCGCCCCGGGGAGCGGCTTTTGCCGGAAACCCCGACCTGGAGCCGACAGTCAACAGAGAAATAGACGCGGGGTTCGAGGCTCTTGTTCTTAAAGAAATAAGGCTAAAGCTGAAAGGTTTTTACAGTTCTCTGACAGACTATATTTATCAGCAAGCTCCTCCGCAGACATGGTGTAATATAGACGCCGAGATTTACGGAGCTGACGCAGGGCTTTCGGTTAAAATAATCGAAACCTTAGGGCTGGATGTCTCGGCAGCCTATCAGCGGGGAAATAAAAAGACTTTTCCGGAAAACAACAGTGATGAAGATCTCTCGGAGATACCGCCTTTGAAAACAAAAGCAGGTTTAAGATATCAAAAAAACAGTATTTTCGGATCTGTGGACTGGATTTATTCGGACAAGTTCGGATATGCCGATACTGATGCCGGAGAAAAAACCATGGACAGCTGGAATATTCTTAATATCGGCGCGGGTTTTGAAATCGGGCCGGCACTTTTGTCCGCCGGCATAGAAAATCTTTTAAACAAAAGATACGCTTCGGCCAATTCTTATGAATGGGACGTGGTGTCAGGGTCGGCCGCAGATCCTTCAATAATTAATGAACCTGGCAGGAATTTTTATACGGGTGTTTCCGTTAAGTTCTGATTAATCTTATCAAATTCATCCCCGGAATTTTTACAGAGTGAAAATTCCGGGGGCTGTTTTTTTTTCCTGAAATAAGAAAGCTTATCTCTTCTTCAGCCCGGAAATCTTCCTGGTGGAAAGCCCGGTAATTTCAGAAATATCTTTTATCGTATATCCTTTAGCCAGCATCTTCCGGGCAGATTCAATTTTGCCTTCCTCGATACCTTTCTCAAAACCTTGTTTAACATCCTGTTTTCTGATATTTTTAAAACTCTCTGTAAATATCGACATGCCTTCCTCCAGGGACAATTTTTCTATCTTTCTATTAATATATTCTGTTTCTTTAGATTTATCAAATAAATTGAGGAGAAAATTCTTCAAATCATTTACTTCGGAAGCATTTTCTTTTTTTATAATCTCTTTTATTATTGAGAAATTCCTGTCAACTTCTTCAGGATTGGTATTCTCGGCTATCATGGCTGCCGAAAGGGCGGTATGAATCTTTTCCAGATCATCTCTTTTATATTCATTAATACATATCTGGTAATATTTGAGAGATGGAATATACCGCTTTGGAATGTCATTACTTATCAGGTCTTGTAATTCAACCGGTGCGTTCCAGGTGGATTTTCCGCTGTAAACCAATACGGGTGTAATAGCTAGTATTTGATCTGACACTTCATATATTTTAAGCCACCTTTTCAT
>CAYNYI010000137.1:0-6305 GCA_964401455.1 uncultured Fibrobacterota bacterium
GCCGGAATTGTCCGCGTTACTTCGATCAGGTTCGTAGGTGACGAAATGAACGACGCGATTATTCAATACATGAAAAAAACATCTAACCTCCTGATGGGTACAAGCACAGCCGAACTTATCAAGATAAAAATCGGCAGCGCGTTTCCACTTGAGAACGGGCTTGAAATAGAAGTAAAAGGCCGCTATCTCATTGCCGGTATTCCAAAGACCCTTAAAATCCCCTCCACTGAAATAAGGGAAGCCCTGAACGAGCCGATAACGGCTATCGTTGAATCCATTAAACAGGCCCTTGAACAAACGCCTCCCGAACTTTCGGCGGATATACTTGACAAGGGGATAGTGATGACCGGCGGCAGTTCTCAGATCAGAGGCCTTGATGACCGTATAAGACAGGAAACCAATCTTCCTGTTAATGTAATAGACGACCCAATGGAAAGAGTTGTCCGGGGAACAGCCATAATATTGGAAAACCTCGATGAATATAAAAAAGTATTAATGCACTGAATATGAACTAATGCTCCGCATTATAGCAGCCTACCACAGGGGCCTGACCCTTGCAGCACTTCTGATAATATCTCTATGGCTCTCAAACAGGGCCCTGGAGAGAAAAGCCTACATAGCGAAAAGTTTCCAGCAGACTGTTTTCCTCCCTTTCCAGGTTGTTCTGAATTTTGTTAATAAAATTGATAATATCATAAAAGAAAACCGCGTGCTTCGCAAACAAAATACAAGTTTGTCTATGCAAAACGCTTTTCTAAAAGAAAAAGCCATTGAGAATAAAAGATTGAGAGAAGCGCTGAATTTCAAGGAAGAATCAACTTATTCTCTAATCGCGGCAAAAGTCGCGGGCAAGACCCCCGGCGGAGGTCTTTATTCCATAACCATAACACCCGGATCACTTAGAGGAATCAAACCCAATATGCCGGCTGTAACTCCTTCAGGTCTTGTGGGCAAGGTAGTGGAGACAGCTCCTTTTTCTTCCACAGTCCAATTATTGAACGACCCGGACTGCAGGCCCTCTGTCATGCTCTCAACCAGCCGGGCTGTAGGAATTTTATCACAATCCGAGACCCTTGATCCGGTCGTAGAGGTCCGGCGCCACACTGAAGCCCAAAATAATGAACAGGTTATTACTTCCGGAATGGGGGGAGTATTCCCTAAAGGCCTTCCGGTCGGGATTGTAAGTGAAATACGCGATGGACCGAACCGGGACATATTCAAGGAGGTTGTCGTCAAATTAAATGTAAACCCTGAATTCGTTGAAGAGATGTTTATATTGGTCAAAGAAGACTCTTGGATCCCGGAGAATAAATGAATCTCAGAAAAACAATAATGTGGCTTTTCGTATTCTCCTTAACCCTTTTACTGCAGAGTACAGCGGTTTACGCTCTCTCAATCAGGGGTGCGAGACCTGATCTGACTATTATAATGCTTGCTTTCTTTTCCTTTAGAGAAGGCCCTTTTGCCGGCACGATTGCCGGATTTCTTATCGGGCTGACCCAGGGAGTATACTCTCCGTCACATCTCGGAGAGACCGCTTTCGCAAAAACCTTAATCGGCTATCTCTGCGGACTTATGAACGAAAATACTATTTTCCTCAATAATATCCACAGATCCCTCGTTGTTTTTATTTCTGTCCTTATTCAGGGGGCAGCTACTTTCAGGCTTTCCGCAGGCAGATTCACGGGAATGTGGAGTCATCTGGTCGAAGTCTCCGGCCCCTCTGCGCTTTATTCCGCCATTGTCGGGCTATTATTGTTTAAATTTCTTTCGTCTGTTATTCCCCAGAAAATAACATGAGTACCGTCAGAAACACCGAATCACTGACCGAAAAAAATTTCAAAGTCACCGTCTTTATTTCGGTTCTTGCTTTTTTGTTTCTGCTGCTTATCGGGAGTCTTATTTATCACCAGATAATACGGGGAAAAATAAATGCCGGCCTCTCTAATGAAAACAGCATGAAATTAAAACGGGTAAAGGCAGGCCGTGGTCTAATTTTCGACCGTGCGGGCCGGGTTCTTGTAAGAAACAGGCCGAGCTACAATATAGTTGCAGTTCCCTACCGCTTGAAAAGAGAAATTATAGAAGAAACTTCAAAAAGACTATCTAAAATACGTAATATTAAAGGAGAAAAAGTTTTCGGCGACTATGAAGCAATACATAAAAAGCTTAAGGAGTCCCTCAGAAACAGGTTCACAGATCTCCTCCTTCTCGAAGATACAGATATCTCTGTTGTCTCTGTTATAGAGGAACATAATGACCTGCTCCCGGGTATTGAAATTGAAATAATGTCCCGACGTGAATACCCCTACGGCGATCTGGCCTGCCATGCTCTTGGCTATCTCGGCGAGATTCCGGAAAAAGATTTTGACAGTCTTCGCAGCACAAAAAATTACAGGTATGGAGATCTGATAGGAAAATTTGGCCTGGAAAAAGCATACGAAGACGCCTTCAGAGGAAAAGATGGGAGTAAATATGTTGAAGTAAACGCATACGGCCGTGAAATAAGAACGCTGGATGATATGCCCATTGAACCAAAAGTGAACGGTTCAGACATGTACACAACTCTGGACCTGGATATTCAGCTTGATGCCGAAAAAGCCTTTCCGGATACTATGCGCGGAGCCCTGGTTGTACTAAACCCTGAGTCTGGCGGTGTCCTCGCTATGCTCTCCAGTCCCCGCTTCAATCCTAACATTTTCTCCTACTCAACAGAAAAACGCTCACGCGAATGGAAAAAGGCGCTCTCTCATAAAAGCAAGCCCATGAATAACAGAGCTATTGCGGGTTTGTACGAGCCGGGTTCCACTTTTAAGATACTTTCATCGATAGCTGGTATCGAAACCGGGGCAGTAAAAAAAGAGACGTCTTTTACTCCTTGCTACGGGTATTATCGATTTGGCCGCAGGATCCAGAGATGCTGGAAAGCTTCCGGCCACGGGCGATTCAAACTCACAGACGCAATACGTCAATCATGCAATGTCTATTTCTATCAGCTTGGTCTCGAAACCGGAATAGAGCCTATTAATCAATACGCCAGGATGTTCGGTTTTGAGAAGAAAACAGGAATAGATATCTCCGGAGAGAAGAAAGGAGACTTGCTCGACAGTCTAAGCATGTATAAAAGATACGGCAATAGAGAAGGATGGCAATGGACAAGAGGGTTGATTCTAAACCGTGCTATCGGCCAGGGGCAGACTTCCACGCCGCTACAGCTTGCCTGCTACACCGCGGGAGTCGCTTCCGGAGAACGCATCTATGTCCCGCACCTAATGAAGGAGTTAAAATCCCCGGGAGGAGAAACGGTCAGGTACAGCCCTGATATTCTTTCGAGTCTTGAAATATCAGACACAACAGAGTATCTTATAAAAAAAGGAATGGACAAGGTTGTTCAAGGACCGGGGGGCACCGCGGCAAGAGCCAGGGTGAGGGGAGTTAAGGTAGCCGGAAAAACAGGCTCTTCCGAAAACCCCCACGGAGACAAGACTCACTCGCTTTTCATAGGGTTTGCTCCTATTGAATCCCCGGAGATAGCCCTTGCCATTGTTGTTGAAAACTCCGGACACGGAAGCTCTGTTGCGGCCCCGATAGCGGGAAAAATTCTGCGAGAATATTTTAATAGAAAAGAAGAGTAAAATGAGAGGACATTCTGAGAGGACATTTGACTTTACCCTGCTTTTTCTTGTAGTCCTTCTGACTGCGACCGGGATAATCCTGATTTATTCGGCAAATCACAACCATTCTTCAGAATGGATGAGAGGGATTTATAAGCAGCAGGCCGTGTTGGCATTAGCGGGTTTCATTATAATGTACGCCGTTTCGATGATACCGCTCGGACTTTTTTACAGATCTGCTTATCTGTTATATTTTTTGAGCCTTATCCCTCTACTGTACCTGGCTTTTAACAACCAGGGGGGAGATGTGGACAGGTGGCTCATAATCGGCGGAAGAAAAATTTTCCAGCCTTCGGAATTCGCGAAAATAGGCGTAATGCTGGCACTCGCCCGTTCACTTGCCGGAAGAGAAATATCTCTAACAAACCCCTCATCTATGGTTTTTCCGGGGATTCTGGCAGCTGTGCCTTTTATTCTTGTCCTCAAACAACCGGATCTTGGGACCGCCCTTGTTTTTGCCGCAGTAATATTGCCTATGTTTTTCTGGGCCGGACTTACTCTTAGAGAAATAATTTATCTCCTTACCCCGCTGCTCTCCCTTATTACGGCTTCAAACCATATAATATGGGGGATATTTTTCCTGCTTCTTATTTTTATTCTCTACCGTACCGAGAAAAACCTGGTGCTCGCTGTAGGTATTGCACTTCTGAATTTTTTTGTCGGAGTAATTACACTCGCGCTGTGGAATAATCTGAAAGATTACCAGAAAAACCGTATACTCTCCTTCATAAACCCGAATCTCGATCCATACGGAGCCGGTTATCAGGTAATCCAGTCAAAAGTTGCCCTGGGTTCGGGAGAGATCTGGGGAAAGGGTTTTCTCAACAGTTCTCAGGCGAGACTTAACTTTTTGCCGGCCCAGCACACCGACTTTATTTTTTCAGTTCTCGGAGAACAATTCGGATTTGTTGGCTGCACAGCGCTTATTTTATTATTTTTTGTCTTTCTTACTAAAATAATTACATTGACCATGGAACATAATAGCAGGTTTGTTAATTTGATTATTACCGCAGTATTTGCCCAGCTGTCTTTTCATATAATTGAGAATATAGCTATGACGGCGGGGCTTATGCCTGTAACGGGTCTGCCACTGCCGTTCATAAGTTATGGCGGATCTTTTCTTATAACCTCTCTAATACTTATAGGACTCATTATTAATTTGAAGAAAACAGCTATAAATTTATAAACAAGGGGAAAAAAAATGCACCCAGTTCTAATTGAGATAGGCCCTGTACCGATTCATTCATACGGCTTTATGCTGATGCTTTCTTTTTTATTCGGAATATGGCTGACTGCGGCCAGAGCGTCTAAATACGGAATCAAGAAAGAACATGTTACCGACCTCGCTTTTTATATAATAATTGCCGTAATAATCGGTGCCCGCGGTTATTATGTTCTGCTTCACTACAAGGAATTCATAGATAATCCGGGAGCGATATTCAACCCGCTCCAAAATGGGAAACTCGTAGGTATCGGCGGCCTTGTGATGCTTGGCGGAGTTATTCTCGGGGCCGCCGCGGGATTTCTTTTTGTATATCTGAAAAAGATCCCTTCTCTTATTATGGCCGATTCCGCGGCCCCCGCTATAGCTTCCGGGGTTTTCCTGACAAGAATAGGTTGTTTTCTAAATGGATGTTGCTGGGGAGTTCACACTAAAAGTTTCCTCGGTGTCTCATTTCCGGCAAGCTGTCCGGCAGGCGCTGTAAGCGGAGGAGCCCCGGTATTCCCGACACAGCTTTTCTCTTCTTTCAACGGACTTCTCATCTTCATAATTCTTCTCTGGGCGGAAAAACGCTGGAAGACATTTCACGGATTTACATTTCTTCTTTTTCTGATGCTTTATTCAATACACAGATTTTTTATTGATTATATAAGATATTACCCTGAATGCGAGACCTTTTTCGGCATGACACATAACCAAATAATACTTCTGCTTACTTTCTCCGTCAGCCTGGGTCTTTTCCTGAAACTAAGGAAAAAAGAAATACAAGTTCCTGTTCAGAACAACACACCTGAGTGAAATATAGACATAGGAATTGTTTGACTGAAACGGAATAATTAATTATCTTCTTTTTCATAAATTTTCTGTAATACCTCCTTAGCTCAGTTGGTAGAGCACCTGACTCTTAATCAGGGTGTCACAGGTTCGACCCCTGTAGGGGGTATTAAAAAGCCTGTCCTTTTCAAGGGACAGGCTTTTTTTGTTCTCAGCACATGCAGCTAGAATTCTTATTCTTAAGATCCGCCTGATGTGAATGTAATGCTCCTTATAACCATGACTATATTGAATGCCGGCAAACTTGAAAGAAGAGCTTTAATCCACGCTTAAGAAGAGAAAATAATGCAACCGAATCCTGATAAATCCTGAAATTTCAAACTTTCTCTACTATATTATCTAACTGGTCTCTTCAATAGAAAACCGCGAGAACTGTTTTATTATAAAAAGGCATTTTTGCCTTAATGGTTATTTTTCATTTTACTTTTTTTCTTTTGACACATGCTTCATAAAAGTATTATATACTACCATAGGTCATTTATGACTTTTTTTCAATTTACTTTTTACAAGGAGGAAATATGGATAAAGCAACCTTTTTTCTGTAAATTCCGAAATGCTCATTAATCCTTCCTCAA
>CAYNYI010000138.1:0-6299 GCA_964401455.1 uncultured Fibrobacterota bacterium
CCCCGGATAAACCTGTATGCATATCACCGGTTCTTTGAAAAATGGCATGAACACGACCTCAGAGCAATGCTGAAAAAAGACCGTAACCATCCCTCTATAATCATATGGAGCATAGGAAACGAGATACTTGAACCTTTATTTGATGATCCGGAGGGACCGAAAATAGCGAAAAATCTTGTGAAGATATGCCATGATCTTGATCCGACCCGTTTATGCACCAGCGGTTGCGGAGATGCCGAGCGTCCGAGTGCCCAGAGCTTTTATAAGGAACTAGATGTGATGGGTTATAACTACAGTGAAGACTGCTATCACAATGACTATAAAAATTACCCGGGACGAAAAATGGTCGGCACAGAAACCCGCAGTCAAACGCCCTGCGTTAAACGGGGCAGCTATGACTTCGAAAATCTGCTGATTAAAACCGGGGACAAACGCCAGGACCGTAACCGGATAGAAGAGGCTGAAAGGAGTATGCGGATTCATATGAATACCGACTTTGTGGCCGGATTCTTTATCTGGACCGGTATGGATTATATCGGAGAACCAAACCCATATTCCTGGCCGTCCAGAAGCTCTTATGTGGCTCCGATAGACCTTGCGGGTTTCCCCAAAGACAGCTATTTCTTTTATAAAAGCCAATGGTCAGAAAAACCGCTGCTGCACATTTTACCCCATTGGAACCTTCCCGAATATTCAGACAAAGAGGTCCCGGTTTTTGCGTACACCAATTGTGAAGAGGTGGAGCTTTTTATTAACGGAACATCGCAGGGTAAACAAAAAGTCCCGAAAAAAGGTCTCCTGCACCTGGAGTGGATGGTCAGGTACACACCCGGTGAAGCTGTAGCTGTCGGATACAAAGGCGGGAAAGAGGTTTGCACTGCCCGTCAGAAAACCACGGGAGAACCGGCTTTACTATGCCTTAAAGCCGACAGAAAGGAAATAAAGGCCGACACTTATGACCTCTGCTATATCAGCTGCTTTGTGAAGGACAAAGACGGCGCCGTTGTCCCCACCGCAGACAACAGGATCACCTTTTCTGTGAAGGGCCCCGCCCGCATAGCGGGCATCGACAACGGGGACCAGGAGTATACCGGAGACCTCAAGGCGGACTCCATTCCCGCGCTCGCCGGCGCCTGCCTACTTGTAATACAAAGCAGGGAGGAAACAGGAGAAATTACCGTAGAGGCGTCTTCTGACGGACTTGAAGCAAGCAGTATTACCGTTATCAATAAAGCAGACTAATACTTGCCGTACAAAAGCGCGGTCTCGTACATGGCAACAATATTCAGGAGGTACATCATCCTGGATATTGTGCGACGGCGCGAGAATAAATCCGCCTCCGGGCGCCAGAGCATCAATAACCCTTTTAACCTCGTCTTTTACTTCCTCAGGTTTTTTAAACGGAAGTACCTTTTGAACATCAATACCGCCATGAAAGGCAAGGTCGTTTCCGAATTCCTTCTTTAATTTCTCCGGCTCCATATCTGTCGCGGAAGTCTGGACAGGGTTTAAAACCTGTACTCCGCACTCTATAAGACCCGGAATCAGCCCGTAAACCGAACCGCAGCAATGATGAAAGATCTTCGCACTCGTATGACGGTTGATTGCCTCATGGTAACGTTTCTGATACGGAAAAATCATCTCCATATACATTTCCATCGGGAAAAAGGGACCCGTTTGGGTAGAAAGGTCGTCGCCGAGCTGCGTCATATCAATATTGTCCCCCACCCTGCTGTAATAATTTTCCGCGAACTTTTCCTGGAGAGAGGTTATTTTCTCGGAGAGGGCATAATAAAAATCGCTTTTAAGGGCTATATCGGTAAGGGCCCTCTCGAAACCCGTGAGCCAGCACTGGGTCTCGAAAAGCCCGTCGATATCGGGCTGCCCTACAACGGCAAAACCTTTATTATGATATTCGGCCGCTTCTTCGGCCAGACCCTCGTATCTTCCCTCACCGGAATCTTCCGGCCAGGAATATTTCTCGAGGTCTTCAAGAGCGGAGTCTTTAAGGGGGAATTCAACTATCTGCTCGTCATTGTTCGCCATCTTACGGGTAATCCCCCATTCGTCAGTCTTTGTGCCGTCGGGATTTTTTCTCTCCGGAGGCCCCGAAGGAGAAACTCTTCGCAAATCTATATCGAAATGCAGAAGCATGCTTTCAGGAGGATCGTAGCCGTCTCTTTCGCCCTGGCCGAACCCGAGATAATCCGCGAGACGGTCATAGGCACCGGACTTTATGCCGCAAAGCCAGCCTCCGAAATCGATTGGAACTCTGTCGGGCTCTTCATGGTTAAGTGCTTTTCTTACTCTTTCAAGATGGGTCATTTTGCCTCCTTTGGCTGATATTTAAAATCTATATTAAATCTAATGGATTCAGAAAGGTTTACAAATAGCAGCGCCTGTCTTCCTTTTAACATATTATGCTGTAATATTAATTATCATATATATATGGCTCCTTCCAACCCATTTTTAGCTGATCCTGAGACATTAATGCCCAAAGTGAGAATGGCATATCATGTCGACCATAGAAAAAACTCGAAATACATCGTGCCCGGCCGCAGACTTCTTGATTTTGAGATCTTCATGCTGACAAGAGGAAAAGGAACGATAAAGACAGACAAAGAGTCCATACCAGCAAAACCCGGTTTTATTTACCTTATTCAGCCAGGGCAAAAGCACAGCTTCTCTTTCGGACCATGTTTTATCTACTATATACATTTCGATCTTTTCAGGAACCCATGGCAGGAAAGGTCAGACCGCGCGCTCTATAACAATTCACTTCTTATAGAAAATTATCCCGGAACAATACAGAAAACTCTCGATTTCGTTTTCGGCAGAAAAATTCCGGAAGCAACAGAAACTCCCGACCCGGCTGCCGCAGCCGGCCTCTTCAGAAAATGCGGAGAATCTTTCAGGGAACGAAGCGGAGGACTTGAGGCGGTAATGCACCTCTTTCAGATACTCGGAATAATTCTTAAAGACAAAAGCGGGAATAAGGACAGGAGCAGAGAAAACTTCAGGGAAAAAGCGGACAAATATATGCGTGTCAACGCCCTCCGGCAGATAACTCTATCCGAAGCAGCAGAATTCTCGGGACTGTCGCTTTCAAGGTTTTCTCATCTTTTTAAAGAAGAGTTCGGGAAATCTCCTCACAACTATCACAGAGCTCTCAGAATGAAAGCCTGCAAGGAAATGCTCCGGGATTCTTCAATGAATATTTCCGGGATAGCGCAGACTGCCGGATATAATTCGGTTTATGACTTTTCACGGGCCTTCAAGAAATATTCCGGCAAAAGCCCGTCCGCTTTCCGCAAAGAAAAACGGTAAGCTATTTTGGAAGTATTGAATGTTTAGTATATAGCTTTCCGTCGATTTCAGCCTGAATAAGATATGCTCCCGAGGGGAGAGAGGCCCCGTCAAGTTCAAAACTGTATTCATTGGCGGATTTTCTCCTCAGCATCCGGTCGCGGCCGTCTATTGCGACAATACGTCCACACGCATCGAATATCTTTAGAGAGAAAGGGACTTTAGTCTCTGCAGAAATGCCAACACCGGACACGGTTATAACCGTTGTCGGATTAAAGGGGTTCGGGCTTACTGTCATTATGCACGCTGAATTTTCCGGTAGCGCAGCCGGGGTTTCGACAGCACTTTGCGCCCATCCTTCCGGCAAAAGCATTGGTTCCTCGGTCCTGCTGTCATCAACAAGGATTTCATAGGCCAGGAACTTCACAGACGGCATCCCTACAACCAGCCAGAGTAATTGGCGCTCATTGTCCCAATATACGCCTCCCAATGCTGTATGAGGCTTCGTTTCCCTCCACTCTATTCCTGCGCGGGGCCATTCAAACCGCTGCGCAGTACATTCCCATGGTTCCCGCATCCCCTGTGAGACTTCGGCAATGTGGTCCGGGTCGTACACAAGTCCGACCCGGCCGTAAACACCGTCCGGATAAACCGCGAGATGAGTATCGCTTTCATGGTCGCCGCGGTCTCCTCCCCCGCTTTCGGAACTGTAAAAAAGAGATGGTTCTTCCACCAGAAAATATGCTCCGCTGCCACCGTCGGTCTGGGAGCGGTAGTCAAGGATGCCCCTGCCGTGGTTGTAAGTTGCCAATACCCCTTTTACTTCCGGATGATTGATAAATGCGAGACCTCCCACGTCTCCGGCCTGCCAGAAACCGCCGATAGAATCCGGATCTTTCCAGATGGGGAGCTGCTGAGCTTCTCCATCAGCATAGGTATAATAAGGATCACGACGCTGTTCATGGCCTACCGGAAAGTCAAGCAGAAAACGCGCCGTAGCATCGCCTATGCTCCATACTCCCATAGCCGGGCCGAGCGGTGAACCAAGCACATCATAACCTCCCCGGCCCACAAGAAAGTTGTTTCCGTCGGCATATGCATTTGCCCAGACCGTATCGGAGAGACGTACAAACCCTGCGCCGAGGCCCTGCATCATATGGAAATTGCTGGTGTCCTTATAATCTTCATCAACACCTGTGGTCACCGTGTATAATGTTTCCGCTCCTGTCTCAATATTTACCTTTGCCATCCAGGTGGGAATAAATGACCCCCTGTAGGCCCTTCGGCCCGAAGCGAGAAGTTCGTTTTCGGAAAGCCAGAACATGCCCTGAGGAGACATCTTGTCCACAGACGAAAAAACAGGCACATTTCTGCCTTCAGTCATCTCGGGCCAGGGGTCTCCCGGCGCACCGAGAGTGTCCGGCTCAAAAAGTTCAACAATATGACCGGCTAAATGGTGTATAGCCCATTTATTGCTCCCCGGAAGATGGTCTATGCCGAGAGAACTCCACTTCAACGCAGAATTATTAAGCATGACATTCGGAGCATTAAATCCTCCAACGAAGTTCAGATACCGACCCTTGAGAAGCACTTTATCGTCTGCTGCGGAGACTGAAACCATCAGAACCAGAATTATGGGAAGATATCTTTTTGACATAATCTCCGCCCTTCTAGAATAGTGACAGGCTTTCTATCGCTGGAGGACCATTTTTTTGGAGTATAACCTGTCATTAATATTTACGGAAAATACATAAACCCCGGACCCAACCGGCCGGCCAAAATGGTCTCTGCCGTTCCAGCGTTTATTGATTTGTCCCATCACTATATCATTGACACGCAAAGTCCTTACAAGTTTGCCCGAAAGGCTGTAAATCTCAATCTTCCCTTTCGTCCGCACACCGTAATTGTTTCCCGTATTGAGGATTATCTCGGTTGACGGATTAAAAGGGTTCGGAGAAACCGAAACGCTCAATTCATCGTTTTTTTTTACTTCGGCGTCTTCTATCTTGGAATCTGCCGTTTTTAGACGGTATATTCTTACCGAATCGAGCTGGGCATGAACGCTGTATGTGGTCCGGAAGCCGAAATAACCTTCATTATACGGATTGTCATAAGATTGCTCAGTATAGGTGAAAGCCTTTCTTCCATTTACGTAAATCTCAACAAGTCCTTTGAAATAAACGATTTTAAAATGATACCATTCACCGGGAGTAATGAATTCACTTTCGGCATTCTGAAAAGACTCATCATCGTCAACATTATCCAGAATCACTCGGTGATCGTCTCGATCCATAGCAAGAACTTCCGAAGGAAGATTATCCGGATCATAATAACGCCTAAACCTGAAAGTCTCGTTTAGATTAGCGCCGTATCCGAAATAATATGTTCTGAGGGAATGATAATCCGGCCAGGAACCGGTTCTGCCGGAGCTGAAAAAGTCAGCGGAATCCTTAGAAAGTTCCGGATTGCTGTCCCGGTCGAGAGACATCCAGAAACAATTCAAATCGGTTATATTATTTTTATCATCCAAACACCGTGCCTTGTATGAAATCGAAATACTGTCAGAGAGTATTTTCCTATACCAGGCTGTTGTACCGCCTCCATCATCTATATCAAGAAGACCACCTGTCACGGCCAAAGCTCCGCCGGTTTTCTGCTCAATAATCCATTCGCTGAGATCTCCGTCGAAATCTTCGGAAAAAATCAGTGAATCCTCTGTATAGACCTGACCCGATACAGTTAAAACTAAAAGAAAAATAATCGCTGATACTTGTTTCATACCTTACTCCCATTATCATTTTTATTGGTGAATACTGCTTTTGACAATAAAATACAATAATATTCGCGCCAATACTATAATAATGTGATCAGGATTTGATGATTATTCGGGAAATTTCATGATTATTCAGGAAATCGGGGTTTCAGTGGCGGGGTTTTTGGTGCCAGGTGTAAAGGTTATATATTTCGAGGACAGAATTAAATTTTTTTATATT
>CAYNYI010000139.1:0-6071 GCA_964401455.1 uncultured Fibrobacterota bacterium
CTGATGCACTTATAGCGGGCGACACCATCCGGTCCGATGAAAGCTGGGATGCCGATACTGTACTCATTACTTCCGATATCTACATCCCGTCCGGTATAACCCTTACAATACCGGGTGGGACTTATGTTATAAGCGAAGGCCGTAACGGGATAATCATAAACGGTGCTATTTCAGCCGGAGGTTATCAATCTGATTCTGTGTTTTTCACTGCTTCGGATACTTCAGAAGGATGGACCGGGTTTACAGTCAAAAACAATGCTCTGTCCTCCGATACTGCGGATTTTTCTTACTGTGTTTTCAGTCACTGCCAACTGGAAGACGATCAGATATACGGCGGTGCCTTCACTTTGGAACCGGGGTCGAAAACAAGGATTCATCGCAGTCTTATAAGAAAATGTGTCAGCGTCTACGGAGGAGCCATATATGCAGATTCAGCCGATCTTATAATAACCGGCTGTACTTTCAGGAAAGACAGTGCCTCTGACGGAGGAGCCATATATATAGAAAATACAAGCGATATCCTCATAGAAAATAATCATTTCTACCTTAACAAGGCATCTTCGGAAGGCGGGGCGATATTTGTAAAAGCCGGAAGTCCACTTATAAGAAACAATATTTTCGACTCAAATTCCGCAGGTCTGCATGGTGGAGGCCTGTACCTTGATTCCGGAACTGATATTATAAACTGTCTTTTCACAGGTAACAGCTCTGTCGGCAGCAGCGGAGGAGCGCTATATTCCGCCTGGAATTCCGGGCCCAGGATAATAAACTGCACTTTCACAAAAAACAACGCCCCTTCCGGAAGCTCAATTCTTCTCTATTATTCTTCAGCTAGTATTATCGGCTGTATAATATGGGGAAATACTTCATCAGATACATCTTTAAAAAATATTTCGTCATCTCCTTCTATTCTGTACTCATGCCTGCAGGACAGTATCACCGGAACAGGGAACATATATTCCGATCCTCTGTTTTCCGATATTTCAGTCGAAGATTTCAGCATCGGAGAAAACTCTCCTTGCGTTGACGGCGGACCTTCGGATACTTCTGGTCTCCGGTTTCCTGAATTCGACCTGCTTTTAAATACCAGAATCCGAAACGACCGTCCCGATATGGGTGCTTATGAATATCAGCCTCCGGCTTTAATCGGAACAAAAGTAGATCTTCCTTTAAAACTTGAATTACTCAGGAATTATCCGAATCCTTTTAACCCGTCAACAATTATACCCGTAAACATACCGCTGGAATCATCCGGGAAATCCTGTCATATAGAGATCAGGGATGTAAAAGGCAGAAAAATAAGAAAGATATTCAACGGGGTACCGGATCCCGGCAGCCATAAATTCATCTGGCGGGGCATTAATGAAAAAGGGAAGGCTGTGCCCGGCGGAATTTATATTATATCCGTCTCTATTGATGGAAAAAATTTCAAGAAAAAATGTCTATTGCTGAAATAACCGGTTATACATAAACCTTGCGCGCCGGCCGGAATCCGTTAAAACCGTCAACCGCGGTCGCGCATGAATATGCCCCGATATTTCTGACATATACCACGTCACCTACATCAAGTTCCGGAAGCATAACACCTACGGCGACAGTATCAAAAGAATCACACGAAGGTCCGGCGAGTACACTTGAATATTTTTGCCCGCGCTTAAAAGAACGGTATTCATATTTGCATTGGTCAAAAACCACACCTGAAAAGTCACCGTAAATCCCGTCATCAAGATAATAATAATTCATATCATTTCTGACTGTTTTACCGATCACACCCGCTGCAAGGGTACAGGATGGGCCGGCAATAAACCTTCCCGGCTCCGCTATAATTCTTATACCCGGTTTAAAAAGCCGCTTAAGTTCTTTTCTTATTAAGTCCGACAATCCGCGCAGGGTCGGATGGGTATCATTATCGAAGTGCCGGATAGGAAAGCCTCCTCCTATATCCAGCATTTCAAGTTTAATTTCCTCAGCCTCTGCTTCCTTGAATATCTCCGAAGAAATTTCCAGAGCCGTTGAATAAGTCCGGATATCTGTGCATTGTGATCCGACATGAAAACTTACACCGAAGGGGCAAAGCCCGAATTCCGCCGCTGTTTTTAGTAAAGCTAAAGATCGTTCCGGTTCTGCTCCGAACTTTCTGCTGAGTTCAATAACACTGCCGAGATTTGTAACTTTTATACGGAGCATAACTGACGCACCCGGATAATTATCGGCGATTTTTCTGAGTTCCTGTTCGTTATCGAATGTCATTATCTGAACGCCGGCCTTGCGGGCCTCCTTTATATGAGAAACCGGCTTAACTGTATTTGCATATATCATCCGCTCCGACGGAACGCAAAGTTCGGAAAGCATACCTATTTCACCCGCACTTGCCGCATCAAAAGACGCGCCTTCCTTTAAGAGTGCTTTTATTATTTCCGGATCCGGATTAGCTTTAACAGAATAAAAAACCTCCACCCCCGGAAGCGCCTTTCGGAAAGCCCTATATCTCGACACCGCGGCTTCAGTATTGACAGCCATAAACGGAGTTTCGTTCTTTTTAAGGAGTTCTTTAATATACGCGGCAGGCAGCCTTTCTCTCATTTTTTTTCTCCGGTAATTATTAATATTATTTTGCATAATCTAATAATATGCGCTGGCGGTTTTATAAGAAATTCGTGACTAAAAACACTTTTTTCTAAAGACCGCAGAGGACCATGCCGATATTTTTAATAAAGGAGCAATCATGTGCATAAAAGACTTAACACCCCAAAACCTCATTACGCTTAAGGACATAACCGGAGTCTGCCCCCTTATAATTGCACTTAACAGGGGGCTGTTAAAAGCGTCATCCGCAGAAAAGGCACCTGCCTCGGCCTGATTTTTTCCCTGAATTTCACATTTCCCGATTTCTTTGATTGCTTTTATATCATTTAAAATGATATTTTAAACGTATGGAAATTCAGAAATACCTGACCGAAAAAAGCATAATAAAGCTTAGGAACAAAACAAAAGATGCGATTCTAAAGGCCCTTGTAAACAGGGCTTCAGAACAAATCGGCGACTATACAAAGACCGAGCTGCTGGAAAAAGTAATAGGCAGAGAAAAACTCGCGAACACATCAATCGGCAAGGGAATAGCGATACCCCACGCCAGAATAAAGATGGAGAAAAACGCGGTCGTGATTATGGCACGTCTGCCAAAGGGGGTTGAATACTTCGGGGCCGACCAGATGCCTGTCAAAATCATCATTCTTGTTTTGGTGAACGAAGAAGAACCGGAACTCCACCTCACCCTGCTCTCGGAAATCTCACAGATTTTTAAAGAGGAAAAAATCCGAAACGAGGTACTTGAGGCAAAGACATCCCGAAAGATCAGATTTCTTCTTTTCGGGAAAATGACTGCCAAAAAGAAAACCGAAAAACCAGGAGATCTGACGTCAACAATTATTACACATGCCCGGGCAATTGCCAGAAAAGAAAAAATAAACACAGTATTCCTTTATGCGGACGCGTTAAAAGACAGTGAAATTATAAGAAAATTCACTCCGATGAAACGTCTTGTTATAGTTACAAGCAGCAGCCATAAATTCACCAATTTTAAAAAGTCCGTAAAATCTATAATACAAGTTCCTCCTTTCGGACGTAAAAGAACAGGCCAGATAGAACCCGCTATACTCTTCGCACTCTCAAGAGGAATAGTCAATGTCGGAGACAAAGTGCTTTCTTTAACAGGAATAATAGACTCCGGAGATCTTGATACAATGTTGGTAAATACTATCGGCGCGGAATACCGAAAAAAGAACCGAATAAATTCCAACCTTCTTCCCCCTGATGCCCCGCCTGAGATATTGGAGAGAGCTATATTTATTGCCGAAAGAATATCTCTGGAGGGCCGTGAAGGAAAACCTGTAGGTTCTATGCTTATTCTCGGCGATACAGAAAAAGTACTTCAATACTGTAAACAGCTTGTTATAAATCCATTTAAAGGCTACAAGGAAGAAGAAAGAAACATTCTGGATCCGCTTCTGGAAGAAACAATTAAAGAATTTTCAACAATAGACGGCGCTTTTATAATAGACCATAAAGGAACAATTATTTCAGCCGGTACTTATATAAACCCTCCGCCTTCCACGTTAGAAATACCAAAAGGGCTAGGCGCAAGACACGAAGCAGCGGCCGGATTATCGGAGTCAACGGAAGCTATAGCTATTGTCGTTTCAGAATCTACCGGAAATATCAGTATTTTCAAAAACGGCGAGATTCTTCTTACTATTACTAAAAACGAGAAATGATTTTTTCGGAAAGCTGCTCCGCGAACCCGGGAGAGCTGTAATAACCGTTCTTTATCTTTTCCATGACCTCGGCTACCTTATCCGGCCTGGTTTCATCAAGATTCTTTATGTGGGAAAGAGCCGACATAATCCCGGGATCTGTTTTCCCGGCATCATTCTTTTTTCCGGAGATATTAACTGAATCAGAACGAGAAACGGATTCAGTCTTTTCTTTTTTTGATATTCCTGTTTTCTTTCTGATTTCTCCGGGGCCCCCGGAGGAATTTACTGAATGTATATTCATTTATTTTTTTCCTTCGAGGGCTTCAGCCCCGGTGACAGTTTCATAATCGTTTTTATTCGCTATAATTTTAAAAACATTAGTAAGATTACACAGACTGAAAAGGTCCATCACTTCCTCCTTTATACCGTATAGGTAGAAAAGGAGCCCGTTACTTTCGATTTCACCCTTTCGCCGAATTAGAAGATTCATTCCGTTTGAATCAATAAAAACAACCTGCTGGAGATTAATAATTACTTTACGGTAACCTTCGGATGGCGGATTGGCCTTAATGAAATCAGAAAATTCTTTCACGGAGTCTCCCTTAAGCTGAGAGCATTCGGGAGCATAAACAAAGCAGTCATTTATTGTTTTTAAAGATGGACCCATAATCTATAATATATTGCAAATAACACACATTACGCAAGTTTTGAGTCAAAGTTTTTTCAGCCATCCCTCATCGGCGTCTTTGAAAAACGAGAGCATAACGGGACGTTTTTCTTTGCCGAGGCTTACAAAATTCAATGTCTTGTATGATTTATGCTTTGGATATTCCTTATATACAAATACCATCCGCGGATTAAGATCCTTAAAAATTGATGCTGTTTCGGCTGAAACAGCTGACTTACCGTAAATAATATAATCACAGCGTGAATGAGTCAATAAAAACTTTTCGAGAAGTACGCTGTGATTATACTCGCCTGCCGGAAAGACCAGTATTTTTGATGAATAAATCAAAAAATAAAATATACCCTCAGTTTTCTCTCCGGAGCAAATTTTCTGTACAGAAATATTCTCTCCCGGTTCCAGCCATCCGTCCTTTGACAAACAGGACATTTCCCGAAGGTCAATACTGTTTTTTACCCCGCCGGTGTTCTGCAGAACGGAATCAACTGCCGGCTCCCCATGATAATCCAGTAAAGCAGAAAAAGGTTTCTGTTTTTTATTTTCCCCATAACTTACCAATACCGCAGCCATGCTTTTTTCGTCCGCGGACATTATCAAAGCGGCGCCTTCCTTTTTAAAGTCGATCGTATTGGACGGCCCTACTTTACCTCTCGTTAAAAGGACCACAATCAGCATTATCAGAAAGTATATAATGAAAAACTTGGCGGGGACTTTTCTGCCTCTGCGACCATTAGCAATTGCCTCCAGTTTCTTCTCATAGATTGCTCTTATTTTCCGGCCTTTGTAATCCATGAAATTTTCCGAGGGGTAAATTAAGCTGTTGACTTAACGGTCAAAATAATTTTATCATTAGTTTATAGATGATATCAATTTTAAAATAAAACTATTCATTATGATAATACGCAGCTTTTTCATACTCGCACTTGCCACATTCTCGTTTACTATTTCCAGCTGTTCTCCGATGGCCGGCAGAACTCCGCAATCGGTTAAAAGGCTCCCTTCCGAGGTTGAGAAAAAAGAGCGGGAGGAAGTTCCCGAAAAAAAAGAGCCCGAAAAACCCGTGGAAGAGAAAAAGAAGAAAGTAGAAAATCAGGCTTCAGCCGACCGTTTCAGTAAATATACACCTACCG
>CAYNYI010000140.1:0-6007 GCA_964401455.1 uncultured Fibrobacterota bacterium
TGATACAAACTTTTAAAATCAACTGATTGTCCAGTTCACGCTGAAGCAGGACACAAATCATAACAGCATTACCGAAATCACAATATGATTCAACCTGTTCCCATAACATTTCTCTTATTCGTTTTGAAAAATCGCCCACAAATAAGCCTGCCCTGGCTTCTATCATAAAAACAGCAAGCCTGCCCCTCAACCTTGGCGGAACATTTTCAACTGCGATGACCGTCATCTCCGGTTTTCTCCGTGTTCGGAATAGAAATATCCACAGCTTCTTTATGCGCTGCAGGTTTCTGCAGACCCCCTGCGAATAAAATTTCTTCTATCATAGGTATTATCTTTCCCAAAATATTGGTCTTACGAAACATATCCCTGCAGCCAAGTCTTACCTCCCGGTCAATCATTACGGAATTTTTAGCGGCGATTCTAAAAGCAACTGGCACTACCGTTTCAAATTTAATGACATCCGCAATATCATATACAAAAGACTGAGGTTTGCCTGTATGAATAAACCCCACAGCAGGCGCATAACCTGCAGCAAGAATTGCCGCTTCACAAATACCATAAAGGCAAGCCGTAGCTGAACTCAGGGCTTTATTTAAAGGGTCACTCATATCCCAGTTATTTCTGTCATATTTCCGATGTTTCCATTTTAGACCATATTTAGAAGCCAGCAGTTTATACATCTGTTTTACTCTGGCCCCTTCAATTCCTCTCAACTGTTCAATGCTTCTTTTTGCGGGCGGCTCTTCTTTAAAACG
This sequence comes from uncultured Fibrobacterota bacterium, assembly GCA_964401455.1. Lineage (GTDB taxonomy): Bacteria > Fibrobacterota > OXYB2-FULL-49-7 > CAYNYI01 > CAYNYI01 > CAYNYI01. Next base: position 756 of record CAYNYI010000140.1, read on the forward strand.
CATTGCATACATTTTTCTGACTATTTTTAATCTTGAACTGTCATCCAGGGCAAGCTTTGCCTGATAAAGCAATCTGTCCGCCCTGGCACCGCCCGGTTGTCCGGCGGCGTATAACCGTACTCCTCCCTCGCCAACCCAGATAAGCAGACAACCTACACGGGAAGCAAGCACTACTGCGGCATGTGAGACACGGGTGCCGGGCTGTAGCAACAGACAGGCAATAGTGCCGACCGGAATATGTGTACGAATTCCGTTTTTATCAATAAGGACAAAAGCCCCGTCCAAAACATCAAGTTCTCCATATTCCAGAAACAACATGGACACGCGTTCTTTCATCATTACCGGTTTTGGAGGTGGAAGACCGTTCATTATTTTAAAAACTTTCTCATTTTCCTCTCGGGTATTTCCTTATAATTGACAGCGGAAACCACTTTTCTTCCGGTTTTTTTTTCCAGCTGCTTACGCGCTCCTCCGGAAACATCGCCTCCTTCCCGGGCAGCCTTTTTATTTTGTTTGAAACCCTGCGCATCTTTTGTTTTTGCTATTTCCGTGGTTGAGGCCTCGCCAAGCATTGTAAATATGAGTTCAAGATCGGTCATATGATCGCGCAAATTATCTGATGGCTTTTCTAATTTCTTGTGCTGTTTATATTCTTCTGGTGTAAATCCAAAGGCCGCCTTGCTTATTTCAGCTGTTAGAATTGAAAATTCTTTGTTTTCAATAATACCTCTGGACAGCCATTCATCTGTCAATTTTTTGCGCATGTCAATGCTTTTCATGCGGTTCTCTATCCATTCATCGCTGTAGCCTTTTGCCCTGTATATTGCCCTGATTCTTTGCACGGCAAGTTCAGGGTTTTCAATTTCCTGAACGTGCTCATAGCCGACTTTGGCAAGCCAGCGTTTGAAAGGTTCGGCTTTGGGGCTGGGAATAGACTGAATTATACGGAAAATACCCTCTGTATTGGCGCAATCGGTTTTATATTTCTTACCATCAGGGGATTCCAGTTTAAGTTGTCGACAGATTGTCGACAACTCAGCACCGCTCTCTGCTTTTTCTCGAATTTTCATTTTGTACCAATAATCACGAGGATTGGTACTATTGGTAAGTGCGCTGATTACATCAACCACAGAAAACCACCATTCATTATTATGGATTGTTTTGCGTATTTGCTTGCTTTGAAAAACAGCGACTTTTGTGTCTGTTTCCGGCAGTTTTTCTTTTTTCCTTTTTGGCATATGTGTTTCCTTTCCGCATATATAGCGTATCTTTATTGGGGCATCGTTATTTTACGGATCTTACCAGCATTAATCCACAGCCGAAGGCTTTGGAACGGCCAAGGCCGGTGTAGAGCATATTTGTAAATTTGTCTGGCTCTTTTACAGTCAATATACCTTCAAAATGAATAGAGCTGAATTTAATTGGCTTATAACTTCCTTTTTTATATGATATATTCTGGATATAGCCATCAACTGATATTCGCTCATTGTTTATTGAAAAACCATTTGTACTGCCTTTATTAATAAGCCATTTTTTAACGGCTTCCTCACAAAGGCAATTAATTTCAGCTTGGTTTAATTTTTTTACTCTGGCTCCCCTTTTTGTATCCATCCAAACATCGTGTTTTAAAGATCTTTTATTATTTACGTTTTTCCTGGCAACAACAGGGTTTGCTGTTAAGCTGTAATTAAGCTTTTGCCCTGCGTTAAGCTTTGGAGCATAGATTTTTGTTTCTAATTTTATCTCATTGAAAGATACAGGTTTTTCTTTCGAAACAAGATAAAAGCAAGGATTATTCGTTCTTTCATCTTTCTGGAATAAAAAGTCTCTTTTTTTTGTGCCATCATTTGGAAATAATTTCCAGAGTAATTTATGGATAGAATAAAGATCCGGCAAATTTTCTTTGTTATATATCTGGAATATCTTGTTGTCTTTTGGCAGCTCAACTTTACTTATAAACATATTATTTCTCCTCTCTGCGTTCAATTGCCATATATTCACGCCGAGAAGTAAACTGCCACCTTTTCCTGCTTATAGGCTGGTCATACATTTCTACAGATTGCACCTCTTTATCAAATCCTGTCACAGTATCATCTTCCCAAAAATAGGTTATATCTTTGCTAAACAATGTTTTCTCATAGTATTCTCTGAATATTTTCGGCTTCCAGCCTGCTTCGGTAGACTCAAGCGGTAATACATCTTTATTTGGAAACTCTTTACCATATTGCAGAAAAGCCTCTTTAATATTTGACGCATCTACTATTACCGGAGCAAGAGGCATGGCAGGAGGACACGATTTCCTGCCAAAATAAATATGAAAAACAGGCTTTTTGATTTTATCAGAAATTTCTTCGAGCCCGTATTTGCATTTATCGTTTTTCAGGAATACGGCTATCAAGGAATAAGAATCGCATCTATATTCTCTACTGGACAGAACTGTACCGATTTTTTCTTTTTTTGCATTCAGTTCAGCTCTGCGGGTATGGTAATAAACATTTTTTTCTTTTTTCGGCACCTGCACAGTATGAAAATCCTTAATCAGAAAACCCGGTGAATAAAGTTTCATAGAAAAACCAAGTGACTGCGTCAAATTTTCAATAAGCGCCTCTTCATCTCTTTTTATTCCTAAAGCTGCAGAAATCAGCCCAAGCATTGCAGATTTTGAAGGATTTCTATAACTTCGCCTCTCGCCTCTTACTGCGATATCACCCCACGATATAAGAGGAGCATATATTTGGAAAATTAAATACTTCATTATCAATCTCCTATAAAATCAAGAATCTCACCCAGAGAACCCTCACCCTTTTCAACATTCATTACTCTATGGTCATCAGCGCATTTGCCATAGACTTTTTCCATGTTTTCACGAAGATGTTCCAACCTTATAACAGAGGCGTTAACCATATCAGGGTCGTCTACCGGTTTAAGAAATGCTGATGACAATTGCCGGGGCTGTTGTTCGCCTTTCTCTGCCATAATATAAAGGGCTCGTGCCCTTGAGGCAAAGCTGTTCTGTTTACCGGAGGGGGCAACCTTTGCCGCTGCCTCGGCAAGAGCCTTGATTGCCTTACCGGCGAGCTCTTTATCACCAAGATTCTCTTCTAGCAGTGTTCTATTTATGCAAATATAGGTATAAAAAACTCCTGAACCGAATCCGCTTTCTCCAATATGGGCAGAACCGGCATCCTCTTCGTGTTTATTAAGATCATCAACTGCCGTAAAATAATCATCCTCAACCGCGATCCTGTTTACGGTAATTGCATGAGATACCTGAGCAGCCGCCTCAATATTATATCTTGGACTTGACGCAAGCATCCGGCCGAATAAGGCGATATCAACAGCTTCAATACTCTTTGTAAGCAGTTCGAGTTCTTCTTTTTCCGGCCCTCGGTTCTCTGCGATTAATTTATCAACCAATTCATACGTTAATTTCTTTTCTTTTGGATCTATGTGCGCAAGCTGTTCAATTTCAAGAGATGCCTTAGGGTTCTCTTTGTCCTCTTTTTTTAATTTACCGAATTGACCTGCAATTAATTTTGCCCATTCCACAGCTTTTTTTTCAGACACTTCTTTATCAACTAAGTAATCATATATTTCAATTCCAAACCTCTTAGTTCTAATACCCATCTTATCGCCAACAGAGGATTCAAATTCTTCCGAAGTACGCCACGCCCTTTTAAGACTCTGCGATGAAATTCTGAGCCTGTCCACGCCGCCCATTTTAGCGGTTTTGGGCCGCCCAAGGTCGTCTCGGTTAAGGTTTGAAGGAGCATAATTCGTAAGCATATGCAATTGGATAAATTCAGACATTTAAGCCTCCCTTTTATTTTGAATTACTTTCATAATTTATAACAGTTTCGTAATATTCTTTGGACAATTTGTATTTTAAAGAATTACCGGGCTTTTTATAAGCATTTTTAAATTCATCCTGCCATTCGAGAATGGTTTTAAAAAAATCTGACAAATTAACATTGCCATCTAAAATAACGACAGCTCTCCGCAGTTTTGTGTATAGCTCATCCCAGTCTCTGCAGGACAAAAGCTGTCGAAATCTGCTCTCACTAAACGGCGCTCTTCCTTTATTTTCGCGCGGGGATGCCAATGATTTTGCAAAAGGCATACTTGAATTTGTTTTAATATTTGCAGACACTCCCGCCAAAACAGCAACGGCCTCAAGAGAAATCCATTTAGGAAGCCCTACATATAAACTATGTACTTCAGGAAGAATAACAGCTTCCTCAGGAGACGCACATCGCCTTAAACGTGCCCTGCCGCCTGTATTGTTCTGTAATTCATTCCACCAGGAAATGAATTTATCATATAATTCATCGCGATTCATTCGCCCTCCACATGTTTAAGGGTATTTAATTTCTTGATTGCTTTCTTAACATTAACAACCAGGCGCCTTCTGGCCCTAACGATACGCTTCAAGTCAAGGCCGTTCTCCTGCTGCGCCATAGCATGAGTATCAAAAATATCGTAAGCAGTATTTTTAATAATATCAGTCCAGTCATCTATCAAAGAATTAATCTTATCTTCATTATTTATATTGTCAATATATTCAGCAAATATTAAGTTAAAGTTGTCTTCTGTACTGCTCCAAAATATCCTCTCAATAAAGCTGAAATCTCCTGTAGCATCTTTTGCCCTATTAAACCAGGCGGTTTTTAAAGAATAAGACACATCATTTGCAAAACCTTCGGTTATTGTTAATAAGTTTATTATAAAACTAGAAATACCAGCATATTTATCAGGTTCAAACGGGTATACATTAAGCGCGTTTTCATACCAATTCCTTGTTTTGCCTTTATCCGTATCATAACCTGCAGCCCAAATAACAACTTTATTATTTAACAATACTGCTCTTCTTGTTTGTGACTGGAACGCAATCTTAATATTACTTGCCGGCAAATCATCTTCATCTGCAAATAAAACATCTCTCCAGTTTCTGTAATCAATGCCAGAAGGACTTACTTTAATAGAAATTAAATTACCTTTATCGTTCCTATATGCTGTAAGAGGATGCTTCCAGCTGCCTGAATATTTATTTCCATGTATAGATGTATACAACCCGGTAACAGCAAAGTTTAGTCTTCTGCCGGTAATATTACATACACAGTCCATATCCTCTATTCTAAGACGCATTCTTGTTGGCATACCGAAATAATGGTGAAAAGGATGGCATTCTTCAGGAAATAAGATAAAGCAACCTTTTTTCTGTAAATTCCGAAATGCTCATTAATCCTTCCTCA
>CAYNYI010000141.1:0-5989 GCA_964401455.1 uncultured Fibrobacterota bacterium
TCTTCCACCGAGGAACGTTTCCTCTCCGCGGTTTCCATCAATATTCTTTCATCAGCTTCGGCGAGAATACAAGCGAACTCCTCTCCGCCGTATCTCGCGACAAGATCAAGCCCTGAGCGTACGCAGTTTTTCATGATCTTCGCGGTTTCTCTGAGGATAACATCCCCGACCGGATGCCCGTATGTATCATTTATAGATTTGAAATGGTCAATATCGGCGATAATAAAGCCGACTCCTGCTTTATTCCTGTAGCGTCCGGATCTTTTAATCTCGGCGGAAAGTGATTTCTGAAATTCACGGTGGTTAATGAGACCGGTAAGTCCGTCTCTTGTGGCAAGATTTGTCTGGACCTCAATAAGCCTTACCTTCTTCATGGCAAGCCCGGCAGCTCCGGCAAGTCCGCTTACAAAGTCTTTTTCGATATGACCGTAACGGTCCTTGTTCATGCTTTCCAGGCATACAACGCCGGTACATTCTTCTCCGTCCATAACCGGCACCGCCAGCACAGAGGACAGTTTGTCGTTCACCTTTTCTCTCGATGTAAAACGGGGTACATACCTGCCCTGCTCAAGAGCCCGTTTAATAATTACGCCTTTTTCAAAAACAAGGCTTATAAGCCCCTTCTCATCAAGGCTGAAAGAAAATTCTCTGAAGAAGTCCGCATTATCGCCGTCCGCGAATTTTATCCTGACACCTTTTCCGTTTTTCTCTTCTTCGCTTCGCAGAGCAACGGTAAGACGGTCATAACCGATTGTGTTTTTAATAATTTCCGCCATATAACTTATTATTCCCTCAATACTGTCCTTCTTGAAGAACTCTTTCTGAAACAGGCTGAGGGCTCTGACCGCCTGAAGATCCAAATAATTCTGCTGATGATACAAACCGTAAAAGACCATATGAGAAGTGATGTTGGCAAGGCGTTCCATAAATTCGCTGCCGGAAGAATCAAAATTCCCTGCCTCTTTACTGTCCGCGGTAAAAACCCCTCTCAATTCTCCTCTCACCATAAGAGGTACAGCAATAAAGGACCTGACCTTCTCGTCTCTGCTGTAATACATAAGCGTACGGCTGTCGTTTCTCAGATCATTTTCCACAATAACTCTGCCATTGCCCTTTGCGGCATTTCCTACAAGACCTTTACCAAATTCTATTTTGACATCTCTTCTGACAGAATCTGAACGGCTTATCGTTATTCGCGGAACGAGAAACTGTCCTTTACCACGAAAAAATATTATGACCGTATTGGTATTGCATATTTCCTCCGCCGTCTTTACGCAAACCGCAAGCAGAGAATTAAGCTCGGCCTCCATTTTTTTTCTGATTTCTTTTTTGAAGTCTATGCGGGAAAATCTGAATAAATCATCATTATCCTCTGATGTCTCGGGCAGAATAAAAGGCGAAGGAGTGGAAAATGTATCCTCTTGGGCTCTTTTTTCTTTATTCCGTACAGGAGATTCCGGAGATGAAGTAAAAAAAAGAGCTATGAAGGCGGCCAGCATGATAACCGCCGCGATAACCGAAGGGACTTCGCTGCCTCTGGCGGCCCAGAACACCAGAAACTGTGAAAGAATAATAAAAAAAAGAAGCAGGTTTTCTCTGAAATTCATTTAATAGCCCTGAGAAAAATCAATATACCTATAGGAAGAAAAATAAGATTACCGAACCAGGCACCTACAAAAGGCCCGAGTATTACGCTCTGCCCTAAAACACGTCCTATCTGAACTACAATATAATAAAATAGGGCCATGAAAATGCCAAGTCCGAACATAAGGGACATTCCCCGCCCCCCCATACCGGAAGCGATTCCGACTCCTATGAGAACAACAACAAAATTAATGAAAGGAAGAGACATCTTGAAATGAAGTTCGGTCTGCATGTGTTTAATATTTTTTTCGCCTGCACCGCTTCTTTTTAACAGATCAATATACTCCGAAAGCTCTGCCAGGTCCATTTCTTCCGCTTTTCTCTTGATGTTGGAAAAATCCTCGGGCTTATCAATCAAAAAAGGATGGGTATAAGTGGTATGTTTCTCAATATCCACATTTGTGCCCTTTACTGTGCGTGTTACCGACTTTAAAAGGACCCATCGGCCGTCCTCCCATCTCATATGATCGGCCTCCGCGGACATATAAAGCCGATTTCCCAGAAAGAAATAAATTTTTACATTTCTTCCCGTTTTATTTGATGGTCTGAAGTCGCCTATTCGGTACAATATATTTTTTTTTCCCCTGTGAAGAACATTGCGTCTTCGCTCCCCCTCAATAAATTTCTCTTTTTCCTGAATGACGGCATTGTCAATATAAACTCTTTCTCTGTTGAAATAAGGCATGAGATAATTATTGAAAACCAAAACACCCAATGAGATAAAAAATGCAAGAAAAACAAGCGGCATAAGGACCTTCCAAACGCTTACACCCGCAGAGCGAAGAGCGGTAAGCTCATTGTTTTTCGCGGTTATCCCCACGCAGAACATCGTACTGAGCAGCATAGCAATGGGGAAAACCAGGACTATTACATAAGGCGTATAATACAAATAGTAAGTCAGAACATCGGTACTGGTCGCATTATTGAACTTGCCAATATTTGAGACATAGTCAATTATCAGAAAAACCGCCAGCATCCCCCCCATGTTCCCGGCTAAAAGGCCGAGGAATCTGCGGAGAATGTACTTTACAATGACCTTCATCTCCGCCCGTCCAGTTTCTTTTTTATTTTCTCCGAAAATGAAATCAATGTATCAATAAGGATAAAATCTTTTTCGGTGCGGACCTTTCTCAAAAAGTAAACACCAATAAAAAAAAGTATCAGGTTTGGTGCCCACATCGCAACCCATGGCCTGAGAATGAGACGGTCCGCCAGCATCTCTCCGGAGATAAGAAAGGCCCAGTAGAATATAAAGAAACCGATACTCAGACTGACGCCTATTCCGACCCCCCCTTTTCTTGCGAGGACTCCGAGCGGAGCGCCTATCATCGCGAAAATTATGCATGCTACAGGAATTGATATTTTTTTATGTATTTCAACAAGATACTTGGCTTCCTGTTTTTTTCTCGCTTCATGGACGTTAGCGTATGACGCCTGACGTCTGGCGGCGGAACGGACTTTACTTGCCGCTTTCGCGTATATAGTAACCGGAATTTTTTCGGCATTAAAAGGGTCTATCCGCGTTCTGCTTTTCATTTCCCCGGCTTTCCCGGAAGTATCAACCGTACCAAAAGTGTTTGATTCAATATTCGTTATTTTTCCAACAGCTTCCCGGGCAGCCTGGCGGTTTTCGAGTACTTCATCATACATCATCGAGATATCCATCTCTCTGTCGCCTCTTTTGCGTTCGGACGAGCGTTTGAACTCATCATCGACATTTCTGATATAGACAAGCTGCTCAAGAAACTTCATTATGTAATAGCGAGAAGGATCGGAATAGTCGGTCTGATGGGATTCTCCGTCAAACATGCGCAGACGGATTATTCTGCCGTCGTTAAGATATTCAAGTTTACCTTTTTCAGCAAATGTTACAGTTTCCGGTCCGTCATCAGACTCCTGGATAATCTTAAGACCTTTCATGGTGTCGGTTATGGGGTCGATATCCTCCACTATCATGACAAAGCCCTTAAAGTCATCTATTATGTATCCCGGCTTAATAAATGCCGCGGGACGTTTTCTGGAAATATCAGAAGAAAGCATAGCGGAACGGTGATTGGACTCAGGAAGTATAAAATTATTGAAAAGGACCAGAGAGGTCGTTATTACAAAAGAGAAAAAAACAGTAGTACCTATTATTCTTGTAACATTCATTCCGCTTGCCTTCATCGCGACAATCTCATTATCCTGCGACATGCTTCCGTAAGCCATTAAAGTGGCGATAAGAACAGCCATCGGAACGGCGAGGGCGATCATCCAGGCAAGATTAAGAACCATAATTTCAAGGACGACTTTAGGATCCAGCCCTTTTGAAATAATCTTATCAAGAATGTGGACCAGTAAATCCATTATAAAAATAAATGTAATTATAAAAAGCGAATACAGGAAGGGAGCGACATGCTTTTTCAGAGTATAGAAAACAAGCGTCATAGAAAAATCATCTCTTAATCGTAATGTAAACCTGGACCGAAACCTGAGGCGTATCTTAAAGTTGAATATAATTGTTTAACTAACGTCTTATCAATGTATTAGAAACACTAAAGAATAAACCTTCGGCATCCGATAAATTTACTGAACACTCTTGTGTTTCTTGCTTTAATAATACATATTAAAATACGGGAATAACTATGGGAACATTATTAAAAACAGCCGCTCTTTTTTCGTCGCTTCTGTTTTTCATGAATTGCGCCGGCACGGCTCCGCCGCCGCCCCCTGAAAGCGACATCCTTATTCCCGAAATTGATGTCATACAGGTTAAAGAAAATTCCGATGAGGCGCTGAAACTTGCCCAGGAGGCAAAACTCGAGGTAGAGGCCATAAGCACAAAGCTGACCGAGCTCGAAAATAAAATCCTTATTCTCACGGAGAAAGTCGCCATGATCAGCCCGGCAAGACTGGAAGAAACCGAAAACAGAATTGCCGTACTTTCAGAAGAGGTCTATCAGCTTAGAAAAGCCCTTGAGAATTTCAAACCCGGCGACAAAAAGCTCAAAGTGCCGCCCAAAATCCAGTTGGCGACTTTCGGACCGGGCGACTCCGGCAGTGCCGTACTCCCCACAAACCGCCAGGAAAGTCTGTATTATCAGGCCATGACTGTCTTTAACAAGGGAAAGTATATACAAGCCGCAAGTGCTTTCCAAAAAAGCATCAAAGCCGATCCGGGTGGAAAATATAACGACGATGCCCAGTTCTGGACCGGAGAAAGTTACCGCATGGCCGGAGAGTTGGCTAAAGCCATCGAAGCTTTTGAGGATGTCTTCAGTTATGTCAACAGCGATAAACTCGATGATGCACAGCTGAGAATAGCAAAAACCTACTCGCAGATGGGAGACGACTACCAGGCTGTTGAAGAATATAGAAAACTTATCAACCTCTATCCGGAGAGTGATCTGATAAGTAACGCCAAACTCGAGATAAAAAGGCTGGAGAATTAAAGCCCGCCCGCATATTGGAAATAGAAAAGGCTCACTTCTTACTCTGTCTTCAGTAATCTCATTAGAATTAATCCGGGTCTGAAATTTATCACTTTCTTTTATAATTGTCTAGCGGAAGGGAATAATTTTATCTTCTCTGGTATGAAAAACAAAATCAAACCCCTCGCCATACTATTAATCATCGCAGCGTTTATCTCTTCATGGAGCGGCTGCGGCAGAAAATTCACCCGCCCGCCTTCTCCGGAACAGCTTTTTAAAAAAGCAATGGACCGCTTTCAGGACGAAGACTGGTTTGGATCAAGACTTTTACTTGATTCTATTGAGTCCGAGTATCCAGGGTCGGAAATAATAGACAAAGTACAGTATTATCAAGGACTTGCCAGTTTCAATAATAAAGAGTTCATAGTGGCGGAAAATGAATTCCGCTCTCTTGTAAGAGATTTTTGTACCTCGGAATACGCGGAAAGCGCTCAGTATTATACCGGGCTCAGTTGTTTTAAACAGTCGCTGCCCGCAGAGCGGGATCAGACAGAAACAAAAGAAGCCATTGAGGAGTTCAGAACATTTATAGAGTCTTTCAGAACCTCACCACTAACCGACAGCGCTCTTATATACATTAAAAAGGGTAATGACAAACTTGCCAGAAAAATTTATTTAAACGGCAGACTTTACAGAAAAATGAAAAAGTATGAGTCAGCCATAATATATTTTGACGATCTCAACAACCGTTACCCCGAGTCAGTCTGGAATTTCAGGGGGTTCTATCAAAAAGCACGGTGCTATTTCGCAAAAAAAGACTATTATACCGCGCTTAAACAACTCGATATGCTTGATGAAAAAATCAACGACGCGGTAGAAAATCTTGCTGCGGAAACTGAAGAGCTTAATTCTCTTAAGCTGAAATCCCTGGCACT
>CAYNYI010000142.1:0-5967 GCA_964401455.1 uncultured Fibrobacterota bacterium
TTCCACTTAAAAACAGATTTTTTTCTGTAGAAAAAACTAGACCACCTGACTCATTCTTTCCCGGACCGGAGTATAATACCCTGACGGTTTCTCCCCTCAGGTTATAGACAATGACAGACATTTCACGCCCCTTGGGAAAACCCCGGACACTCAAATTTACAGAAGGGTTTGCCGGGCGGGGATATATTTCCACTTCCGGAGAAACGGTAAAATCAATATTTACCGAAGCAAGAGACGTATTTCCACCTTCGGTATAACCGGTATCAACTGCCAAAGAGGTACTGAAAACCATATTCGGAGAAACTGTCTCATTCCCGTATGGATCCTGCGCGCTGACTCGGTAATGATAGTCTGTATTTGAAGAGAGACCGGTAACTTCCCATTCAAATTTCCTTGCATAAAAATAATACCTGGATTCCTCATTCTGCCAGGAACCGTCTGCGCCATCCCAACCCCATTCATAGTCAACAGTATTCCCGTATGAAGAGCTGAGACCGTATTCTATTTTAAATCCGGCGACTTCGGCTTCTTTATCGTCATCTCCGCCGGCAAGCACAATGCAGAATTTCCTCGCGGTTTCATCGGAGGCCTGCTTTGTGTAGATTACATTGAAAACGGGTGAAGTAACATCGGATTGCTTAGATGAACGAAAAGGAGCATAAAGCGGGTCTCCCACATGTACTGCCATCCATCTTTTCCCATAATAAACGCTGTTATACGAGGCTTCGGCAAAATCCATCCCGAAACCGAGGGCATAAAAAAAGTAATCCCCGAATTGTATTCCCCAGGAACTCGGCTCAGCTACCGCCCCCCCCGTCGCCGTAATATTTCTTCTCAAGGCTTTGGAAGACCATTTCCCGTTAGTTCCCCTTATGCCTACTCCGGAGCCGGAATCCATATGAAACCCGACAGCCCCTACCTTGAATTTATAGACATCAAAATAGGACCCGTAATTATAATAACCGTAATAGAACATGACATTTCCGTATGGAAATGAAGACGGATAATAATCATATAATTTGTCTCCATCAGAAAAACCCGTAGCATCGGAAACAAAAATTGTCTGCCCTGAAGAATAGACCGAATCTACTACGGCGGAAGAGCTGTAGCCCAGAATCAGCGAATTTTCTGAAAGATCCACTCCTCCGGAAGCTATCGTTCCCGAAACCTCCGGGGTATGCCCGTTTTGACCGATCCCCTCTGTATGACTGTCAACAACGAGGTCCCAGGGTCCGATCTCCGAACCATAAGCAAAAGGAGAATACCGATCAGAACCGTCAAACCATCTTTTCGCGTTCACAAGATGGGAATTGTGCCCCGCATCAGTACCGGCATCCTCATCCCATACCGATATAGAATGATACGGATGAGAAGTGTCACCGTTGAAATTCTGCAGATACCTCTCGGCATAGAGCGCTTTATCGACAAGGCTCGCGGAATTCATAAGGGAAACACCATCGAGACGGGTTACCAGATAAATATTCTTGCCCACAGCGTTACGGTATTCCATAAAGGTTTGAGGGCTGGAATTATACTTGCTTACATTGTTATACCACTGCGGGCGTATATCAGAAGTACTTACTCCAAGATAGCCTCCGGAATTTGAGGTCGGCCTTCCCGTGCTTGCCTCATAACCGCCGAGATAATTTTCCTCGATATCAAAGAGCCACTGGTCCAGGCTCCTGGTTGAATGCCCATAGCTTCCGTCAGGCCAGATAGGGTGGTCCGCATCATCGAAATATGTCTTGACTGTGAGTGGGACCCCGTAACACACGCAGATATAGTATATTTTGTCTTTAAATTGAACGGACCCGTCATACGATTCAAGCTTTTGATACACCTTTGTAAGGATGCTGTCATAAAAAACCGAATAATCCATATAACTCTGAGATTTCATAAATTCGGTTTCAGCATGATGAACACCCAGAAGATTTTGGGAAGGAACTCCTCTGCGCAAAGCATAATATTCCGCAAGGTCTTTTGAGTCCGACTGCCCGTTTCCGTCATCGTCCGTCCAGTCCAGACTATATAACACAAGTACATTTTCCGGCCCGACCGAAGCCGGGAAAGCCGAAGCGTAAATAAAAAAAACAAGGATTAAAAGAAATCTCATGGGCAACACTCCGGAAAAAAAGTATTTACAACCATAACCTATAAACATTAATTTATATTAATTCAAAGATTTTTCAAACAATCTTCCAGAATTTATCTTGCAAATTGGCAGATGTAAATCCGCAAAAGAGGGTCGGCAGGTGACAAATCCCACAGAAAAACAAAAAGAGATAATCAATTGCGCCATAGATTTAATCGCTTCAAACGGCTTCAAGAATTTAACAATAAAAAAGATATCTTCTTCGATCGGAGTTTCCGAACCGGCTATTTACCGTCATTTTAAAAGCAAAACAGAAATCCTCACCGGAATTCTTTCAGATTTCAGGGAAAAAGTTGAAAAATCCACATTAGATAATGCACAGTTTAATAGCCTAAAAGCAATCGAAAAGATTGAATCCCTTGTAAAAACTCATTTTACCATATTCTCTGAACACCCGGAATACACAGCCATACTGTTTGCCGAAGAATTTTTCCGGGGCGACCCTGAAATAGGATCGACAGTATCGGAAATACTAAAGAGAAACCAGGCCACTATTATCCAAATAATTGAAAGCGGGCAATCCGGGAGACATATAAGAAAAGATATCCCCGCTCTTCATCTTTCAACATTGATAATGGGATCTCTCAGACTTACAGTAACAAGATGGAGGATGTCCGGGCATAAGGATGATCTGGTAAAGGCCGGTAATGAAATATGGGAAGCACTTAGAAAAATGATTACAGGGTGAATTTACAAAAAATCCGAAAACCAGTTTACAGCCGCTTTCCCAAGCAGTGCCGCTGAATTGCTGAAAACATGTCCCTCCCCTTCTATTTTTTCCAGCCGGGACCCTTCAGGTAAAAGCTTAACCGCTGAAGCGGAATTGTCAATAGGAACACTGCTGTCCTCCGTGCCGTGATATATCAAAACCGGGCATCTCACATTTCCGCAAAGAGCGGCCTGGTCCACATTCGTCCTGTCCTCCTGCATCCTGCGGTCGATCCGGTACTCTTTTCTTATGACATCATCAGTCCGATAATACAAAAAGAATCCCTTTTCTTCGGCTTCTTTCAATTGCCAGGGCGAGAACCGGTCCTCCCAGGAATATCTTATTTTATCGGTAACAGGCGCCAGCAGCATCATGGCCCTGACACGGGAACCGGCGCTTTTCAGAGAAACCAGTCCTCCAAGACTGAATCCTAAAAGGAAATAGTCATCAAAACCTTTGTCTGAAATAAATTCTGTTATGCGGCTGAGGTCTTCTACTTCTTTATCCACAGAAAGCGAGTCGTCCCCGCTTTCTCCGCTGCCTGCAAAATCAAAACGTATTACCGGAAAACCGGCATCGGACAAATCACCGGCAATCCGGTCAAACAGTCCGCTTTCGTGCTTGTCACCCGTAAACCCGTGCGACATTATGACCGGAATTTTTTTTTTGGATGGATTATAAAGACAGGAGAGCTTTATACCGCGCCTATTGCCGAGAAGAAACTGCTCTTCCATATAAATTCAGAAACTTTCAAGATAAACAAGGCGAAGCTCACGTGACCAGTTACCGGCCCCGTTTCCGGAATTTCCGATGAGGTCCTTGAAATCGATCTCGATTGTAAAGATTTGACTGAGCGTCCACCTTACACCGGCATTCAGATAACCGCAGAAAAACGCGCCCACTTCAGGGTTATCGTTAACGGCGAAATCATATTCTGTAACAAGGGCAATTTCTTCATTTATACTCTTATCAATACCAATATTGAAATTCCACGGGGTGGCTTCATCCTCCGGATACTCCTCAGTCCAGTACACCTCCGCGCCGCTGTTATAGTTGGCTCCGCCATGGAAACCTATGGGGTAATTAAGCAGCAGATAACTCTTTGAGATCGCCGCGAAAAAGCCTTTGGACTTATACCTGTAGCGGCCGGATTCAGCATCCCACTTTCCGGAACCCTGATTGTCAAAACCAAGAGCCAGCGCCGGAAGAAAATAATTTTCTTCTATGAGTCTGTATTTTACAAGCACACCGGGGAATTTCTGAAACTCAACATCCCCTTCTCCGATAATATTATCCCCCCCGAAAGAAAGACTGATACTGAAACGGTCCCATATTCCCACAGACATCCCGAATATCAACCCACCGCCCGGAATAGCTTTCATCTCAACATCGTAATATGCACGAGGAAGAAGACCGGCCGTATGCGAATCAATAAGTTTCCTTGGCGGAATTCCATAATCAGCGTAGGTTATGGCAAGCCTGTTGCCGGAAGTCTGAGCTAAAAGCGGAATCGCGACCAGACACAGAATACAAATAATTCTCATAATTGATCAGCCTCTGTTTAAACAGAAAAAACCTCTGAGCCGGCGCATCACAAATAAATATAATCACGCCTATTTATATATATAAAAAATTTCAGTCTGTAAAGCAATAAAA
The DNA here is from genome assembly GCA_964401455.1 of uncultured Fibrobacterota bacterium. Lineage (GTDB taxonomy): Bacteria > Fibrobacterota > OXYB2-FULL-49-7 > CAYNYI01 > CAYNYI01 > CAYNYI01. The sequence continues at coordinate 4,518 of CAYNYI010000142.1, forward strand.
TAAAATCAATTACGGCAATCGAATAATCCACATTCTAAGAATATCTTTTAACCTAAACAATTTACTGAGCCTTATAAAGAAATATTATAGGCACTTTTGCCGACGGTAATTTTATTTTTTTTATAACTTCTTTTTTTTTATTGCACTTAGATAAATATATATTTTAGATTTATACTCTGTTTTTAAGAAAAGTGTCAGGGCAATACTAAATATAATGAGAATACTCTTACCTAATCATAAGATACTATCGGCGGTAGCGGATTTCATTTTCAGGGTACTAAGCATCCGATATGCCGCGTCTGTTTTTGCCATATTCATGGTTGCAAATATATTATTCTTTGCGACTGATTTCCTGAACGGTAAAATACTTGAATCCGAAATCAGCCGCAACCAAGACCTCCGTGAGACATGCTTCACAATTGATTCCGCAGGTTCTGTTATAAAAGAGAATAATGAAACAGCGTTCGGATGGAATGATATGCTGCATTTCAGTATGAACTCTGAACCTATATCACGCGATGTAAAAGAAGTGGGTATCGGGGGTACAGACTTTTACGGAACCGGGGAGCTGCCGCCGTCAAATCCAGCGCTCATAACAGAGTACAAACTGGACAAATCTCTAAGGCAGCTGGAACTTCTGATTGAAGACACAGACTATATGGAAGAACGTCTCAAAGTAAAACTGAACGGTATAGCACACATGCCCTACGGCAACCCTACCCGCGGGCGGATATTATCCGGATTCGGAATGAGATTCCACCCAATACTCGGCTTTAGAAGAATGCATAACGGCATAGACATAAAAAACCGCAGGGGCACTCCAATACAGGCTGCGGCAGCAGGAATTTGTAAAAGAACGGTCTCAGATTCTTTTGGCAAGCTGGTAATCATAAATCACGGCAATGGATACAAGACCATATATGCACACCTAAATAAAATAGCCATTAAAAACAATCAACGCGTAAAAAGAGGCGATATAATAGGCTATATGGGATCTACAGGTCTTTCGCTAGGGCCGCATCTTCATTACGAAGTTCGTAAACACAACAGACCTAGAAATCCGGAAGACTACATTTTACCGGAACAGTACTGCGTAGATTAAAAAATTTACTCCATTATTTTTTGATAAATCTCCCGAAGAGCCACTGAAGCCGGGGAATCAGGGTTTCTCGCGGCGAAAGGCAACATTTCCCGGTTAGCCGCGATGACCTCGGGATCGTCCGGAATAATACCCAGAAACCGGGGAGATAATCCGAGGTATTTTTTCAAAACATCCATAAAAACATTAATCCGGAGCCCGTCCGTTTCTGCATCGGTACTACGGTTTGCTATAAACCTAGGCCTCATAGATGCGGTCACTCTTCCGGCCTCGGATGCTGCGCCGGGATCAATCCCTCTCAGCTTTTCAATAAGCCCGTCAACAGTCTCCATTTTGAATCCTGAACGCGGG
>CAYNYI010000143.1:0-5788 GCA_964401455.1 uncultured Fibrobacterota bacterium
CGGCAAGCTGTTTGGCCTTCTCATACATCTCATTAGGAGTAAATGCTTTTTCCACTTCCACGTCTTCGTCAAATACACGCACTCCGTATCTTTTGTAAAGCTTCTCAAGGTTTTTGCGTTTATAATAGTTACCGTATATACCGAGAAGATGCTTACGTATTTTTTGTTTTACTTCGCTGAAATCTTTGTATGAACCGTCTTTATTCTCATAAAGTTCTTTATTAAAGTCGTAGTGTTCTTTCATTATTTTTTCAGGAATAATATAATCTGCGGCTGCTTCCCCGGCCACTTCTGAAAACTCGGCAGGCTTTCCGTTGACCTTATATTTTTCTTTGTTATCTTCATAATATTTCTTTATTTTCCTGCGGTCTATTCCATAGAATTTGTCAAAGTAGTCATTTTTGTAAACAAATCCGATAATCTCTTTATCCATGTCTTCTACTTTTTTGCGAAGGTCAGGATTATCATCAAGGTAATTTTTTTCTTTAGCTATGCGGGAGTATATTACAATCGGAGCGTAAAAGTTAACAAATAATTCCTTACGCCCTGATTTTGTCTTGTACTTTGCTTTCTGAGCATCCGGCGCAAAATATAGCAATGAGGCGAGGTTATCTACCGTCACCTCCTTTCCGTCAATTTTGCCGACAACATAATCACCTGGAGCATCTTCCGATTTTTTATTTTTCACTTCTTTTTTTATGGCATCTTTCACTTCTTCGAAAGACAACTGTTTTTTTTCAGGTATTTCAGATACTTTAAATAAATAATAGTCAAAAGTTCCATCGTCTTTCTTTATTTCGACAACAGTGCTTACTGTACCTTCCTTAAGGTACTTGAGTCGACCGTAAAGGTCCACATCACTCCCTTGTATTTTTTCAGTACCACCGTATTTTCTGACTTTTAATCCTTCAATTAACCCGGAAGCCTTTTTTGCCTCTTTATCGAAAGCCTCAGGGCTATCTTTCAGTATATTTCTAGCCTTTACGGCAAGAGAGCGGGTTTCATAACGTAAAGCCTTCCCCAAAACAAAGGGAACATCGAAATATTTCTTTTGATCAGCCTCATAAGCGTCTTTCAATTCTGACTCTTTCACCTCCGGATTATACGGAGTGTACTCATAATGCATGCGTTTTTTTGCTCTGGCGAGTATTATGTCATTAGCTTTTTTGCGGAAGTTTCTGAGATAATCATATTTGACTCTTTTTTCATCAAAATCAACCGGCTCTCCTCCGCGATTTACATGTTCCTTCGACCAAAGTGTATCATAGTATTCTTTAAGATCAACATCTTCATTTTCTATCAGGAGATCAGCGAGAACATCCGTACGAACGTTCTTAAAAGGAAGAAGGGAGTCTGACTTTCCGGAAGCTGAAGTGTCTTCAGATTTGTAAAGATATTTTTCCCGGTTTTTCCGATAGAAATCCATAAGTTCGGTTTCAGTGAATCCGCAGTTTACGTCAACCACTTTACGTCTGTAATCCTCTGCGATCATTCTGTCCGAATAATATTCGATAAAATCCCGTAGATCCGGATCACGGTGGAGCTTTATGGATTTTCCGGCAAGATAATGAACCTGACGGTTAATTGACGTTAATACAAATGAGGTCTTCTTATTTTTTATCGCAACGGAATCCCCCGTATTCCCTACGGCAGAATCCAATTCTGATTTATAAATTTTTAAACCGCGTGCTCTTGCTACGAGATCTTCGTCTCTTACGCAGGCAGATAGTACCATCATAATAACCGCGGATGCAATAACGGTTTTAAAAGACTTCATACTATGACTCTCCCGGATAAGTTTTAAAGTGTTTTTAATGCGTCTTCAAGTGTATCGTGTATCTCAAGAAGAGAATTGGCCCCGATTATTTCTATAATTTCATATACATTTTCATTAACATTTGTAATCATAAACCTGCCGCCCTTTTCTCCGGCTATTTTTGAAAAATGCAGAAGAATTCCAAGCCCGGTAGAATTAACATAGCGCAAATCAGAGAAATCCGCTATAATGAACACAAAACCTTCTTGAAATTTGCTCATAATGTTTTCAAGAACAGACTCCACATTAGTTGCATCGAGGTCTCCGTGAAATTCCACGATTTCGGCGTCCTCCCGGCCTTCAACAGGCTTGAACTGGAGATCAATTTGATTTGCCATGCCGTCAGTCCTCTCTTGTTTTTTTTATTTTAACAATTATTTCATTACCGACTATATCAAAATCTGTTTTGGTCGCGAGCATCTTTATAAGATCAATTCCTCTTCCCCTCATGGCATTAGGGTCGGGATCACGGGGTCTTTCATCGTCCATAAGAAACTTTCTTATCCTGTTAATGCCTTCAGGCGTAGTGTCACTAAGCCTGCTTCTCACGGAAATCTCAAGAAGAGTTTTATTCACGAATATCTCGATTTTGACAAAAGCACCTTCAGATGTATCTCCATGTTCAATCCCGTTGTTACAAACCTCATCAACGAGGGTCTCCAGCCTGAAAGAATCTTTGCGGGAATAACCTTTTCGCTCTGCTACTCTAGAAACCAGCTGTCGAACCGCGGGAACATATTTAAGGTCGGCGGGCATGGCGATACGAATGGGCTGATTTATAAATTCGTTGTCCCAGTTATATTTCATTACCGCAGAACGTATATTCGAAAAAAAATTAAAGATCCTGTCGGCTCCCATCATATTCAACTTGAGCTTAAGCTCCGTATTGATTCCGACAATAACCATATTGCCGTTTTCTTCCCGTAGCCTTTTTTTACAGCCTATCAACTCACCGAACGCAGGGCTCGAAATAAAATCAGACTTGCTCAGATCCGCGATTATAAGTACCCTGTGCTCAGCTATACTGTCGTTTACACTTTGCATAATAACGTCTACACTGTCAGCGCCCATAGCGCCGATGAATTCAATAATCTGAATACGGCTGTCAATCTCACATTCCCGGCGGAGTATTTTAAGACGGCCCATTTATATGCTCCTCCGGTTAGAGGATTCATTATCCTCTTTATACCTGACAACGCTTACTTTTGTGACATTGTCATCACTCTGAATAAAGTTAACACTGTCTGCAAGCAATCTGACAATATCCAGGCCTCCGCATTTATCTTTTATCCGGCCGCTTTCACAGTCCTGTTCCAGAATATCCCTCAGTTTCCGGACTTTATCTGCATCTCCTCCTTCGTCCCGGATCTCAATCTCGCACCGGTCTTTATAAACATTTATTTTGAAATGGACATTGGAGTCTATCTTGCCGGAACCGTGTATTATGGCATTGCTGTAGATCTCATCAACAACGACTTCGGTTCTAAAGGCATACTTTCTTGTAAAGTCATTGGCAAGAGTCAAGTCGGCCATAAATCCCCTCAAGGGGGGGATAAACGAAGAATCCGCGGGACAGGTTATTTCTATTGAGCTTAAAGGTTTTACTTCTTTATCTTTCATTGATTATTTTTCGCCATGAAGAATGTAGGCTTCCTCGGCTGAATCAAAAATTCCTTTTTTAACCGATACTTCAACAAAGCGCCCGACTATAGAAGCCAGACTTGAAAAGCTCAGAGTTTCTTCAAGCTTTTCTGAAAGCTGCATTTTACCAGCATCTTTTTCTGAAGCATCACGGAGGTTATCAAGGATACACTCCATAACATACATAATCTCACCATAGGTTAGATTATTGTTCCTGTACCGGGAAAAGTTTTCTATCCCCTCAAGAATATTTCCTTTGAGCTTGTCGAATTCTTCTTTTGAGTCAAAAACATTGTTGTAGCCGGCCATAAAGGTCCCCCTTTATTACGGGTTTAGGTCATATCATGTTTTATAATATATTTAATTACCGGGTTATTTCGCCAGTAAATTTCTCCTAACCTCATGCAAATGATTTCAGCGGGATAAACCTGATTACTCTTCTTCAGAAGACTCTTCAAATTGAATGGATTCTTCGAATCCTTTTGGAATAAAATGATTTGAACGCTGCTCGATTTTACCGGAGCCCTTGACCACCAACCCGGAGATAGCTCCGTCAATTTTATCAAACAAACCATCGGAGATATCTCTGAACATATCCTCAATCATGATCCTGCGTTTTTCGGCTGTAAGGACATGTCTGTCTTCCGGATCCCCGAACCCGGTATATCCGAAATATTTTCTACTGGTGAAAAGCATGTTTTCTCCCGCGTACCGGACTACCGCTTCTTTGGCATCAAGCACCTCAAGCGATACCGACATTTCATATTCGGTATATGAGAAAGGCAGTATATAAAAATAGCGCGCCGGTTTTATTTTTATCCGGTTGACTCTGCACCCCACAATCATCCTGTGCTTTTCTTTTTCATAAATTTTCTGTGCTTCCTGCATATTCAAATAGCGGCTGGCCACTATCCCTCTTCCGAAGACTTTTTCCACTTCAAACTTATTGGCACATATCCAGTCCGGCTTAAGGTTGAAGTGCCTCCTGAGCATCTGATCAAAAGTAGATTCATAAGTTTCATTGTAAGGAACATCCACACCTAGAAACATTATTCTCATCTTGGGCAAAAGAGCGTGGGCGTATCCCGAAAGCATAAGGACAACAAAACTGATAGTCGATAATATTCTGAACATCCTGTGATTTTTCAATTTCTGGAATCTCCTCCGGCGGCGGTATTCATTTTATAAACAAAAGCGAGGAGTTCCGCCACAACACTATAAAGCTCCTCCGGTATTTCTTCATCAAAATCTATCTTATATAACATCCCTACAAGATCAGGATCTTCTTTTATCGGAACACCGTTCTCTTTTGCCAGCTCAATTATCTGCTTAGCAACCTCCCGCTCACCTTTTGCGCTAAGTCGCGGAGCACTGTCTTTATCTTCTCTGTATGAAAGAGCTACAGCCCTTTCATAATCCCGGCGCGGTGCGTTCCCTTTATCATTCATACGGTAAAATCGATCCTTCCCGCGCGACTTCCCCTGCCGCCTTTTGAAAATTCCCTTCCATTTTTATCGGCATTTATTTTTACTTTCTTAAATAAAAAACGACCGGTTTTATAACCTGTGCCCTCAACTTTCTTTCTGAGATAATCCGAATATTTTCTGAACAGATCCACATATTCAGTTTCACCAAGGGAAAAATCAAGGTTAATTACTTTGTTTATTATCGAGATACCTACTTCAAGTTCTCCAAGGTTTGTAAGGTTAAAATCCATACGCATATTCAGATTATCAGGATTCCTTTTCTCCTTATTTTTCTTTTTAAAATTTAAAGTTATTTTTTCACCTTCATTTTTTTCTGCTCCCGGCGGCAAAGGCAAAACAGGAGCATCGGGATTTTTAATAGATTCCATCTGGTTTCGTTCTATGTTTCCCAGAATATTTCTGAGCGATTCTCTTGCCTCATAAACATTCTGCGTCAATGTGTCTGATGTTTCACCACCCGTACTTCGAACTAGTTCCTCAAGAACAGTCCCTGCCTTGAGAATTAAAAGCTTAAAATCTTTGCCGGGAAAATCATGATTATGAAAAATCGTTTTAAATAGCCTGTTTTCCATATTAATCCCGGAATTCCTCAGAATATACGAAATGGCGGAACCGGTACTGTAACCGTCTTCCTTAAAAAGGGAGGAAATGTTTCTCAAAAACACAGAAAGATCACGAAGCACCTCCGCGCCTTTCTGGCCCTGCGGCAAAGACAAGGCGATTTCAGAAAGCTTACCGGCCAATATTTCAGGATCTCCCGTATATGAAGGCGCAGATAACGCCTTCATCATGGAAAACACCGCCTGGGGGTTTGCGGAACGGCCGGATTTTATTAAAACAGCTC
>CAYNYI010000144.1:0-5765 GCA_964401455.1 uncultured Fibrobacterota bacterium
AAAAAGCAGAATTTTTTCACTCATTTTAAGTCCCCTTTCCTGAAGACGGAAACTATTACCCGTCTGATGAAATTTTCCCCAGCGTCAAGAATATAAAACTTAATGCCCTCTATTTCAATATTTTCTCCCATCTGAGGAATTCTGCCTATAGCGGATATTATAAAACCGTTTACGGTTCTGGTTCTGTTTTTTTCCACACCCTCGATTCCCGCGATCTCAATAAAGTCGGGAAAAGGCGCGGCTCCGTCCACAGAATATGTCCCGTCATACATTTTACGGATCGGGCCGCCGCGCTCTCCGGAAAGTCCGCTTCCCACGGCCCTGCCGAGCACATCGTTCATAGTAACAACTCCGGCCAGGCCTCCGTATTCATTTATGACGAAAGACAGGTGAGAATTAAGCTTAATCATTTCTTTCAGAAGAGCCCCGAGTTTTTTAGAACCCGGAACAATAAGTGGGGGGCGAAGTATTTCCCGTAAACTTCCAATGTTCAGCTTACGGCAGAAAAGATCTTTCAGATGAATATACCCTTTAATATTGTCTATTTCTTTTTCATAAACCGGATATCTGCTGAAAGGACATTTTTTTATCAGGTCCGTCACCTGCTCAGGCGTCGAATCTAAATCCAGAGCGGCAAGATTTTTTCTGGGAGTGATAAGATCTTTCGCCCTGAGGTCGGCAAAATTAACGAGCCTGATCGCTATTTTTTTCTTGAGTTCTTTTACTGTAGTGTGCGAATCCGAGAGTAGATGGAGCCATTCTTCCTTGTTAAGAGCATTGGCGGGGGGGCCGGCAATATGCGCAAAAAGCCTTATAAAAAAATCCCCGGCTTTTTCCAGCAGCGCGCGTAGCGGTGCAAGAATAGAGCTTATTATGTAAAGAGGCCGCGAAAACAATCTTGCGAAACCTGTTCGCACATTTATGGCGATTATTTTTGGAAGAATTTCTCCGAATACCAATATTAATGTTGTCATCACCACAAAAGTTACAAGTTCAGCCTTATCCGGAAAATATATCCCGAAGAACATTTCGGCGACTGTTGTGGCGAAAATATTAACGAAAAGATTACCGAGCAGTATAGCTACCAGCGTTCTTCCCGGATTCTCCAGGAGCTTCCTGACAAACCTGAATGAAGGATCTTTTTCATATCGGTTGAGTTCCAGCCGTGTTATGGAGAACAATGCCGTTTCGGATCCGGAGAAAAATCCCGAAAGGCACAATAAAAAGACCAGAATAAGCAAGAGTCCCAATGCCAATACCTACTCTCCTTCTTTTTCGGCGTTCTTAACCGACGCTCCGTCCGGAAGCTCATAAATAACCGTTTTAATCTCAGCGCAATTATACAAAACGGAATCAGCCAAATCCCCCGGATCCGGCATATCCGGCGGCCCGGAAACCGAAAGAGGCTTATGTGGGGCGTAAAACCCGGATTTTCCGGTCAAACAGGGGAAGTTATACCATTTCAAAAATACCTTTTCCGGATTACGCGGCAATTCTGCCAAGACGCTGCAAGTTCCGGAAAACACCGTAGCCGAGCTTCCGAACTCATCTGCGACTCTATTAAAAATTTTCCTGTAAATATCAGGCGGGCCGGAGTAATCATTAACAGGCACAACGATTATTTCACTACCCTTAAGCGCTTCGGCACATCCTTTTATTAATTTTTCCAATGCTTTTTGATATTGAGAGAACGCATTCCGATAGAAAAATTCTTCGGGGGGCAGCAACGGGTATTTATTTTCGGCTTCGGAGTTTACATTGTTTTTAGGATTAAAAGGACTGTCAATAAAGCCTTGCGGGCGAAGGTCATTCTCATCAAGCAAAATGAAAAGTATTTTCATTCCCGCTTCCCGGGTCATGGAGGCTACCGCCGAAAGCCTCTCAAAATAAAGAGGCTCAGGACTGGAAAGGTCATAGACTTCGAGTCCGTCAAGAGAAGCCCGTCCTCCAGCTCTTTTCCAGGGTCTTAAATTTAAAGGAAATACAGGTACACGTTTTTCCGGCTCAGAAAGTTCATAAGCGGTTTTACGACCGCGACCGTAATGAGGAGTAATCGCTTTTATAATTATCCCGGAGAAGCCGTTGTCTTTGAGTCTGAAAATCGCTTTTTTAATATCCTCTTCCGGGCGTGTCTCAAAAACGCTAAGAACTCGCTCTTCAAATGGAGCTCCGGAAAGGAAATCCGTTTTTCCGTAATTATCAGCCTCGGCGTGAGGACTTAGAATTACAATAAAAAAGAAGTAAGTGAATAAACAAACTTTGTTCATTAAAGCTCCGTAAGCTTTCTTATCGCATAAGCGATAAATCCAGCCGAAACAAGATTAAGATCAAGAACTATTGAACTGATAAAATTTCCATAAATAAGTTTCTTCTTGAAAAGGTTAACATATATAATTACCACAAAAGCATTAACAGAAAAAATAAAAGCCCCCCGCCAGCCGGTCCCGGTATATGAAAGAAGTACAAGGAAAAAAATAAAAATCGGGACAGTGATATTAACTATTTTCAGGGCTGCCTTTGCTCCCAGATATGTCGCGATAGTATCGTTACCGATAATTTTATCGTCTTCTATGCTACCGAGATGCAGAAGAGTGGAGCGCAGAAACATAAGAGCCATGGTGATTATAAATGATATTAAAATATAAAGAACATGAAATTCCCGGGGAATGACTGAAAAAACCGGAAATAATACAATCACAGTACTCCAGGCTAGAGGAATAAGGATATCTTTTGAACCGGGTATATCATGAAGACTTTTCAGGCCGGACTTTCGCTCAAGCCAGCCGGAGAAAAGATCCACGTTGTAAAGTATCCCCAATATAATGGAAAAACCGAGGACAACCAGTCCGGCCGGGCTTCCGTGACTTTCTGCAGCACCAAAATAAACCGCCAGGACAAGGCTTATCAGGCTCGCCGGAAAGAGCCAGTATTTATGGCGCGCTCGAAAACGCATAATAGTGGAGGAACGCCCGAAATCATGAACCAAAAAATAATTATTAAGATTATGCATTCCGAAAACATAAAAGAAAGCAACCGCAGCCAGTCTGTAATTGAAGAGCCGCTCCATATACGCAGTAAAGACATAACTCAAAGAAGCGGCCGCGGATGCCAGAATAATATTGGAATGCACCAGGAATTTGGCAGCCGCACGCAATAGGCCCCTGACCGACCGATTGTCCATCTCTTCAATAGTATCAACCGTCTCATTGATCAACCACCGGGGTGTTGAAGCGCCCGCCGTTACGGCAACAGTCTTAAATTTACTGAAATCTATAGCATTGAGTTCGGAAGGCGACTCTATGTGGAGTGCCGGAGTCCCCAGCTCCTCGCTGATTTTCAAAAGCCGGGCCGTATTTGCGCTGCTTCGTCCACCGACCACTATTATGGCGTCGGTAATAAAACATAAGCTCCGAACCTCCTGCTGCCTGTTGCTCGTAGACTCACATATCGTGTTTCTGATATCCGGTGCAATGAAATTTGAATTTATAATCGATGTGATTTTTATGAATTCATCTTTATCAAAAGTGGTCTGAGATACCACCAGAACTTCAGGAGCAGGCTCCAAAGCGCGGGCTTCATCGATATTTTCCACAACCAGGGCCTTTCCTCCGCTGTGGCCGACAAGCCCCTTTACTTCGGCATGTCCGCGGTCACCCGTTATAATTACAGGCAGGCCTTTTCGCGAGTGTTTTCTTATCATACTCTGGACTCTGGCTACTTTCGGACAGGTGGCATTGACAAGTGAAGAAAACCTGCAGCTTATTTCTGACAGTTTGTCGGGAGGAACCCCATGACTTCTGATTACAACGGTGCCTTCTTTTTTTTCAGGAGGGATTTCCTTTAATACCTCTACCCCTTTTTTCTTTAAAAGCGCGAGTGTCTGAGGATTATGAATAAGCGGCCCGTATGTATACACTTTTGATTGGGGCCCTTTTTTACGAACTGTATGAATAGTCTTATCAAGGGCCTTATGAACACCCTCGCAGAACCCGGCGGTTTTTGCTGTAATAATCTTCATCAGGAACCCAAAATATTTCTAAGAAAACCGGGAAGAGGACGTTTGTCAAAAAAAAACGCCAAATATATTCCGACCCCCAGAACAAAAGCGGTAATAACAAGAAGCAGAAAGGGACTCTTTTTTCGAAGTGTGTTTCTTCCCGAAAGATAAAGAGTGTCTTCCATAAGGCTTCTCTCGGTGTTTTCCTTATGTTTTACGGCTTTTTCAAAATTCACTCCCGGCTGAACGGCAGTATCGGTCTGATTCTCTTTATCCATACAATTACCTGTTAAAATGTAAATACAGTTTACAAATGAAATATAAAAAAATTACCGATAAGCGAATTAGTGTTTTCTGCGGAATTTATTTGTACCCCGGACAGTATTTTGACTAAATTATATAATAGGTAGAATCAATAAAAGGACCATCTTATGCCGGAAATTTCCATACCCGTAAAAATAACCATCCTGATGGTTCTTTTCCTGACAGTCTGGGGCGTGTATTATATACTGAGGCGTCTTGGAATGCCTCCTTCTTTCAAGGAAAGGCAAAGAGAAAGAGCTGTTTTGAGATTGAAAAAGAAGCGGGAAGAAGATATACTGGGAACCGACGGCGAGAAAACCGATGAGAATGAAGAAGATGAAAACGAATAAAATATTTATTACAATCCTCACGGCCGTATTTTTTTGTTCTGCGGCCATTTCTTCCGGCGGGACAGAAGGCCTGTTTAACTTGACTTCAGCGGAAATAAACTACCCGGGATTTCTTTCTGTTTCTTCAATGCTTAGCTATTCTCCGAAAGAAAAATATTCGGACTCTTCCTCAGAGGGCACTGCGACAGCTTTCAAAACCGCTCTCAATTTCTCGATATCAAAATATCTTGAGACATCCTTAATGATGCCCTGGTATAGAGACCGTTTCGGAAATTCCACGGAGGCCGGAGCGGGCGATCCTGAGCTTACGCTGAAATTCATATACCCGCCGTATCCTCACAGCCGTATAATGGAACTGGCCTTCTTCTCGACCTTATTTCTTCCGTCAGGCTCAGAAGAAAAAGGTTATTATAAAAAGCACATTTTTTACAGAAACAGCCAATTTAGCTCAAACTCTTATGATATCTCGGCCATGGCGGCATTTACAGTGAACTTTGGCTACATAAACAATATACCTCTTTGTTTTCATATAAATTTTGGAGAACGCTTTAATACGAACGTTGAGACACCAAATGTTTATAGAGCGGGAACAGGGCTGGAATATTACAAAAGAAATATGTACCGGGTTTATCTTGAACTTTTCGGAGAGACCTCTGCAGGCAGAAACCATATAGACCCGGGCCTTGATCCTCTTGCCTTAAGCGCGGGCGGCTCATGGTCTCCCAAAAGATATCTTGATCTCAGCCTTGCTTATTCGAGGTCATTCTCTACATATTCGAAAAATGTGGGGCATACTTCCCCCTTGGGCAGCGAATACCGGACAAGACCTCAGTTCAGAAATACTTTTTCCTTCAGGATAACACTCAGAACAGAGGTAATTCCTCAGGACGATGACCGGGACGGAATCAGCAATACGAATGATTTATGCGTTATGCGACCGGAGGATAAAGACGGATTCGAAGACGAAGACGGGTGTCCGGATGAAGATAATGACAAAGACAGAATAAAAGACATTGAGGACCAGTGTCCGCTTCAGCCTGAGGATTATGACGGATTCGAGGATGAAGACGGATGCCCGGACGAAGACAATGATAAGGACGGAATTAAAGACATAG
>CAYNYI010000145.1:0-5758 GCA_964401455.1 uncultured Fibrobacterota bacterium
GGATGCGGAAAAACATCTACCCTGAAAATGATCGCCGGGCTTGAGGATATCACATCCGGAGAACTTCTTATTGACGGGCAAAAATACAATGATATTCCCGCCCGTAAAAGAAAGCTGGCGCTTGTTTTTCAGAGTTACGCTTTGTTTCCTCATATGACGGTGGAACAGAATATCGCTTTCGGATTGAAAGTGCAAAAAGCATCAAGACTTGAGATATTCGATAAAATTGAATGGGTTTTGGGGCTGCTTCATCTGGAAGGTTTGAATAAAAGGTATCCCAAGGAACTCTCCGGTGGCCAGAGGCAAAGAGTGGCTTTAGGTCGGGCACTTGTTCTTAACCCCAAGGTCCTTTTGCTTGATGAGCCTTTGAGTAATGTCGACGCGGAATTGAGAAATAAAATGACAACGGAATTAAAGCTTATTCACTCCAAATTAAAGATGACCATTATTTATGTCACGCATAATCAATTTGAAGCTATGAGTATGTCTGATCGGATAGCTGTTATAAATAAGGGGCGGCTTTCTCAATATGATACACCCATGAATATCTATAATAAGCCGGAAAACAAATTTGTCGCGGGATTCATCGGAAGCCCGATAATGAATTTTTTTAATATGAGGCCGGCTGCGGATGGTGACCGGATGATACTTGAGGGCGATGGTCTAAGATTATCTATCGAGGCTTTGAAAGAAGAAACCCTTAAGAAATATTCGGGAGAAAAAATAGTAGTCGGAATAAGGCCTGACCACATCAGCATATACGACAGCAGGCTGGGAAAACGCCGCTCCGACACGAAAGTAGATCTTAATGTTGAGGTTGTTGAGCCGCTTGGTAATATGGATGTTATAACTGCATCAATAAAGGAAACCAAATTAACACTTTGTACTCCGCCTGACAGTGGATTGGAAGCTGGTTCAAGAATCGAAGCTGTTTTTGACGGTAGAAGGCTGCATGTTTTCGATGAAGCCATGCATGAACGAATATGCTGAGATTTCAATTAAAGCTCTTGTTCCCGGCTGTTTTTTCGGCTCTTCTATATATTATAAGCGGCTGCGGTACACCGGATATTCCGCCCGAAGATGCCCGCAAGTTTCTCGAAAAAACGGCTTCGGAGGATCTCGAATATATTGTTGAAGAGGCTTCGGACTCGCTTGCGGCGCTTTATCGTAATAAAGTTGAACAGAAAATCGCAGAATTCCTGAAAAAGGAGGTAACCCGCGCTCTGAAATACGGTCTTTCTGAACCTGTTTCCGGGACATGGAATACTTTTTTCAGTGTCAGGGATTCTGTTTTCAGATATTTTTACTCTCTCTCCGATTCACTTTCCGAGGAACGTTTTCCTGAAGGAGATCCGGCTTATCCGTTTTTATTAAGAAAACTGGGGGATGCTTCGGAGAACGACAAGGGGATTTCTATTTCTTCAGATATCAAAAAGAGTATGCCTGAATTTATTAACGCTGCCGATTTATCCGCCGCGGAATACATGAAACAAAAAGCCACTTTTTTGAAGTCCCGGCCTGTTTACAGTATTGTTTTTCTTAAGTGGTTTCCATTAAGAGAAGATTCTGCAGATGCTCCTGTTTATGATAGAAGGGAATTTACTTATAACGCCGCCGTAGATTTTTATTATTTCAGAAATATTGACGTTAAACAAAGAAGGAAATACCGTTTACATGGACGCTCAGGTAAATGGCAGAGATACAAAAAAGAATACATTAATTACGATAGTGCAAGAGAAAATATCGTTCATGAACTTAAATCCCGGTCACGTCTCGCTGTGGATTCGATTATTGCGGATTTGAAGAAAAAATCAGCAGGTCCTTTCCATTGGGACATATCAAGGTTTGAACCGGAGTATGATTCAGTATATATGTATGCCGCCGATATTTATATCCGGAATAAAAAGGAAATAGTACGTGATTTTTCTTTTTATTATAACTCGAAAAAAGGTCAATGGGTACTTTTTGCTAAGCCTGACAAAGAGGTTCTCCGTAAAAAATTAATTAAAAAATTAAAATTGGAAACAATGCAAAGTAATAATAAATTTGATATAATTAATATTGATATGAAAAAGGGACCCGGTTTGATATACGCCCGGGCGCTTGTCAGTTTATTTTTGGGCAATAATGGTCCGGAAAAATACTATGACTTCATTTACAGGAGCGGCTACGACAGATGGCATATTGTTCGATAAGATATTTTTTTACTGTTTTATTTTTAACTTCTCTTTTAGCTCCTGTAGGCGCTGATATTCAGGATGATATAGATACATATCTTAAAAAAGGTAAAGACCTTATATATAATGAGAATTTTAACCGGGCAGAGAAGCTTTTCAGTGGTTTTATCGAAAAGTATCCGGAGCATCCCTTTGGTTATTTTATGAAAGGCGTGGCAATAGATAATTATATGTACTATTACAGCCACACGGGGCGTGAGCGGGAATTCTTCCTGAATTGTGAGGCGGCTGTTGAAAAGGGAGAAAAACTTCTGGATAAGGACCCAAAAAACGAGCTCGCAATGTTTTTTATCGGGGGAGCAAAAGGCTATATGGGGCTTTATGAGGCTCGTTATAAAAGGTATATCTCGGCTTTTCGATACGGCTGGGACGGTTTTGTCATGCTTAGGGATCTTGAGGAGATTAATTCGGAGTTCTATGATGTTTATCTCGGACTCGGTCTCTACAATTACTGGCGCAGCAAGCTGACAAAAATGATGTGGTGGCTTCCGGGAGTAAAGGATAAACGGGAACTTGGAATTAACCAGTTGAAGAAATGCTACAAAAAGGGAAAATATTCTTCTGAAATGGCGGCGCTTATGCTTGCGCAGATTTATGTAGCCGAGGAAAGACCCATGGAATCGGTTAACATGATGCAGAAAGTCCTGGCTGAATATAAAGGAAACAGGATGTTTATGTGGCATCTCGCAGAGGCATATGCCGCGGCCGACAAAAAGCGGGAGGCTTCAGGTGTATATGAGAAAATACTGGGGAAAATCAGCAACGACAGGAAATTCAACGTTAGTAATGAGTTTCGCTGCAGGGTTAATCTCGTTGATTTGTATATTAGAATGGGTGACCAGAAAAGAGCGCTGCATCATAATAATGAGCTTAAAAACATGAATATCGAGCTTTCCAGCAAGGACAAAAAAAGGTATGAGGAAAACTTTGATATGTATGAGAATGTTAAAAAACATTTTTAGCGGGTAGGTATAATGGCTGATGTGATAGACTATATAATTCACGGCGACGACATGCAGATTGTTGAAGTTGAGCTTGATCCGGGAGAAGGAGTCCGGGCCGAGGCAGGAGCCATGATGTTTATGGACGAGGGTATTAATATGCAGACCTCGGCGGATGGAGGGATTTTTTCCGGATTCAAGCGTATGGTGACCGGAGAAAGCTTTTTTATAACCACTTTCATGTTTGACGGCAGCGGCAAAGGGCATGTCGCCTTCGGTGCTCCTTATCCGGGGAAAATAATTCCGCTTACCCTCGAAAATTACGGGGGTGAGATTCTTTGTCAGAAAGATTCTTTTCTTTGCGCTGCCAACGGAGTAGACATTGATATTGCCTTTACCAAAAAACTGGGAGCCGGCTTGTTCGGTGGAGAAGGTTTTATTCTGCAGAAACTTTCCGGAAGCGGAATGGCCTTCGCACATGCCGGCGGTACTATTGTTAAAAAGAACCTCCGCTCTAATGAGAGACTGAGGGTGGATACCGGTTGTCTGGTGGCTTTCGAAACTTCTGTTTCATATGATATTAAATTCATCGGAGGGTTTAAAAACGCTCTCTTTGGTGGAGAAGGGCTTTTTCTTGCCGAAATGACAGGCCCCGGCACTGTCTATCTCCAGAGTCTTCCGTTTTCCAGACTGGCCGACAGGATAAAAGGAGCTATGGGCTCGTCCGGTAAAGGTGAGCAAAAAGGCGCAGCGGGGCTCGGCGGCGGGATACTCGGCAGTCTTATAAGCGGCGACAGAAGCTGAGAAACTCTGATTTCGATGTGTTTCCCAATGTTTTTTAAAACTGTTCCAAGGTTCCTTTAGTAACCGAATTTATACATTTCAATCAGTTTTCCGCTGATATTTATATCTGGATATAGTCCGGTGTATTGTGGTATTTTTTACGCGGACAGACTATTATTAATAAGGACAAGGGCCAATGAACAGCAAAGATTTCAGGGAAATCCCCTATAACTATACATCCGCTGATGACAAAACCATCATTAATATAATTTTTGGGCCTAAAATGTGGGAGGCTCTTCACAACCTCAGACACAAAAGGGTCACCGGACGCTCCGCCAGGCTTCTTTTTCGGATGATCGGAGATCTGTTTATTTTTTTCCGTAACCCTTTTCTTTATCAGGAATTGATAACGGATATTAAAAGAAGACGAAAACTTTTCCGGGATATCGGGAATGATCTTGAAATCCTTCGCGGGGGGGCTGAGGCGGATCCCGAGGTAAAAGAGGTCCTGGATATTTTTTCTAATCGTATTAAAAAATTCAGAAAAGAAATTTTTGCGAGCGCCGCTTTTCAAAGAAAGTTAAAATCCGCTCTCGGCTCCATAATCGGCCGAGAAAATGTCAATTTTGAACCTTTCGACCTTGTAAGCCATTCCACCGACGCCACTGACTGGAGGCTTTTTACTCCATTAGCGGTATGCACTCCCTCGAACAAAGATAAAATCGCGCCGCTTTTAAAGAAAATTGCGGATCTCGGTCTTCATGCTCTGCCAAGGGGGGCGGGAACCGGGCTTACAGGAGGTGCCGTTCCGCTGAGCGGAAAATGTGTAATGATTAATACCGAGAAACTCTGCGGAATCGAAAAGATAAGGAAAGAGAAATTCAGACAGAGCGACGGAACAGTAATGACCGTCCATACTGTAAAGGCTGAATCCGGGGCAGTTACCGATACTGTAATAAATTATTGCCGAAAAGAAGACCTTGTATTTGCGACTGACCCTACAAGCAGCTGGGCCTGTACAATAGGCGGCAATATAAGCGAAAACGCCGGCGGGAAAGCGGCAGTACGCTGGGGTACCGCTATTGACAATATACTTTCTTATTCCATGGCTCTGTCATCCGGCAGAACTATTAAAATTACCAGACAAAACCATCCCTTGAAAAAAATACAGCCCGAAGATACTGTTACTTTTAAAATAGATGAGGAAGGCCGCAAGAGCTCCTTTATCTCCCTAAAAGGAAGTGATGTACGAAAAAACGGATTATGGAAAGATATTACAAATAAGTATTTAGGCGGTCTTCCAGGTCTGCAGAAAGAAGGAACGGATGGAGTAATTCTTGATGGAGAGTTCGTTCTCTACCCTGCGTATTCCGAACGGAGGACTTTGTGTCTCGAATTCTTCGGTCCGGATATGGATGAAGCCGGACGGGTAATAAACGAAATATGCTCTGCTTTCCCTACAGGAACACAAGAAGCGCTAACGGCAATGGAACACTTTGATGATCAGTATATAAAAGCTATCGGCTATAAGGTAAAGTCCAGTAGGGGACGGCTTCCCAAGGCTGTTCTTTTGATTGATATTTCGGGACACAACCCGGAACAGACTAAGAGAGGGGTGCAGCTTTGTGTGGATATACTCGGAAAACATAAAAATACCGAATTGCATTCCGCTTCTTCTGAAAAAGAGGCTTCTCTGTTCTGGGAAGACCGTAAGAAGCTCGGCGCAATCGCTAAAAGAACCAACGCTTTTAAGCTGAATGAGGATATCGTGCTGCCGCTTTCTCAACTGGCGGAGTT
>CAYNYI010000146.1:0-5678 GCA_964401455.1 uncultured Fibrobacterota bacterium
AGGCCTCCGCGTATTTTAATACCATTGAGCGGCACTGCTCGTTAAAGACATCAACGCCCTTCTCCAGAATCTGTGTTGTTCCGCTTATTCCCAATTCCTGCTGGGCAAGGCTTTCTATAGGTAAACCGTGTGTATCCCAACCGAATCGCCTCTCTGCGTGTTTTCCGCGCATAGTCCAGTAACGCGGAATAATATCTTTTATTGTCCCCGCCAGGAGATGACCGTAATGAGGCTTTCCGGTGGCGAATGGAGGACCGTCATAGAAAACAAATCTTTCTCCGCCTTCAGTTTTTTCCAGGCTCTTTTTAAAAATCCCGTTCTGCTCCCAGAATTCCAGGATCTTTTTTTCCATTTCCGGAAAGCTTACCGCAGGATCTATCTCTTTGAACATCGCTGTCTTTTCCTCTCTGACTCTTTTCTATTTCATTTTCTTTAAAACGGATTTGATAATCTTGACAAGATTCGGTTCCGCGCCCGAGGCTACTTTTATAATTTCTTCCAGAGAAGCCGGCTTCAATGTATCGGGAAAACAGATATCTGTTATTACCGAAATCCCAAGTACCTTCATTGAAGAATGCACAGCGGCTATTACCTCGGGAATTGTCGACATTCCTATGGCATCGGCGCCAATGGTCCTGAGCATTCTGTATTCCGCGGCCGTTTCAAGCATAGGGCCTGCCATGGCGGCATAAACCCCTTTGTGGAGATTTATCCCGTTTTCCATCGCCGCTTCTCCGGCGTATTTAATGAATTCCCTGCTATAGGGCTCCGACATATCCGGGAACCTTATTCCGAGTTCATCAAAATTTTTTCCGATAAGCGGATTACCGCCGAGCAGGTTAATGTGGTCGATTATCAACATGAGATCACCGGCACTGTATTTAAAATTCAGACCTCCGCAGGCATTGGAAACAATAAGATTCTCGGCTCCGAGGGCCTTCATGACCCTGACCGGGAAAGCGACCTGCTGCATTGTATAGCCTTCGTAAAAATGGAATCGGCCCTGCATGGCTACCACTTTTTTTCCGCTCAGTTCGCCAAATATCAGCCTTCCGGAATGGCTCTCGACAGTTGATACCGGAAAGTTGGGAATATCCGCATAAGAGATTTCCTTTTCTTTTTCTATTTCTCCGGCAAGAGCTCCGAGACCCGTACCGAGAATAATTCCCGCGTCCGGAACAAGACCGCATTGTTTTTTTATAAACCCGGACGCCTCTTTTATTTTTTCGGGAAGATTTTCCATTATTTTTTCCTTTCTTCTGCGGCGGCCCTCAAAAAGGACTCATCCTCAAAGTCACTTAAAAGGACCCTCTTTTTTCTGGACTTTTCTCCCCTAATCACAGAAACCGAAGATTTCGGTATTCCGAGCACGGAGGAGAAAAGGTCGGCAAGGGCCTTGTTTGCCTTGCCTTTCTCGGGAGCGGCTCCGAGCTTCGCACGGAGAATACCCGAACTATCAAATCCGTCGAACCGGTCCGGAGCGGATTTCGGAAACACCTTTACATCTATTTCCAATCGAAAGCCTAAACTTTCAGCTCTTCCCGGCCGTCTATATCTATTATTCTTGTTTCGCTCATTTCGGAATCGTCCGAAGTTTCTTCCACAACCTCTTCTCTGTCTCCGGAAACGTCGGGAGAATCATCTTCCATAACCGTTTCAGCCTCTACATCTGATTCGAAAACTTCTTCTTTTTGCGGCGCGGCTTCCGGCTTCCCGGCTTCTTCATCTTCATCGCTGAATTTATCGAGCGAAAGACCTTTATCTATTTCAAGCGCCGTAAGTGTTTCAAGCTGCGAATTCAAAAGAGCGCGGAACCTGGCAACAAAATTTTCTTTCTCGGCATTAAGGGCTATAAGGCTGTTTTTTACATCCTGCCTTCGGGCCATCGCTTCGCCGACCATTTTATCTGCCTTTACCTCGGCCCTCTCAATGAGGGTCTCGCTTTCTCTTTTAGCGCTCTGCCGTGAATCCTCGGCGACTCTCTGCGCTGTAACAAGAGTATCCTGAAGTGTTTTCTCAAGATTGTTCAGCCTGTCGAGCTCGGCCCTTACCACTTTGAGATCCTCTTTCTGTTCCTGGTTTTCCTTAACGAGCGATTCCATCTCTGTCGCCACCATTTCCAGGAAATGGGTTACCTCGTCGGCGTCAAAACCCCGAAACCCTTTTCTGAACCCCTGACGTCTGATGTCAAGCGGAGTAATTTTCATATTTCCCCCCGTATTGAATTTCACCTGTCATTTTCATCTGTCATCCCTAATAAGAAATCTGCGACACAAGAACCGCTTTTATAATTTCCATAACCAGAAACGCGGCAAGTATCGACATATCAAACATCCCCATCGGAGGAATCATTCTCCTCAAAGGGTCGAGAAACCATTCAGTGGCCCTGTAAAGAAACTCGTCAATAGTCCGCCTCCCCCCAAAGTCCACGCGTACCCAGGAGAGGATCACCCTGATTATCAGAATCCACTGAAATATATCAATGACTCTGTAAGCTACATAAAAAAAAGCGCCAAGGCCGCTCATAATACCTGTCTTTCACCGAAGAGTGCGGTTCCGACCCTGATTAAAGTGCTGCCTTCCTCTACAGCAACCTCAAAATCATTCGTCATCCCCATTGAAAGAACATCCATACCGAGGTTTCCTCCGGAAATTGATTTGCATTCCACAAAGAGCTCTTAGATCCTGCGGAAACAGGGCCTGACCTCCTCAGGGTCCTGCGCGAAATTACCGACTGTCATGAGGCCGCGGACCTTTATATTTTCAAAACCGACAAGCTCGCGGATAAGAACCGCCGCTTCCTCAGGTCTTATTCCGAATTTGCTTTCTTCTCCCGAAGAATTCACCTCGACAAGCGTATCGGTGACAATTCCTTTTTCCGAAG
This sequence comes from uncultured Fibrobacterota bacterium, assembly GCA_964401455.1. Lineage (GTDB taxonomy): Bacteria > Fibrobacterota > OXYB2-FULL-49-7 > CAYNYI01 > CAYNYI01 > CAYNYI01. The sequence goes on from CAYNYI010000146.1 coordinate 2,885, forward strand.
AAACACGGTCTATAGCTGCCGCCAGCTTCAGGCTGTCCAGAGACTGGACCATATCCACAATCCCTACAACTTTCCTCACCTTGTTGCTCTGAAGATGCCCTATCATATGAAGCTCAAAACCGTTTTCTTTAAAAAAAGGGGCCTTTTCAATGATCTCAGTCGCGCGGTTTTCTCCTGCAAGCCTTATTTCAGTATTTAAAAGACCGGCGATTTCATTCTCTTTTCTCGTCTTTGTCACGGCCATTATCCGGACTTCGCCGGGCTTTCTCCCGGTTTTAAGACAGGCCGCGGACACCTTTTCCGCTATGAGGCCGACGCTGCTCAAAACTGTCATAACTTATTAATTCTCAAGTATTTCTAATGAATTCAAACTGTCTTCCTAAACATATTAAGTATAGTATATTTATAGTATGGAAATCAATGAATTTGCCTAATGTTTTGTGTTATATTAACGTCTGTGAAACACACAGAAACCGACATAATAATAGCCGGAGCGGGACCTTCGGGTATCGCCGCGGCCTCAGGCGCGGCATCTGAATCCGTCTGTGGAAAAATCCTCATTCTCGAAAAAACCAATGCCCCGGGAAAGAAGCTTTCTATCACCGGAAAAGGCCGCTGCAACATAACCAATACCGCTTCACGTAAAGAGTTCATTCAGGCTTTCGGAAAAAACGGTAAATTCCTGTATAACTGTTTTTCCGTATTTTTCAGGGAAGAACTTCTGGATTTATTAGGAGAAGCGGGCGTGGAGACCGCTGCTGAAAGGGGCGGCAGGGTTTTTCCCTCAAACTGCGGCGCACCGGAACTTACCGGGCAGCTGCTGAAATTCATAAACAAGAAAGGCGCGGTTATCAAAACCGGCGCACCGGTTAAGGAAATTATAAAACGCGGCAATCAAATTACCGGAGTACGGACAGAAAATTCCGAATACAGCTGCAGCCGTCTGATACTCGCTACGGGAGGAAGGTCTTATCCCGGCACAGGCAGCACCGGGGACGGATACACGCTGGCCAGGGCAGCCGGGCACTCGGTAACGAAAATATTTCCATCGCTGACCGGTCTTTTATCGGAAGCGCCTTTCTGCCGGGAACTCCAGGGGCTCAGCCTCAGGAATTCCGCCCTGAAACTTTTTTCTTCGGGTAAAGCCATTTTTGAAGAATTCGGAGAAATGCTCTTTACACATTACGGGATTTCCGGGCCGGCGGTATTGACATTGAGCCGGGAATCCGTGCCGCTTCTGAAAAACGGGGAAAAGTGCGAGATATCAATAGACCTAAAGCCGGCGCTTTCTCATGATCAGCTGGATAACAGGCTCCGCAGAGAGTTTGAATCCGGAGGCAGTAAAAAATACAAGAATATTTTAAAAACTCTCCTACCCTCGGGAATGATACCGGTTTTCATAAATCTTACGGAAATACCGGAAGATACCGAAGGCTGCAGGATTAATTCGAAACAGCGGACGCGGCTGCGCAAACTCCTTAAGGATTTCCGGATACCGCTTAGCGGATACAGAGGCTGGCATGAAGCCATTGTTACCCGCGGAGGAGTAAATATAAAGGAAATTAATCCAAAGACTATGGAATCAAAAATACTGAACGGGCTTTATATCTGCGGAGAACTTCTGGATATAGACGCCGTAACGGGCGGCTATAACCTCCAGGCGGCTTTTTCTACAGGCTGGTCCGCAGGGAAGGCCGCGGCCGAGGCCTTATTATAGTGACATTCCCTCCAGCACCTCCACGATTCTCTCCCCGGCATGCCCGTCCCATTTTTCCGGAATACGCCCTTTCTTCCATTTGCCCGAGAGAATACGCTCAACCGCGTCAAGAACTTTATCCGGATCATTACCCGTGACCTCGTTTGTTCCTATTTCCGCCGTGACAGGCCTTTCGGTATTATTACGCATAGTGATACAGGGGACTCCAAGCACAGTTGTTTCCTCTTGCAGGCCTCCGGAGTCGGTCAGGACAAAACCGGCATTTTTATTCAAACAGAGCATTTCGTGATAATTTACAGGTTCAATCAGGATAAATCCCGGCATGCTTTCGACCTTCTCAAACAATCCGAATTCCTTAAGCATTTTTACGGTACGAGGATGCGCCGGAAACACCATTTTTATTCTTTCCTGAATTTTTCCAAAAGCATTCACTAGCCCTTCCAGATTATTCTTGTCGTCAACATTCGACGGCCGGTGCATGGTCATTGAGCAATATGAGCCTTTTTCGAGTCCAAGTCTTTGCAGTATATCCTGGCTGTCCGCCTTTTCAAGGTTTTTGAGGAGAGTGTCTATCATTACATTACCGGTAAAAAACACTCTGGATTTATCCACTCCGGATTCGAGCAAATGCCTTTCGCCCGCCGGGTCGGTGGTGAAATAATAATCGCAAATACTGTCTGTTACTATGCGGTTTATTTCTTCCGGCATATTGCGGTCGCCGCTTCTGAGTCCGGCTTCGACATGCGCCGTTTTGATATGCTTTTTTACAGCTACAAGAGTGCAGGCCATTGTGGAATTCACGTCTCCCACAACCAGAACAAGATCCGGATTTTCTTTGTCGCAAACTTTTTCGAAACGGGTCATAATCTCGGCGGTCTGCGAAGCATGTGTCCCGGAACCGACCTCAAGGTTAACATCCGGCTCCGGAATACCAAGCGCCTTAAAAAAAGATTCCGACATCTTTTCGTCATAGTGCTGCCCGGTATGAACCAGAAAGGGTTCTATTTTTTTTGAGTTTTTCATTGCCTCCATAATAGGAGCGATTTTCATAAAGTTAGGGCGCGCCCCGCATATGTT
>CAYNYI010000147.1:0-5543 GCA_964401455.1 uncultured Fibrobacterota bacterium
AGAGTGGGAAAGTTTTTTTAAGAAAGCTAAGAGCAGCTATGTGGTGATGAGTGGAATCGGCGGCGCTGTGTCACTTCGTTCCCAGTGCAGATCGAACAGGAGCGTTTCACAGGCGCCCCATGTTATTTTTAACACAATTCGCCGCCCGCTTCAAATAAACCATAGGCAATCGTCATCAGATAAGTAGATAAAGAAAATTGTAAAATTATTCAGTGAGAAAATACGGAATGATTTTCCCGAAACTGTTGTAGCAGTATATTTATTCGGCTCGAAGGCCCGCGGAGACTCAACTCGTGAATCTGATATTGATTTATTGGTTTTGATAAATAGAGATGACTGGCATCTTGCTAATCAAATACGCCGGGTTGGTTACCAGATTGATTCAGAAATTGATTATAAGCTATCCATTATTGTAATCCCGGAAGAACGCTTCTCGTTCATGAAAAAAAATAAATACAGTTTTGCAGAAAATATTATAAATGAAGGAGTTGCTGTTTAGAATGGATGAAATGAGTGAATCGACAGCTGAACTCGAGAAAGCTGAGAAAACACTCGATGCAGCTAAAGTTCTTAGGGATGCGGGTTTTTATGAAGATTCACTCTCTCGATGTTACTATTCAGTTCTTCATTCGGCGAAGGCCGCATTATTCAGAACCGGTATAAATACTAAAACTCATGATGCAGTAAAGCGACTCTTTGGGAAAATGCTTGTAGAGAGAGGAATTATTGAAAAAGGAATTCGCTATTATATTGCGTGAAGAGCAAGATGAACGGCTTTAGCTGATTATGATATTACCTTCTCTGCTGAAAAATCACAAGCAGCAAAAAGGATAGAAGAAGCTGAGTTCTTCTTGAACAGAATCAAAAAGTTTTTCCAAGAAGAAGATAAAAAATAAAATTCTAGTATTTCAAAAAAGCGTGTTCCCCGGCAAGAGAAATTTCCCCAACTTACCGAACTCATTTCCGTTTCCACAACAGAGAGCGGGAAGTTAATCGGTAGATTCTCCCCTCTTACGGTCTAAATAAGCGGTGATAACATCATCATCTATATACTCAAGTTCGATCGCGATTTCTCCGAAGAGTCGTTTATCTCCGTCTTTTTGTCGTTGTAGTACTTCTTTTACCTGTTCTTGAGTCAGTGCTCCAATTTTTACAAGATTATCGCCGATTCTGTCTGACATCTATTCTTCTCCTATTGGAAATCTGATATTGAACACCGGACGTGGCCTGCGTTCCAGTTCTATAGTGCCGCCGAGCTGTTCCGTCAGCGCCGAAAGAAGCCGTAGGCCTAATGTTTGAGGATTGTCTAAATCTATATCTTCCGGGAAAGGGTTCCCCGTATTAGAGAGGGTGAGCTTGTACTGATTATTCTCTTTATCTTTTTTCAAACTGACTGAAAAAACCGGTTCTTCCGTGTCCGAGAAACCATGTTTTATCGCGTTTGTTGCTATTTCGTTGATAATGAGCCCGAGGGACATGGCTGATTGGGTAGGGATACAAATTTCTTCGACATCTGCTTCGATCCTCACCGGCCGCCTTGAAAAAGAAGAGAAGATGGAGTTGAGAAGGTCGCTGATATAATCCCGGCAACAAATCTCTTTAACGTTTCCGGTTTGGTAGAGTTTTTCATGGATAAGACCTACAGCCTCTATCTGGTGCTGTATGTCGGAGAGGTCATTTTCTGTTTCCGAATCTTTCAGCTTGATAAGAGAAGAGACCATAAGAAGACTGTTCTTTACCCGGTGGTTAAGTTCCTTCATGAGGAACTCTTTTTCTTTTAGTCCTTCACGGAGTTTATCTTCCGCCTCTTTCAGGTCGGTAATGTCCAGACAGTGACCTATGTAGCCGAGGAACTCGCCGTGGCTGTCGTACCGGGGGGTGCCGTCGTCCTGTATCCAGCGGAACTCACCGTCCGCGCGTCTGAGCCGGTAGCTCATGCTGAACGGCTCGCGCCGGTCAAAGGCGGCGATGTAGGTTCCGATACACCGGTCGCGATCATCAGCGTGCACACCCTCGATCCAGCCGCTGCCCAACTCTTCGTCGAGTGTCCGACCGGTAAACTCCAGCCACGGCCGGTTGAAATAGTCGCAGTCTTTGTCTATGCCGGATGTCCATACGAGCGCCTGTCCTGAGTCGGCGAGGGTACGGAAACGGAGCTCGCTCTCACGGAGTTCTTTTTCCGCCTGCTTCCGTTCGGTGATGTCCTGGGCTGTCCCGATCATACGTAGAGGACGACCCGTATTTCGATTATATTCAACTACTCCTACGGCATGGATGTATCTTGTTTCGTTGTTGTCCGCCCTGATAATTCTATGCTGGATATTGTACTGTTTGCCCTCTTCTTTTGCTTCGGAAAAAGCTTTTTCAATATACGGCGCGTCCTCCGGGTGTGCAATTTCAAGCAATCCGGATCTCTTTAAAATATTATCAGATACACCATGGATTTGTTTCCACTGTTTTGAAAAAGTCCACGTGTCATTTATTATGTCCCATTCCCACGAACCAAGATGTGCAAGTTCCTGGGACTCTTCCAGTAATGTAGTCTTTTTTGCAAGTTCCTCTTCCTTTCGCTTGAGGTTGATAATGCGGCCTAAATGTGCCGCCGCTACTTGGATACGTTCTTTCGCGTAGTCGATAATAAATTGAGGACGAGGGTTGTATGCTTCCGCTTGTTTCATAAGTTCATCAACCGGAATTTTATACTTTTGTGAGAGGGCCTCTAGTTTCGCCTTATCCGTCGGCGGGGAGCCGTACCCGAAATTTATCGCCCCTACGGTCTCGCCGCCGGCATGGACGGGAACACCGTACATCTTGATTCCGCCGTTACACTCGACTTCTCCCGGTTTGTCTTCGCTCATGGCAAGAACCGCGTCGTTCCAGCAGGATTCATGGCAGAGCCATTTCCCGCTTTCCAGGGCTTCTCTGTTGTCTTCGGTGTTGCAGAGTCTTCGAGATGCCGAGTCCATCAAACGGCACCATCCGGAGGAGAATACTCCCAGGGCATAGGCGCCGTCTTTTTCATAGACAGCCGTGGAGGTCTCCAGTAGATCGAGGTACTCAGAGGCAATATCTTTAAGCTGTTCTTTTCCTACGGAATGTAGAATAAGACCGCCTGTGTTCAGCTCGCTTAAATCTCCATACTCAGGAACATACTCCTCCTGCCGTGTGGTCTTGTTAGAAAGCATCCATTCGATCGAGCGCAATTCCTTTACCCTTTTTTGCAGCTGTCTTTCTTTTTCATATTCCTCCGTCACGTCTCGAAAGACCAGCACAACCCCGGTGGTAAGGCCTGTATCGTCCCGTACCGGAGCGGCGCTGTCGGCTATCTGATATTCCGTTCCATCTTTAGAGATGAGCATCGTATGGTTTGCAAGACCGATAATATTCCCCGTCTCCAGCACCTTGGCAACCGGATTTTCAACCTTTACACCGGTATCTGCGTTTACGATGCGAAAAACCTCCTTCAGGGGTTTCCCTTTCGCCTCATGGATATTCCATCCGCATAAGGACTCCGCTACGGGGTTCATCCGGATAACTGCGCCTTCAATATCCGTAGCTATTACCGCGTCTCCAATAGAGTTGAGGGTAATACGGAGGTTTTCTTCCCTTTCCCTTAGCGCTTCCGCCGTTTGCTTGCGTTCGGTAATATCTCGGCAGAAGCAGACAAATTTATCCTGCTCTCCCCCAAGGAAAGAGGCGGAAACCTCCACATCAAAGATGCTCCCGTCTTTCCTGCGATGGCGAGTTTGGAACATTTCACTGCCGGTAGTGATAATGCGCTTCATTCTTTCGGCTGTATCTCGAGGTCTCTCGTCCGCGTCTATATCCGGGACTTTCAGCCGGAGAATCTCGTCTCTGGAATATCCGCTCATCTCGCAGTAGGCCTTATTGACATCTATGAAGTTTCCGTCCGTGTCTAGGACCCAAAACCCGTCAGGGGTAGTCCTCAGGATAGATTGCAGATAATTTGTATTATCCCGAACTTCAAATTGTGTTTGCCTTTCTTTGGAGACGACTTCGGTATATAAAACAAATCCGCCGATAGTACCGTCCGCTTCATACCAAGGCCGGCATTCCCATCGCGTCCATGCAATTGTCCCGTCTTCATGTTCGTAGGGATCATCCTCTCCTTTAGACACTTCTCCTGCAAGCGCTCTCTTGTGTATCTCCCTCCATTTTTGCGGCAGATCCGGAAATACTTCGTAGTGGTGTTTTCCGATAATGTCCCTTTTTTCTACGTTGTATTGATCAAGATACTGCTTACTCACATAGATATACTTCAGATCTCTATCGTGAACGGCAACGGCGCTTTGGTTATGTTCGATAATATAGCTCAGCAAATTATGGGAGTGGAGTAAAGCTTCTTTGTGCTCCTTCTCCTTCATTCGGGCGTCAAACAGCCTGAACGCCATCTTGATTGAGGCATCGAGCACGTTAGCCCCGGAATCCTTTACCACATATCCGTAGGAAGTAATCTTCTCGGTCTTTTCCACAACCTCAGGCTCGGTATGGGAAGACAAAAAGACAACGGGGATATCCTTTCTGTTCAGAATCTGTTCGGCAGCCTCTGTTCCGTCCATTCCCTTGCCGAGATCGATGTCCATGAGGATGAGGAGAATGTCGGGGTCCGAATCTACCGCTTCGATCGCACTTTCCCCGTTATAGGCGGTAACTACCTCGTATCCATGTTCTTCAAGCATTTGAGCCTCAGCCATGGCAATGAGGGCCTCATCTTCTACAAGGAGAATCTTTTTGGACATGATGCACCTGCTTTAACAACTTTTCTGATTTAAATTATAACATTAATAGGTTTGCGGAACAATGCCAATACCTCTATTATATCTAAAAAATTCTATACCGCTTTCATGTATCTTTACAATAACTGACATGCCTGTGCATGTCAGTTATTATTCTTATATGAGAAACACAATCGATATACCTCACCATATTCGCCAAAGACTTGTCGCGGAGGCTGCCGAGCGTAGAGGCCTTGAACGAACATTTTGAGAAACAGTCACATCGAGGAGGAAAAGGCGCGCTGAGGGAGCTGCGGGGGTCCCTTTCCGAGGAAGAGTACAAAAAGGCTCTGAGCGAGCTCGAGGCGGGGAGGAGGTTATGGAGGGGCTGATTCTCCTAGATACGTGCGTTTTCTTCGATTTTTTGGCTGATAAAAAGGATGCCGCCCGGACGGAGAGGATTCTCGGGGAAGGGAAAGGGGCCGTCAGCTCTATTACGGTCTACGAGCTCTTAAGAGGGGTTCAATCGGAAAGACATATCGAACAACGTTCGACACTGCTTTCGTATCTTCATGTACTCGATCTCACCGCTTCTATCGCCCGGAAGGCCGCCGGTATCTTTACCCGCCTCCGGAAGCAGGGGCGTCTCGTTCCGCATGAAGCCATCCTGATCGGCGCAACCGCCGTCTACTATAATATTCCTCTCTTGACCGGAGATATCGGGCACTTCGAAAATATCAGGGGCCTTAAGTTTTAGAGAGTGCCCCCGATCGTGGGGACAAAAACCGGCAAATCAGGCCGCCGCAT
>CAYNYI010000148.1:0-5508 GCA_964401455.1 uncultured Fibrobacterota bacterium
TGATACAAACTTTTAAAATCAACTGATTGTCCAGTTCACGCTGAAGCAGGACACTTTTTTTATGTAAGCACCGATAATTAGTTTCCCATAATCACTGGAAAAATATTTTACAAAAAAAAAGGAGTGGCATGTCTGAAGCTGATCAATTGTCTTTAGTACTGTTAGCAATTATTCTTGTTAGTGTCTCCTTGGGGGTTAAATTAAAGAACAAAAGAACAAAAGAACAAAAGAATACTGATAAAAAACCCCTTAAAGATAGTAAAAATAAATCCCACAGTACTGCGGAGCAATTAGAAAAATATGCAATACCAACAACGCTAGCTATAGGAACAATTTCTGCTGTTGCTACAATTATTTCTGGGTTGGTAGGACCGGATGCAATATCTTTGGGTAGGATAGTTGCAGGCGTTTTAACTTTATTTTCAACATATGGTCTTTGTCTTCTTCTGCAAGCCGCAGGCGATGTTCTATTGTACCTTCGAGAAATCCGTGATGAACTCCGAGGGGGTAAGTAAAGAAGCCATAGAAAGTTGACAGGCTACTGTAAAACAGTATGGTTAAGCTTTTCTATTGACTGGCCTAGTATTTTTTGCTATATTAAAATCAGCATACCCCCAAGCCTCTTTCGCTCTGCGAAATGCTCAATTCTGGGGGGGGGTCTTTTACTGCCGCTGGATCTAAATGATGTACGCGAAACCTCCACTCTCTTTTCGTCAACAAGCTGACCTTCCTGGTTCAAACAGAGCTTCAGATTCCAAAGCCAAGAACAAACTTGTCAAAGAGGGCGGTTTTCCGGTCAGGTTCTTCCGGAATTAGATTATCCCGCATCGGAGTGCGGGACTTGTTTAACTATATACCCACGCCTTTGGCGGGGGCTGAAAAATCAGATTAATTTTTTCTAAGACCGGAGATTTTCCTGCGGGAAAGGCCGGTTATTTTCTGAATGAGGGAGATTTCTAAACCTTCCGCCAGCATATTCCGTGCGTCTTCGATTTTGCCTTCCTCGATACCTTGGCTGATACCTTTCTGAAGGTTTTCCTTTTTTACTCTTTCTAAACTCTCCGTGAAAATCGACATGCCGTCCTCCGGTGTAAATTCCTTTATATACCTGTTAATATATTCTGTTTCTCCTGATTTTTCAAATAAATTCAATAGAAAATCTGTCATGGCTTTTATTGTGGAAGGGTTTTCTTTTTTGACTATATTTCTTATTATGGTAAAATTTCTGTCAATTTCTTTTATGTTCGTATTCTCCGCTATCATTGCTGCCGAAAGGGCAGAATGCATCTTTTCAAGATCTTCTCTCTTGTATTCATTAATACATATAGGGTAATATCTCAGGGATGGAATATACCTCTTCGGAATATCATTATTTATAAGGTCTTGCAACTCAACAGGTGCATTCCAGGGAGATTTTCCACTGTAAACCAATACCGGAAAAACAGCCGGCAGTTCGGTTGTTTGCTTTTTCCCTTTTATCAGCCTGAAATAGAACTCCGTAATGTAACGGTTAAACCGCAGGGACATAAATTTGTCATTTGTTGATTGGAATTCTGTAAGGATATAAATATACGCCTCACGGCCCTTAATTTTTACAGAATACAGAATGTCATTATACAGCCGTTTATCGACATGAGTAATGAATTCTGTCGGAATGGGTTTAATTACCGACAAATCCAGGTCCTTCACAAAATCCTCATGAACAAACTGTGTTAATAATTGCCGGAAAATCTCGTGATTCGAAAAGAATTTTTTGTATCTGGTATCGTGAGGATGTATCCCGTTCTTGCGTTTCATGATATTGACATTATAACATTATAGCGACAAAGGTGTCAATGTAAAATACGGCGTAAAGATATCGGGCGTTCAGTATCACCATGCCCCGTGCTATATCTCAAATGCGCTTAAAGAATGGGTTAAGAAAGATAGAGGAATTAGATGCTGCAGTAGGTGCCCCAAAGCGAAATCTGAAGGCAAACAAAGCTGCGACTCAGGTTTTCCTTACAAAACCGCTTCCCCCGCATACATTCCCGCCGCGGCGGCAGTAAGCCCCAGAAAAGTATTGAGCGCAATGTTCATGATAAAGGGTTTTATCTGCCCGGACTTTAAAAGATACATAGATTCGGCGGCATAAGTGGAAAAGGTGGTGAAGGCGCCGAGGAACCCGGTCATAAGAAAAAGACGCGCTTCCGCAGGAATGTGAGCCCGGGCGCTCCAGCTTATAAGGAAGCCGAGGAAGAAAGAGCCGGAAAGATTTACAAAGAGAGTCCCGAGGGGAAAGCCCGGTTTAACTGTGTTAAAGAAAAGCGTCGAATAATATCTTGACAGGGCGCCGAGGCTGCCTCCAAGAGCGACAGATAATATGACTTTCATGAGAAAAGAATAATTTATTACCGGAGTCAATTCAATACCAATAAAGAATAATCACGGGATTAATCAATAAGTTTTAGGTATAAATAAAACTTTTGCTGAATAACGAAAAATTTTAAGTATATACAAAATATCCCCGCCGTATTCAAAATGATATGCAGCGGGGATATTTAATAAGATAGCGGGGTCTTTTACATACGGAGCTTTTTGATATCTTCCTTCATTCTCGCAAGGTCTCCGATCCAGTCCTCAATATCCTGCTCATGCTCAAGCTCTTCGTTCAGGATAGTCACCGCCATCTGATAGGTGGTGTGGTCCTTGTTCGAAGTAAAATCTGCAATACCCTTATAGCGGTCAATCGCGCAGCGCTCACCGTTCAGGTTCTGCTCAAGAATTTTTTCAACATACGGGTCATCCGGAGTTTCGTATTCGCATTTGCTCAGCTTCATCCAGTCTTCCGGAGTGAGGACAGGAGTTCCGCCTATCTGTATGATGCGGTCAACAACCATAACCGCGTGGTTGAGTTCCTGATTCGCGTGGAGAAGAAGCTCCGGCTCTATCTCGCTTCTCATCGGGCCTTCCATCATCCTTGCGCCAATCCAGTATTGATAGTATGCCAGCCATTCTTCGGACAATGCCTCATTAAGCATCTGAATAAGTTTTTCTGCCTCTACTCCTACAATTTCGATACCTCTTTTTCCCATTTGTACCTCCCCGGGTTTAATATTGGAATCCGAATGGTTTCTTTTATGAAATAATATGATTTTTGATAGGGGATTATCAAATCAGCCGGGATATTTCCGGATATATTTTTCGGTATCGAATTTTCGGCGGCATCCGTTATAATTCATATAACGGATTTTTCCAAAAACAGGCCGTTCCGTCCAGGCCCGGTCGTGTACACCGCCGATGCTCCAGGCCGCCCCGGCAAAACCGTTCGGGTCCCTTCCGTCGAGTTCGTATTTATCGTTAAGATTGATGGTCTTTTCCAGCGCTTCTTCAGGAGAAGATGACCACTCGAGGATTTTTTTAGCCCAGTACATCCTCATATAGCCGTGCATTTTTCCTTCTTTTATCATTTGTATCTGCGCCGCATTCCAGAGTTTGTCGTGAGTCGCTGCGCTTTCAAGTTCGCTGTGACTGTAAAGATATTCCCGCTCGTCCTTCAAGTGTTCATTAAGGGTTTTCGATGCCCAATCGGGAAAACATTTTACATTGTCATAATTTTTATTATAGAAACAGAAATTGTCCGAGAGTTCCCGGCGTATAATAAGTTCCTCAAGAAAAGCCTCCTTGTCTTTTTGAGGAGCATCCGATTTTTCAATCTCGAGTGCGGTCCGCTGCGCCGAAAGGGTTCCGAAATGAAGATATGGTGAAAGCCCGGACTGACCGTTCAGATTCGGGTCATTCCGGTTTTCGTCATAACCGCACAGGCGTTTTTTAATGAAATCCCGAAGAGCATTTTCCGGTTTCGGAATTTTTGAAATACCAGGTTCAGGTGAGGAAACAGAAGCGGGAAGCGTCAGCTTTATTTTACCGCCCATTTTATGTAGCGGTGGAATTTTTCCAAGAAATTCCGGAAGAAGTCTCTTTATTTTTGGACGGATCGTATATGCGCCGTATTCCTGCTTTTCCGAAGCCAGGCGGCAGGGGACTATATTATGGGCGTCGGCTTCGAAAAAAGCGGTACTGATGTTCCTGATTATATCGCTTTTCCATTTTCTTTTAATTCTAAGCGGGTCAAAATCGGTTATCAAAGCGCCGGCTTTGTTTTTCTCACAAAGCTCCGCTATTATCTTTTCAGGTTTCCCCTCCATAATATGAAAGGCTATGTTTTTCTTTTCGAGGTCTTCCGCTGCTTTAAAAAGCCCTGAGAGCATATAATCGAAATGACTTTTTTGCGCTCCCGGAAAGTCCTTTACAAGGCAGAAAACAACCGCAAGCCCTTTCTTAAGGTCGGAAGCGAGCTCACGCGCGTACAGAAGCCCCCAGTTATCAGAGGCGCGTTGGTCGCGGCTCATCCAGTAAATAACCGGGCCTTTTTTTACCGGAATTTCATTGAGTCGGAAAATGCGTCTTGTATCAATCATTTTTTTGCTGCCCGGAAAATTCGAGACTTTTTTCCCAGAGCAGTTTTCTCAAAGGCACTTGTCCACAAAACGGCTCTTTAAAGCGTCGGGGTTTACACCCGGAAAAGATACGGCCGGATATTCCGGAAACCTCCGGAGAAGCCGCGAGGTAGAGGCCGGTTTTTGTGTCTCTGCTGAAAAAAAGTGATGCGATACTAAAGAAAGGTTTAAAAAATAACGGCAGATTTCTTCCCAAACCGGATTTTATAAGCCCCGGATGAAAAGTGTTGGCGATTATTCCGTATTCCTGGAAGCGTTCGGAGAATTCAAATGTGAAAAGGACCTTCGCGAGTGCCGTCATAAGCGTTGCTTTTAATGCTGAATAATTTTCTTCAGAGTTAAGATCGTCTATATCGAGTACGGCCCGTTTAATTACGGCAGGCTGGCCTGAGACTGTCAAAAGTCTGGAGCCATCGGTATTTTTAAGAAGCGGCAGGAGTCTTTCAGCCAGAATGAAATGGCTGAGATAATTAACCATGAATGTCATTTCAATTCCCTGTTTTGACAACTTCCGGGAGGGTAGCAAAACGGCTGCATTGCAGGAAAGAACGTCAAGGGAATCAAAACGTGTCAGGAATTCATCCGCGAATCTGTTTATGTCCGTTATGTCCGACAAATCGCACGGCATGCTTTCTATGTCGCAATCCGGAATTTTATTACGTATTATTTTTTCTGTCTCGCGGCCTATTTCCGCATCGCGCGACAAAAATACGGTTTTCGCTCCGAGGCGGCAGAGTCCGCGCGCCATGGAGAGGCCCACTCCCGATGTGCCTCCGGTTACAAGGCAGGGTTTGCGCTTCATGTTATTATGATCCGGCTTCTTTGTCATAGTCTTTAGCCATACGGTCCCATATCGAGGCTTCTTCTGATAGCCGGGGATTGTTTTCCATGGGAATTAAACTATTTAACTATATATTTCAGGTAAAGAGATCTCTGTTGAACCCCCACGGTTATGATTTATTATTTCCTTTCATGAATTGCAAAGACCAATAGATTTCTTATTTAATGA
>CAYNYI010000149.1:0-5459 GCA_964401455.1 uncultured Fibrobacterota bacterium
CACTGCAGGGAGTCGTCAAGGGGCTGTTTAACAGGAAAAAGACATCTTTTAAATAACAGTTATTATTATAACTTGTCTTTGAAACAGACTCGTGTCAGATATTATATTTTTTGTCTCAACCTTTTTTACACGTGGAGCAAAAAAGATGAACGAAGGCATGGTTGCGATTCCCACTTATAATGAATCCGGAAATATCCGGGATATAGTCCGGGTTATTTTTGATCAAGGGCTGCCGCTTGATATACTTATCATTGATGATAATTCGCCTGACGGAACAGGGGAAATCGCGGATGAAATCAGTTCTTCCGACAGCCGGGTACATGTAATTCACCGGAAATCCAAAAGCGGGCTTGGTACGGCGTATCTTGAAGCTTTCAAATACGCTCTGGATCATGAATACGAGTATGTTTTCCAGATGGATGCCGATTTTTCCCATGACCCCCGCTGGCTTAAAGATTTCCTGGCCGCTTCTAAAGAAAATGACCTAGTGGTCGGTTCAAGATACATAAACGGGGTCAGTGTCGTTCACTGGCCTATGAGCCGGCTCCTCCTCAGCTATTTCGCAAATATTTATGCCAGGCTGGTAACCGGCATACCGGTAAAGGATGCGACAGGAGGATTCAAATGCTTCAGGCGAAAGGTCCTTGAAGCCCTGAACCTTGACCGTGTCAGTTCCAGCGGATACAGCTTTCAAATAGAAATGAATTATTACTGCTGGAAAAAGGGCTTCAAAATAAAGGAAATCCCGATAATTTTTGTTGACCGCAAAATCGGGGATTCAAAGATGTCCACGGGGATAGTAAGGGAAGCCCTCTTGCTTCTGTGGAAGCTCCGTATCACTTCGATTTTCCGCAAGCCCTGAATTTCAGAAGATTTTTTAATGAAAATTACCTTTTTGACCCCTCCTCCTCCGCAGCCCGGTCCTCCTCCCGAACGTGTAGCCGGCTGTGCTTACGGTTTATATCCTGTTCCCAATGTTTTTATTCTTTATGCGGCGGCAACAGCACTTGAATCCGGCAGCGAAGCGGTTTACCGCGATCTGGCCATTGAGGGATACGACAGAAAAAAATTCAGACAGTATCTCGCAGAAGATGATTCCGGTATTTACGCAGTTTACTCTGTAAACCTTTCCATAGAAACCGATATCTCCGCGCTTTCCGATATAAGAGAAATCCGCGCTGATGTACCGGTTATTTTCTTTGGTCCCGCGGCCACGAGATTTCCGGTAAAATTCTGTACAGATAAAGACGTAACTGTTATAAGGGGAGAACCCGAATTCACATTCCGGGAGCTTTTAAAAAGCGGAGACCGGCTCTCACGGGAGATTCCGGGAACGACTTGCCTGTCCGGAAACGGTCTTATTGACAATCCGCCGCGGCCGCTTATAATGAACCCCGACGAAATTCCTTTTCCGGCCAGAGAACTTGTAAAAGACAGATATTATTATTCCCCGAAACTCATGGGGAGACCGTTTACCGCGGCCCTGGCGTCCAGAAACTGCCCGCACAAATGCCGGTTTTGTGTTCCGTGTTCTCTGAGTTTCGCAGCCGAACTTGAATACCGCAAATATAACCGGGGAGAGAAACCCCCGGTACGCAGACGAAGCCCCGGAAATATTGCGCGGGAATTTGAAAAAATAAAAGAACAGGGTTACCGGGCTGTTTCTATGCAGGATGATGAGTTTATATGGGGGCCGTCCTGGACAAAAGAGGCCGCTAAGGCCATCGGGGCGTCGGGTGTGGAATGGGGCTGCGCGGCCAGAGCCGATATGATAAAAGATGATATAGTAAGGGTCATGGCGGAAAACGGATGCCGCTATATCGACCTCGGTATAGAATCATTCGATCAGAGGATACTTGATGATATCGGTAAAAATATTTCCGCCGATGTTTTTGCGCCCGCGGTAAAAACAATACAGAAACACAAAATTGCAGCAAAGGTTAATATCCTTATAGGGGCATCGCCGCTAGAGACACCGGAGACTGTAAGGCACAGCATGAAAAAGGTCAAAGAACTCGGCGCCGACCAAGTGATGTATAATATCGCTTCGCCGTTCCCCGGCACCCGGTTTTATGAGGATGCTAAAAAAAATAAATGGTTCCGGTACGGTGACTACATACCGCTTGATGTCCAGAAACGTTCGATTATAAATTATCCGGGACTCCCGGGCGAAGAAATGGAAAAGCTTCTGAGAAAAGGCAACAGGGAATTTTTTCTGAGCATCAAATTTATCAAGGAAAATCTCTGGCGTCTTAAATCGGTGGGGCATGTTATAAATTCTCTTAAATCTCTTTACCGGAAACTTCGGGGCTGACATGAATGAATTGTCAGTCATAATTCTTAATCACAACGAGAAGGAAGCTGTTTTAAAAAGCCTGTCTTCTTTTGTTCCTGTTTGCGGCGGGGCGGAATTTATTGTTTTTGATAACGGCTCCGGCGATGGCTCCGCGAAGGAAATAAAAAGAAGATATCCGGAAGTAAAAGTCATAGAAAGTCCTGAAAACCTCGGAATATCAGTTGCCCGGAACAGGGCCGTAAATGAGGCCGGAGGCAGTTTTATATTGAGTCTCGACAGTGATACGGAGTATTTGTCCGGTGATATAAACGGGGCGGTTTCTTATCTGAAACACAATTCCGGTATCGGAATAGCAGGTTTCAGACTCTTCGGAACAGACGGTGCGGTCCAGAGTTCCTGCAGGCGTTTCCCTTCATTTTATATTCCGGTTTTAAGCCGTATAGCCCCTTTGAGGCGGATAAAAAGCCTCCGACAAAAATTTGAACGGCATCTTATGACTGATTTCGATCATACCGTAATCCGGGACGTTGATTATGTGCTCGGCGCTTGTCAGTTTTTTAAAAAAGATGTTTTTCTAGAGGTTGGAGGTTATGATGAGAATATCTTTTTTGGGCCTGAGGATATAGATCTTGCTTTACGGCTTCGGAAAAAAGGCTTCCGGAATATTTACTATCCGCGGGTGGAAATAAAACATTCGCACCGCAGGAGAACAAAAAACTATTTTAGCAAAGTCGTTTTTATGCATCTTAAGGGGCTTGCCCGGTATTTCATGAAGCATGGTTTATTCAATAAAATATAAAGGAGGGGATATGCGTTTTAATTCCGTTGTAATAATTTGTCTGATACTCATTTTCAGCTGTTTTTCGGAGCTTAATGACTGGCCGTCTGTTTTGAAGGCCGCCAAAAACAAGTATGAAACCGCAAAGGCGGACGCGTCGTCTCTTGAGATAGAGCAGAAAACCATGACAATGGCGGCCGGAGAAAAGGCTGCTTCGCTCTCAAAAATTTATAAAAAGGGCGTCAAATTCAGGATGGAAACCAGTGTCGATATGCCCGGTATGCCGGAGAAACTGAAAGGAATGAAGACCACTGTTGTTTTTGACGGTGATGAGATGTGGCTTTCCGCCCCGATGGCGGGCAAACAGAAACTCCCCGATTCAGGGGAGGACAAATACCGTTCCGGCCGTGACTGGTGGATGACCCTTAGTGAAAAGGGAAAGCTGGAGGGAACTGAGCAATTCGGCGGTGAAAAATGTTATAAAGTCAAGCTTGATGAAGACCAGGCTTTCAGCCGCCTCTGGATCTCGGTCGAAGATCTCCGGCTTTTAAAGGCGGAAAAAGAGGATGAAGAACAGGGCGTAATGAGGATAATTTTCTCGGATTTTAAAAAAGTTGACGGAGGATGGGCATTTCCATATAAAACTGAAATATTTACAGGGGATCAGCTTTTTTCACGTTCTGAAGTGGTTTCTTTAAAGGTAAACGATGATATTGATGATTCTTTGTTTGATCCGGCCGGTCTTGAGGGCGGTAAAATGAACATGAAGAGCATGATGAAGATGTTCGGTCAGTAAAAGACGGGCACTTTACAATCTATAATGAGGCTTCGGCTGTTCTTGTAAAGAATATACCGGGGCCTTTTTTTATGCTGAAGCCGAATGTTTTCATCTTTTCCATATCTTTTCTGAATTCGTTTTTAGAGACATGGAATACCGGTTCCGCTATGAGTATTCTGCCGCCGGGCTTAAGGATTTCCCGCAGTTCTTTAAAAAACCGGTCTTTGTCTTTGATTTCATGCATTATGTAGAATATCAGAATGAAATCCGATTTTTCTGAAATCTCAAGACTGCTGCCCGAGCATTTACGGAGGACTATGTTGTCGGTGTTTATTTCTTTTATTTTTTTCTCAAGAATATCCAGCATGCCCTGTTGCAGGTCGGCAGCTATTATTTCCCCGTCCGGTCCGGCCAGGGCAGAGGCGGGTATTGTAAAATAACCGGGACCGCAGCCGATGTCTGAAACTGTCATCCCGGGTTTGATATAACCGGATAATATTTTGCGGGGGTTCTGCAGCAGTTTCCTGAAAAAACTGTCAAGGGCGCCTGCCTTTTCTACGGGGCATATTCTGTTGTGATTACTGTTTTTCATGAAAACTCCGGAAATTTTCCTTTGAAAGATATCTCAGAAACGGCTTTTCTGTCTGATGGTTTTTCGGCTCCTCTTAAATCCTCAGGAAGGTTTTCCGGGTCTCCCGGTTTACCTACGGCGATCATGGCCTCTACGGAATAATCTTCCGGAATTCCGGCTGTTTCGGCGGCTTTGTTATAATCGAAGCCGGCCATGGCATGCGATACTATATTCATCGAGGATGCCTGCAGTGCAAGGTTCTCCCAGGCGGATCCTGCATCGAACGAATGCGTTCTGGAAAATTTTCCGTTATGTTCAAAGTTTTTCCTTGAGCATACAATTATAAGCGCTCCGGCGTTTACAGCCCAGGAACGGTTTTTCTCCACGAGAAGTTCCATGAATTTCTCCCAGTATTCATCGTCTCTTTCGGAGTATATTAAACGCCAGGGTTGTCCGTTATAAGACGAAGGGGCCCATCTTGCGGCTTCGAAAAGTGTATTTAATTCTTCTTTCGCCAGTTTTTCTCCGGACATTGCGCGGGGGGAATGGCGGTTTACTATGAGGTCAATGGCGGGGTGGTCTTTTTTTCTTGAAGTTTTCATGGTAGTTCCTATAATAAATAATCGGGCCGTGGTATGGTTTCTGGTGCACCGGAAGTTTGTTCTCATTTATCATAATAATGAAATTATGCTGGAGAATTCAATCAATTCGACAAAAAGTCGTTGGGATTGACGTGCCCCCTGTTATAATTTCGGTGTTCTGGTAACCGTGAAGATTTTAAGAAATTTTTAACAGGTTGTAACGTTTGCGACAAAGCGAAGCTGCCTTGAACGCCTGGCAGTTTGTGGTGGTGCATGTCTCTTCTTTTTCCTAAACTTCCCTAAGTTCAGATTATCATCATAGCTCTCGTCTTTCAATTTATACAAACCCATTTTTCATTTAATATCATTTTTTTGCCGTTAAACGGATACTTTTGCAAAGAGGTGTGTCCTGCTTCAGCGTGAACTGGACAATCAGTTGATTTTAAAAGTTTGTA
>CAYNYI010000150.1:0-5334 GCA_964401455.1 uncultured Fibrobacterota bacterium
ATGGTTCCGCCCTCGGTTTGAAAGGTCAGGTCGTTGAAACCAAGGTCTGCCGATAGTCTCAGCAGAGGAGGGTAGGGGGCGGACTGATGAAATGATATTGATCTGTATTCCATAATAAAAACGGGGCCTTTAAAGACCCCGAAAAATATAACTAAATCTCTGAATAGATTTCTATTTTTTCTTATATGTGCTTTCGTCTGACATCCCGCCGATTTTCGTGATAAGCTTGGCCTCGGTATCTGAAATTTTCTGGAGGGTTATGTCGGCTTCGCCGAGCATAGATTTGGCCTGCCATGTAACTTTGTCTCCGCCCGCGGACTTCGGCTTGATGTCTTTAAGACCGGCCTTTGAATAATTCAAAACTCCGCCTTTTTCGATTGAAAATTTGTCCATGCCGGCTTCCCAGGTTCCTTCGGCCCATTCACATCCACCGGAGCATCCGATTAGCATAAATGAAAGAATTGAAACGATTGAAAGAACGAAGATTGTTTTTGTTGCTGACCTCATTGGTCCTCCTTTTTTAGTGAAAAAATTATGCCTACCTTTTTGGCATATCTCCGAATATAATTTTTCTGAAACCCGGAATTTCGTCAAGCTTGGGGTTTGCTCTGAGTCTGGCTGTGTCTCCCGGGGTCAGTTTTTTGTAATTGAAAAGTCCCAGAAATCTCCCGGTATGAAGTGTGTCCCCGGTTTTATCAATATATGCCGACTCAATTCTTCTGGGTTTAATATTAATATTTGCTTCAACAAGACATTCGAGATTAACATGAGGATAGCTCCGGGGGTTCCATACTGCGCCGGTGGCCTCTGTCTTTAGAATTTTTATTTTGTCCTCAGAACCTTTTTGTTCGAAGGGAATCTGAATGGCGCCGCCGTTGTTTTTAATATAGGCCCTCATTTTCTCAACAGTATTTTTAGAAAGATCTGAGGCTTTTTGTTTTATTTCTTCGGATTTTTTTAAAAGAGAAGTCGTTTTATCAATATTTTCGGTTCGCATTGCTTCAGCCGCTTTGCTTTCATAATCTTTTGCCTTTTCCAGAAGGGTTGAATATTCAGGGTATGCTGCCGCCGCGATTTCGGGGAGACTGCCGAGCGGGCCGTCGGAATCTATTTTTATTTTCCTGCCGTCAGAGGATTCGCTTTCTCCGCTTCCGCAAAAAGAGAACAGACCTATAAATAAAGCAATGGTAAATAGAAGTTTTTTCATGAAAGCTCCTTTTTAAAAACCGTTCATTAACTTATTATAGCTACTTTTGAAATTGATTGCAAGAAATAAAAAGAAAAAAAGTATTACAGGTGTTTTGCGAAAAGAGGTTCACATATAGTAAATAAAACCCCGGAATTAACTGAAAGACCATTCCGGGGTTTTATTTATAGATCCGGTTCTAGTAATCAATGCTGCCTATAAGAATTCTTATTTCTCCGTATTCTGTAACATTTTTCTTGGGGTCGGTAACTTTAAGTACCGCGAAATAGGGTCCCTTTATAAAGCCTTCCTCAGAAAGATTTATACGGGCCGCGTGTATTTTCCTGGATCCGTATCCTGCTGAAACTTTTTTAGGAAGACTCGCCGTCTTTTTCCCGAGCGCGCTGTAAACAGTCATTTCATATTCAACCAATCCATCGGCGGTGAAATAGAAGTCGATATACGGCCATCCTTCGGGCTGAGGAACGGGGCCGGCGGTAAAGCCGAGTTTATCTTTATTGTTTTTATTTCCGCCGGGAATAAATTTCTGTATAGAAGAGGCTCCTGTTGTTGAAAAAGAATAAGCCGAAACGGCTGCAATACCCGGGTCACCGTATTTCTCGATTTTTATCCACATTGTTGCGGCGGAAACGGGATGCTGCCATTCGTATTCACCGTTATTTTCCTCACCGGAAGCGATTAGGGTCCATGGACCGGAAGAAGAAGCGGTAGAATAGTAGATATCCACAGTGGAGAAAGAACCTTCCGCAGCCCAGAAAATGTTAAGACCGGAAGCAACATCACAGGATTCTCCGGAAGAGGCTCCCGGGTTTATATCGCTGAGGCTTTCGGCTGCCGATGCGTCCGGGTCGGTGTAGAGCAGCTCCAGGGTTGTGCTTGACCAGTCCCATTGAAAGTTATCTGTCTCGCCGGAGTAAAAATCACCGGAAACTATCTCGCCGTTCGAATCATCGATACAAAGCAGGAATCCCTTTTGACTTTCGGCGGCGGAGTAGTCCCCTCTGCCGAGCCATGCTTTAACGGCGTCGGTAACGTCGAAATAGATTGAACCTTCGGAATCTATGAGTTTTTGATCAAGAGGGCTAATCGGAGAGGTTGCGTTCCCGTCCTGGTCATATCCTCTTAGAGATGAAATCCCGGCCCAATCTGTCGGAGGAGTCTCGGAGGAGGTTAGTCTGTGGACAGTGCATACTCCGGCATTGTTTATTCTGCTCACAGTAAAGTTCAGTCTCGCCTCCTGCAGTTCATAAGATGAGTTCAGGGATACCGGTTGAAAGGAACAGTAGCCCCGTGAATGTTCGCTTGTTGCATCTGTGCCAAGCGCCGCGCCATAGCTTCCTGAAACTCTTTTCTTAGGGTAGTATGATGAATTTATACCGTATGCGGTATTCGTAAGGGCGGAAAATTCAGCAGAACGGGTCGCGGCGCCGCTCTCGGAAACAGTTACCTGTTCAATCGCTATTTTCTCGGTACCATCCGAGGTGGTAATCCTGCAGGCGACGGTATATTCGCCGCTGCCGGAAAAAACAGCGGATTTCTTTATTCCGGACGCTTCAACATTGAATGTAAGGTGGTCGTAGCTGAAGTCCCACTCGTAAGAAGTTATCTCGCTTCCCGCGGCAGAAGTTTTGGAGGCATCGCATACGCATACAAGTCTGCCCGCGCCGGAATCAGGGGAGACAGAAATATCGCCCTCTATTACTGTTTCATTATCCGGGCCAAGGGCAATTACTCTCTGGGCTTCTACGTAGCCTGCTCGCTGGAATCTCGTTTCTGAATATTGATCATCCTCGTAAACCAGAGCATATAGCTTTCCGTCAACCGCAATTATGTCTGATAGGCGGGTTTGCGGATATGCGGAAGAACTGACAGAAGACGTGCTCGAAGCATCAAGCCGGTATTCGAAAACAGCAGGGCGTGAGCTTGGAGCCGAGGCGGCTGTTAAATCGATCGATACTGCTTTAAGAGTGCTGTAGTCTTGAGAGTTGTCTATCCAGGAGATAACGGCGAATTTGCCCGCAACGGCGAGCCTAATATGGTCGAAGGCACCGGCTGCCTTTACAACGGGAAGTGATGAAAAATGCTGACCGAGGTCATAAGACCATTTTTCCTGGCCGACCCCGATATCAAATGATGTAAGAGTCCATTTTGATTGGTTCGTCTCGGCGTGGTCGGTCGGGAATACGAAGTATGCGACATAACCGCTTCCGGATGAGGAATATGCTATATTGTGTTTATAGGGGCTGACATTCGATTGTCTCTTCAAGTCGGCTCCGGTAGAAAGATCGAAGGTTTGTACGCCTGAAGGCAGGGCCCGAACCAATTGGAAATTTGAGTTCTCAGCCGGCTTCCAGGCACACCAGACTCCCTCGCCTTGTACAAACCAGGCTTTATTCTCATTGTATGTGTCAGACTCAATAAATGGCTGCCAGGTTGATGTTGCCGGAGCTTCAAACTTATAATCAAAGACTGCCTCTACGGGGTTCGCTGTCTCCGCCGCACCCGGTCCGGAATAGCCGTCATTTGACTGATTGTCGGAATTTTCATACCGGAGCCCGACAAGCCGGAGTCCAGAGACTGTAAGCTGGTCGGTGCCGGCCGGGTCCCACGGCCCCATATAATAAATACAGTCGTTTTTTACGAGCATTGCGCCGTATCTTTTCCAGACCGGTGTTCCGTCTGAGAGTCCGGCAATCTGCATATCCTTAACAAGATTGGATTGTACATTTCCGTCGGAAGCCACGATATTGGCGCAGCGGCCGGTATATTTGTTGGCAATATTGGTGCCGCTTGCCCGGTTGTGTCCGCTTGAATTTGTAGTGATA
Organism: uncultured Fibrobacterota bacterium; assembly: GCA_964401455.1. Taxonomy (GTDB): domain Bacteria; phylum Fibrobacterota; class OXYB2-FULL-49-7; order CAYNYI01; family CAYNYI01; genus CAYNYI01. Next base: position 4,033 of record CAYNYI010000150.1, read on the forward strand.
AGGTATGGGGAGCCCGGTTGGACATCCATGTATGAGGAGCGGTTCGCCGCATGGGAATTCTCACCGATAGTGCCGCAGTCCCATTCATCGTAATGGAGCGGAGGGTTTCCGTCAAGAGCGTCGACGATACTTCTAATAACAGGGGAGCCGTCGAAGGTTCCCCTGCTGTCTATAAAATCATATTGCTGCATATGCTGCCAGGCATAAATTCCTTTAACGGCATTGCCTGTTGACGGGTCGAAATCGTCTATATTGTCCAGGACCCGGTATGATCTGTGGGAGCAGTGGTCTCCTCCTACGATAAGATGCAGTACTCCGGTTTCCGGGTCCCAGTGAACAACTTGTTCGCCTTGAGCTGTTTCAAGCGCGTCGGCTCCGGCCCATTTAGTACCCCACCACTGGTTTGTATATATACAGTGGGCGGGGGTTCCGTCAGATGCTTTTAAAACCGTAACATGACAATCCTTGGCTCCGTGTTCGCTTGCCGCTGCATTATCGTCTGTGGAGGCTACAAGAGCGAGATAACCGTAATAAAATGTCAGATTTCTCGAAAAAAAAGCGCCTGTGCTGTTATAGCCGTCGAATGTCCATTTTGTCGGGAGGCGTGTGTCCCATTTAACTGAATAATTTCCGCCGGCGAGGTCTATATCTTTTGCCGAGGAGCTTTGATGATAAAGCCCTTCGAAGCCCGGCCAGTTTTCAGAAAAAACGCCGCTGAAAAAAAACGAGGTTAGACAAAAAATCATTATAAACCGTTTCATTGAAACTACCTTTCTTTGTGCATTTATGTTAGATTTAGATTGTTTGTAAAATAGAGTGATTGCGCCGGGAAATGGTTCGTTTTTTTAATAAAGTACTGAAAAAAGTACATGGGGGTTGGTGATAGTTTATTCTTCACCGTTGATATACTTCACTGCTTCTTCTTCATTCGGAAAAAGTTCCAGATAGTTATCAACACCCATTAGAGAGAAGAGTTCCCGGAGAGTGGCATTCGCGCCGAATGCGGCGGCCTTCCCTTTTTCGTCTTGGATTCTCTTAAGGAGTTCCTCAAGTTTTTGTGTTCCGAAACTGTCTATCTTCTCAAGGCCAGAGAGGTCAAACAGATAGTTGCCGTCTTCCGCTGTCAAAATTTCGGTGTCAATTTGAGACAAATCTTTAAGCACAACCATTTGGCCTGAAATGTTGATTCTGTTTATACCTTCCTCTACCTTACTGAAAAAGACAAAATCAAATTTATTTTCTTTTAATTTCTGGTTCCAGATGTCGTCCTGATTAATCTCAAATTCCACATCGGTGGCGTAT
>CAYNYI010000151.1:0-5332 GCA_964401455.1 uncultured Fibrobacterota bacterium
ATTGAAAATGCTTGCTCTCCAGATTGGTACGGAAGTTTCTCATAATGAACTCTCCCGTTCTCTCGGTATTTCAAGACCGACAGTTGAACGCTATCTTGATCTTCTTGAAAAAACGTTTATTATTAGAAAGATCCGGGCATTTTCCGGAAACCTTAGAAAAGAGATCAATAAATCCTGCCGGTATTATTTCTGTGACAACGGTTTAAGAAATGCAGTCATCAATAACTTCAATTATCTGGATATGCGCGATGATAACGGAATGCTTTGGGAAAATCTTGTCGTAACAGAAAGGCTGAAGGCTCTCGATTACCGGGGAATATTCTCCAATGTTTATTTCTGGAGAACATATGACGGAAAAGAGCTTGATCTCGTTGAAGAACGCGGCGGGAAGTTGTTCGGTTTTGAAATCAAATGGAAGAAAAAGAAGCCGAGACCTCCGTCTTTATGGGAAAAGACTTATAACGGCGCTTCTTATTCATGTATAAACAGAGATAATTATCAGGAGTTTGTTCTTGGAGACAGCTGATTTCTTAACCGCCTTTATATCCACATCATAAAAAAAATTAATTATCTTCTAATTAATTACTGAATTAAACGGAGGTCCTGTGACTGACAGAGACATCATTCTGCCGCTGGCCGGAAGAGGAAATGCGGGCAGAAATAAAAAACCGTATCGACGGAAAGCCGGAAACGCTTACAAAATGGGCTTCTATTGCCCGTGATGAAACAGAGAAAAGAACTTAAACCATATTAACGGAGACCTCATATGTATCCTGATGTACTCGACAAAACAAAAATTTTCCTGAAAGAACTCGATAAAGAACGTTTTGTTCCCATAAGCGGAATAGACCTTGAATATTCAATGTCCAAAAAGACAGATCTCTCCGAAAAGGAATTGAAATTCAGGAAAATAAAACTTCCCTTCGCATGGGGTAAGCTCTGGCATACAGGGTATTTCAGAGGTAAAGCCAGCGTGCCGAAGGAAGCTTCGGGCAAGGAGCTCTTTCTGCAGGGATTCCCCGGCGGAGAGACCGTTGTGTTGGTAAACGGTGTGGAAAAAGGCGCGCTTGATGCCAGGCATAAGGAAATCATGCTTAGCAAAAAAGCAAAGGCGGGGGAGAGGTATTCGTTTTTCATCGAATCATACGCCGGGCATCCGCTCCCCGGAATCGGAATCAATGACAGCCCGAGCATTTTGAACAGTCTTCTCGCAGGTTATGAAAGCAGAAAAAGCCTGCCTCTGTATTTCAAGAGTCTTGAACTCGTTGTAAAAAACTCTGCTGTGGACACTCTTTTTTATGATATGAGCGTTCTCTATGAGGCCGCGCTTCAGATTGATGAAAAGTCTCCGAGAAAGCATAAAATAATCCGGGGGCTCGCCTCGGCGCTTAACATAATGCATTACCGGAAATCCGCCGACTGGGAAAAGCTCGCCCCGAAGGCTTCGGCAATTCTTTCGCCGCTTCTCAAAAAGAAAAATTCGGAAACCGTTCCTTCTGTATGCATAAGCGGGCATTCCCATCTTGACATAGCCTGGTTATGGCTGAGGGCGGAAACTACCCGGAAGTTCCGCAGGACTTTTTCCACCATTCTTAACCTGATGGAAAGATACCCGGAATTCAATTTTCTGCAGAGTCAGTCTTATATTTATGAAACGGTCCGTGACACTTATCCGGAACTCTTCAAAAGAATACAAAAGGCGGTAAAAGACGGACGCTGGGAACCGAACGCCGCGATGTGGGTCGAGGCCGACTGCAACCTTTCGGGCGGAGAGTCTCTTGCGCGGCAGCTCCTGATCGGTAAAAGAACGATTATGGAAATGTTCGGATATGAACCGGATACTCTTCTTCTTCCCGATGTTTTCGGATATTCGGCCGCGCTTCCCCAGCTTCTTCAGAAAGCAGGCGTGAGGTATTTCATAACGGCCAAGATAGGATGGAACGATACAAACCGCTTCCCTTATATGTCTTTTGTCTGGAAGGGGGTCGACGGGTCGGATGTTACCGCCCATCTGATAGGTTCAGGCAATTATAACGGGGAAGTGCGGCCGAAAGAGCTTTCGGAGATATGGGCCAATAATAAAGAAGCGGGGGTTGTTGACGAGATCTTTTATACTGTAGGCTACGGTGACGGCGGGGGCGGCCCCACCGAAGAGCATAATGAGTATTACAGCAGAATGAAAAATCTTGAGGGTGTTCCGAAGGTAAAATACGATACTCTTTCGGCTTTTATGAAACGTCTCGAGAACAATAAAAAGGAGCTTCCTGTATATGACGGGGAGCTTTATCTTGAATTTCACCGCGGGACTCTTACATCCCAGTCTTATATTAAAAGATTCAACAGAAGGCTCGAAGGCGCTCTTTTAGATACCGAGTTTATATGCTCATCAATGTTGCCTGAAAACTATCCTTCCGAAGAGATCCTGAAAACATGGAAAACGCTTTTGACAAATCAGTTTCATGATATTATCCCCGGTTCTTCGATTGAGCAGGTCAACGTACAGGCTGTTGAGGAATATAAGGCCGGTATAAAAGAGATGAATGATTTCGCGCAAAAGGCGGTTGATAAAGCATCGCGTAAAGATTCAAAGTCCTTGTCTGTAATAAACACTATTTCGTTTCCGAGAGAGGAAATTGTCCGGGTTGAAGCGAAGGCTTCAGGAGTAAAAGGGCCTGACGGAAATTCCTGTACTGTACAAAAGGTCCGGGAAAACGGAAACGATGTCATTTATTTCAGGGGAAGGTTCCCGGGAATGAGCCCGGCGGTATTCACTTTCTCTAACAAATCCTCGGAAGAAAGCGATGCTCCTTTTAAATACAAAGGCGGCCGGCTTGAAACACCTTTTTACAAAGTGAATTTTGATAAATCTTTTTGTATGGTTTCACTGTTTGATAAGGAACAGGGACGGCAGATTGCCGTAAAAGGGCGTCCCCTGAATGATATAAGATACTCCGATGATGTTACGAGGCAATATGTCGCCTGGGATATTGAACGCGACTATATGGAAAAGGAAACTTCGGAGACCCGTCTGGCGGAGGCCGTGCTTGATTCATGCGGTCCGCTTTTCTGCAGGTTCAGGGTCAAACGGCCGCTTGCCTCGAATTCATCACTGACTCAATATATCACTTTCTACGCTTTTAACAGGAGAATTGATTTTAAGACCACTGTGGACTGGGACGAGAAAAATACATTGCTGCGCGCGGGTTTCCCTGTTGACATAAAATCCTCAAGGGCGAAATTCGAGATCCAGTACGGTTATATGGAGCGCTCCGCGGTCGAGAACAATTCTTTCGAGCAGGCGCAGTTTGAGACGGCCGCGCAGAAGTGGTGCGACTTTTCTGAACCTGATTTCGGTGTGGCTCTTCTTAATGACTGCAAATACGGGCACAGGATAAAGCACGGAGAAATATCGATTTCGCTTCTTAAATCATCCGACAGGCCTGACGCGAGATGCGAAAAGGGTGTTCATGAGTTCACTTATTCTCTTTTCCCTCATAAGGGGGAGGAGGACCTTTCCGATATTATCAGGGAGTCGTACTGTCTTAACAGGCCTTGCCGTGTTTTTGCCGGGCGGAAAATAAAAGACGGGCCTCTTTTTGAATCATCTTCTAAAGACGCCTTGATAGAATCTGTCAAACTTGCCGAAGATGGGTCGGGAGATTATATTCTCCGGTGTTATATGCCTCTGGAGAAGAGAGGAACGATGAGAATAAGTTCCGGCAGAAAGCTGAAGTCGGTAAAAGAAGCGGACCTCCTTGAAAGACCGGGCAAAAAAGCCGCGGTCCGGGGGAACAGTTTTGATCTTTCATTTCTGCCTTTTGAGATCAAGACTGTCCGTGTAACTCTTGCTGAAAACTGATGTCTGAGCTTTTCTTATCAGTTCCGTATGTTCTCCGGGTGCTTGTTTCTCTCGGGGTTATTCTGGCGGTCAATAAATATTCGGGAAAGCTGGCGCTTTCTGTTCTTTGCGGAACGCTTCTTCTGGCGTTCTGGGTAGGGCATCCTCTTTCTTCGGCTTTATCCGTGGCAGGGGAGAGGGCCTTTTCTGCCGATTCTCTTTTTTTAATGATTGTGATTTTTCAGGTGATATGGCTTTCGGGTCAGATGGCCGCGACCGGTAGTATGCGGGACCTTGTTTCGGAGGTCAGAAAGCTCATTCCCGAAAAATATTCGATGGCTGTTCTTCCCGCGCTTATCGGGCTTCTGCCCATGCCGGGGGGCGCTGTTTTTTCGGCGCCCCTCGTTGACAGCTGCGATGAGGAAAAGACGGTTTCGCCTCTTCTTAAGACGAAAATCAATTACTGGTTCCGGCATGTGTGGGATTACTGTTGGCCTCTTTATCCCGGTGTCCTCCTGGCTGTTGTTATTACGGGCTTTCCCGATATCCGATTCTTGCTCTTTATTTTTCTATTTCCCGTTGTTGCGGTGGGGGCAGGAACTTTTTTTTTTCTTAGTAACTTTCCGGGGGGTTTAAACGGCCTTGCCGGGCCGGCCAAAAAGCCTCTTCCCGTGTTCTTTTTGTTTCTTTTTCCGATTCTGACGGTTATCGGAATCTACTCTGTTGTCAGGGTTTTTGTTCCGGCATTTTCCGGCTTCAATAAATATATTCCGATGATTACCGGGCTTTTCGGGGCGATTATTCTTCTTCACGTGCTGCGGCCTCTGCGCGCTTCTGAATGGAAAAAGATCCTTCTTTCGGGGAAGACCATTAATCTTGCTTTTATTGTTCTTGTCATAAGAATTTACGGGGCTTTTATTGAGGCTTCTATTCCGGGCGGATCTACTATCGCGTCGGAGATCAATTCGGAACTTAACGGATGGGGGCTTCCGCTTGTTCTGATTTATGTAGTCATTCCTTATATCAGCGGGCTGACTTCGGGTATCGCGCTCGGTTTTGTGGGGGCGTCTTTTCCTGTTGTCATGCAGCTTGCCGGATACGCGGGGCACAGTATTTATGCGGTGGCTGCGCTTTCTTATGTCTCCGGTTATATGGGGATGATTCTTTTACCTTTTCATGTATGCCTGATTGTCACGAATGAGCATTTCAGCACCAGGATCACGGATTCTATTGTAAGGCTTCTGCCTCCGGCCGTGGCCGTTATGGCTGCCGGGTTTATTATGTACGCGGTGCTTTAAACGGGGGGGGGGGGGGGCGGAATTTCGTTTTTCAATCAGCCCGCAGACTATTTAATTTTTTGAGGGTTGGGCCCTGTTCTTGTTTTTCAGGCGGAGCAGGTCTAATCCGGTAAAGAGTGTGGCTAATACACCACCGATGGTTGCAAGGAAAAAAAGTGTCCTGCTTCAGCGCGGAATGGACAACCAGTTGATTTTT
>CAYNYI010000152.1:0-5292 GCA_964401455.1 uncultured Fibrobacterota bacterium
TGATATATTATTAATGCTGCGTGGAGTGCATCGTTGAAAAGTGCGAAAATAAGGAGGAACCCAAAATGAAGACAATCACAGGAATCACTCTTTCACTTATCCTGGCCGCCGTTTCGGTTTTTGCCGTCGGGGAGGCCTCAACGAGGTTTAATATCTTTGTGCCTCCGCAGAATGATTATGTTGACCGGCATCCTATGCTTATTGTGACCGCTGTAACCGGAATCGGCGATGCTGTTACAACGGTTGATATTGTCGACGACAGCACCGACGGAGACAATGATGACACATTTTTGGGAGTGGAGCTTAAAAGGGGAGAATCCCAGATAATATATCTTCAGGATAACGGCGTTAACGACGACTGGCACGGAGACGGGGATTATTTCATAGTGGCTTCGGATAAGCCTGTAGTTGTGGCCAAAGCGACGACATCCGACTGGCAGCATGACTGGGTTCCCGCGGACAACGGATTAATGCTCGGAAGATCATTTTATATTTATTGCCCTGAGGACCACAGCAGCGGTACTTCCCAGACGAGAGATCTGAATATTTTTGCATACAGCGATTCAACATCAGTTCAAATTAAAGATATTTCAACCGATGCTCTGACCGCTACCGGTAAGACGGTCGTGGATATTGATAACGGCACCGTAGTAGCTTCATTTATGATTAATGAAGGTGAAGAAATTATTGCCAATACTCCTGCCGGTCTCTCAAGGCCTCCCGGACAGGACCTGCTTAAAGAAGGGCACACATATTATGTTTCAGCCGGCAGAGATGTCACAGTTATGTACGGAGCGCTCTGGTCGGACGGCGGCGGTGTAAGAGACGGCGGGGGATTTGTACCCGGAAGTAACGGTTATTCATCAGGCTCGCTTTTTTATTTTTCCATTCCCTCGGATGCCGGCAAAACCTATGAAAAAGAGCTGAGGATAATTTCTTTTGATTCTCTTAATACAGTGAATTTTTATGGTAAAGACCACGGCGGGTGGACATTGCTCGACAGCTGGGCCGATATGGGAAAATTTGATCATGCTGATTTTGTCAATACAAGTTACAAAACTTTTAAGCTGGAATGTTCGGAAGGAAAAAAAGTCTCGGTTTTTGAAGCTAACTGGCTGGAAACAGGGGACCCCGGCACCTCAGATATCTCAAGTTTTATTTCTTCCGAATTCGGGCAGGGTGCGGGAAGAGACTTCGTAGTTTATGTAGGCCCCCCGGGTGATGCCAGAAATTGTATAGATCCTTTGACAGGTTCAAATTATAACTCGCTTTATTCTCATCTTTATATTTACGGGCACCGTGAGGAAACTGAAGTTGAGATAAAAGACGCTGATACTGACGGCTCATTTTTCGATACATCGGTTGTTCTCGGAAAAGACGGATATGCGGATATAAGAATAGATACTGACAGGTACGACGACCTTAACAGCGGAGGCCGCAGACCTTATCTTACAGTAAAGTCGAATAAGCTTGTTTCTGTTATGTCTTCCAATTGGAATGATAACTGGATGTGCTATGCCACTTCCGTAATTCCTCCGGATCTGGAAGTAAGTATAGGAGGCTCTATGGAAGGAGCCGAAATTGGAAATACTGTAAAATTTACCGCTACGATAACAAATAACGGGGAAAATGAACTTACAGAAAACCTTATCGTCCTTAATATCCCGGATGGAACGGAACTCATAAGCTATGATTCCCCCACAGGCGTAGGAACACCCGCCGTTACATTTGATTCTTCAACAGGACAAACTCTGCTGGAGTGGTCTTATGCTTCTTTACCCGCGGGGAATGAATATATTTTTGATTTTTATATCAAGCCGCTTTTTGAATACCATGACGGGTCCCCTTTGAGAGACGGCGACCTGCTTGAGATCCGGGGCATGGCCAGAGGCTATTACAGCGGCGATGAATTTAATACAGAAGGTTCCTATACAATAAATATAAAAGATGAATCGAAGCTGACACTCGATACGCTGTATGCCGTTCCCGATACACACAGCGTGGATCTTCTCTGGACGACTACTTATGAGCATAATGACAGCGGGTTTCATGTGCTTCGTTCCGAAACGGAATCAGGCGCCTATGAATATGTAAACGACAATCTTATTCCCGGAGCCTTTGATTCAGAAGATACTTTGAATTATTCTTTTACGGACAGCACGGTGCTTCCCGATAAAAGCTATTGGTATATGCTCGAATGGGTCGATGTAAACGGTGAGTTTACAAGACTCGGGCCGGTTTTCGTGTCCACATACCGTGAGAACCCGTATGCGGGTATAAACGGGATGGTAATAGATACCGCTTCCTCCTTTTCAGGAGGTGCCCGGGACATATTTATCACCGCCAGAGACGGCAATCCCGGTATTGCGCGGATAGATTTTTCGGCCAGAGGTCTCACAGACGGTTCTTACTCAAAAGATGTTCCGGTTCTCTGGACCCTGTCGGGTCTTGATGTCTCTTACAGCGGAGGCCCGGGAACAGATACCTCCAGCTCTTTCTACATTGAGTTCGGAGATGTTTCTTCCTCCGATACCGCTTTTGTATCCGCGCTTTTTATTACCGACCGCGCGGATACGGTAAGAGATACCGTGGATATTTATATTACCGACAGTACCATAACTTTTCTCGGAGTCGTGATAACAAAAGACTATTCGGATACAAGGGATACGGGTACTTTCGGAGGCAGTTACTCGAGCAGTTATATGCCGGATATATCCAATACTTTTTCCGCGGAAGTACCTCTCTACGCTAAAGCTGTTTTTGTTGTAGCGCATAATAATGATACCGTGTTTTCAGATACCGCTCTTGACTGGAGTCTTCTGAATGTTGTTTACGAATATCATAACGGGATTCTCGGTGGTATAAATCAGCAGGATGTAATAGATGTATCCGCGTCGGGCGACAGCGCTCTGCTCATCCTTCGGAATCTTTATGATCATGACGGAGACCTTATAAGCGGTTCCGTTGTGGGCGGCGCAGAATTCGGCGGGGAATTTTATTATGATACTGTTGATTTTGAAGTTTTCGATATCAGTGCCCCGATTGACGGAATGATTGTAGATACATCCGGATCAGCAAGCAGCAACTCCGTTTCCGAGGTGTCTTATAATGTTGTAAGGGCCCCGGACGGCAACTATGGAATACTTAATGTTGATACTCTGAATTTTTACTCCATGGGCCTTGTAGGAAACGCATACTGGGGAAAGACATCATCTGAATGGAGAATAGAGGGTTTTGTAAGAAACGAAGTCAACGCGCCGCAGGCAGCAGATACTTCCGCCGAGTTCTGGATTTCTTTTCCCGATACGGTTGTAAGCGAAGAGGAAGGCCGTATAATCGCAAGGTACAGCACAGAAGAGGACGGGATTGTTTCGGATACGGTAAAAATAAGGATATATGACAATGTTGATTATGATACTCAGACAGTCTTCATATCAAAATATAATCCTCTCGACAGTTCTGTTACTCCGGATATGCTTCTGAATGCTTTCGATTCTCTCTCTTTGACGGCCGGTATTTCAGAACCTGTATATGTTGTCGGCATGGATCTTTCTACCGGTAAACTGATGATGGACTCGGCACAGGGAAGTTTCGAGATAATAGACTGGCAGAATGAAACATATATGGAAGCATTCAATCACGCTCATTCCGGTCAGTCCGAAAGTGTTCTGCGGATCGATCCGGATCTTATTACCCAGGGGCCGGATTCTTTCAAGGTGGTTTTTACACCAGCAAGAAACGGGGAAACCGATACTCTGAACGTTTCTATCAGCCCGCGTGACAGCATAGCGCGCTTCAGTATTGAATCCTCGCCGGGAACTCCCTCCGTCTGGGATCCTCAGGGAAACCTTGATATTTCTGATACTATTCAGTGGTCCCTGAATGAATCCGAGAAAACATACTACGCGGTCGGAAGAGATCTTTACGGTAATTTCGTTGAAAATGTCGAGGCGGATTTCCTTATTACCGATGAAACGCATTTTTCAGTGAATACACGCGGAGAGGCGGCTGTCATAACAAAGGACGCCGACAGCCTTGATACTTTTACGATGTCTCTGATAGCGGGATATTCAAACAGACGCGCGGTATTCAAAGATACTCTGAACTTCAGCGTAAAGAACTACAGCTATACAGACATGATTATAAGTACCGGCGATTCAACAGTAACAAACCCTGTAATACTTGATGCCGGCGAGGAAATCGTTTATACAATTCTCATGGAAAAAGAAGACGGCACATACGACACAGTAACCGCTTCGTGGGAATCAACAACAGGTATAGTCTCCGAACAGGGCGGCGGCCAGGGAAACCAGGTTATCATCGCGCCCGAAAAAACCGGAACAGATACGGTTATTATAGATTATAACGGAATGTTCGCGGAGACTCTGTATGTTACGGTAAATGCCGGAAAGGCGGTTGAACTCATAGCCGAGATTATCGGAAGCAATAATATAACCGCGGGCGAAGAATTCCTGATCGCGCTCAAAGCAGTAGATAATAGCGGAAATATTACCAGCATAAATACGGATGAATACAAGGCCGCAACCAGCCATCCCGCGTCTTCAGCGAACAGAGAGGCACTGCCCGGAGAACTGAATCACGGAACAGAAGATAAAAAGGCTTTTGAATGCAGCATAACCCGCACGGCATCAGTTCCGCTAGGGGGAGACTCTTTGATGACCTCGGTAACCGACAGTGTAAGTTTCGGAACATTCCCGGACGGAAGGGATACTCTCAGAGCAGTGCTTTGCAACGGAATCAATGCTTATGAGACACCTGAAGCTCAGCAGATTCATATACGCGCCGGAAACCTGACCAGAACGGTAACCGTAAATCTCAGGAGCGGTCCCCTTGCTTATATCCGTCTTTTTAAATCAGGCCAAAAAGACAACAATGGCATGCTTACTGACTTTTCTCCCTCGTCTTTCAATGCATTGTCCGGAGATCAGGTGAGGCTGTACGCCGGAGCCTTCGATAAATGCGGTAATATCGCATACGGAGAAAGCCGCGGCTATCTTGACGCAAAGTGGAATGAATACGGCGCCTGCTACGGTGAAAACAGCTTCGAGAGTGGAATCTACTGGTTTAATGTTCCCGATTTCGGCTGTTATAATGTTGTGTCGCCGGAGCCCGTTGCCGCCGACACTGCTTTGAGGCACGCTTTCTCTGACACAGTCACCATAAGTGTCTTCGGAGAGGTGGATATGCTGAGTGCAGTTACAAAAGACCTTGACGGAAACGCGTATCTCGATGCCGTAGATGTTTCCTTCAGAGATAAGCGTCTGCTCTCTG
>CAYNYI010000153.1:0-5184 GCA_964401455.1 uncultured Fibrobacterota bacterium
CATTCCTACCAGGGAGCTCCTCCGTGGTACTCCTTTAAGGCAAGCTACAGACAGAAGTCCTCAAGCCATTCTTTCTCGGAATGAATAAATGCTTCCAGACCTTTTTTTATTTCCGGAAAGGCGTCTTCCGATCCACTAAATTCACGATACGCGGAATAAAGGGCTCTTTCCTTGATATCCCGTACCTTCAGAAAGTCAACATTCCCCTCTCCGGTCTCGAAATCTGAAATTTCAAAATCGGGCAGCAGCCCCTTGTCTTTAATAGAATAAAGGTCTATGAGAAAAGGGTTGCCCGCGAAAACGCTGGTGGCTGAATAAGGGGCATTACCGAATCCTGAGGGGCCAAGCGGCAGCATCTGCCAGATTGAATTTCCTGATTTACTCAGAAAATCAATAAACCGGAAAGATTCTTTACCGAGTGTGCCTATGCCCTGCCTTCCCGGCAGCGAAGTAGGATGCAGAAGGATACCGGCATATTTTTTTTCAGGATTCTGTTCAAGGAGTTTAAGCATAATTAGTATATTTCATTTAAGTTCGGATTTATTCTGTACAGTCATTCAATATCTGATTTTATTGGCATAATATGCAAGAGAAGAGTTTATATTCAGCATTTTCCAAGGAAAATCCCGGTGATAATATCGGCCAGCCGCAGAACAGACATTCCCTGCTATCATACTAGCTGGTTCTTAAACCGCCTCCGGGCGGGATACTGCCTGGTTAAAAATCCTTTCAACGGAAAATTCAGCAGGGTTTCTTTACTACCGGATGATGTTGACGCGCTCTTTTTCTGGACCAGGGACGCCTCCTCCATTCTTCCGCATATAAAATATTTAAAGGACCTGGGGCTGAATCCTTTTTTTTTATATACCATAACCGGATATCCAGGCTATCTCGAACCCGGTTCCCCTTCCGTTCATTCTTCCATACGCATTGTAAAATCAATAAGCGAAATCCTCGGCCCGGAAAGAATAGCATGGAGATATGATCCGGTAATATTGGCAGAAAATACCGGACCTGAATTTCATAAAAAAAATTTCAGATTTATTTCCGGAAATCTGCAGGGGCACGTTTCACGGTGTATAATCAGCTTTCTTGATATATACCGCAAGAATAAAACTTCCGCCGAGAAACTTGGATTGTCGGGTAAGGAAGATTTTTTGAAATCGTCTTCTCTTCTTCGCTTTTTTAAAAATGAATGCCTCTCAACGGGAATAACTCCCGGACTGTGCTGTGAGACAGATTTCTCAGAAACAGGCATAAAACGTTCCCCCTGCATAGACACCTCTTCAGCCGGGATAAAAGCCCCAAAAGACACCGGGCAGCGCCCCGAGTGTCTGTGCGGCAAAAGCAGGGATATCGGAGCCTATGACACGTGCCCGAGAGGATGCGTTTTTTGTTATGCCTCCGGAAATAAAAAAATACGGCCATCCGATCCGAAATCCGAATATTTATAACGAAAACAAAAAAAACAAACGCCTTAAAAAAATCCTTGAAGGCGCTCTTCGTCTTTTTGCAGAAAACGGCGGACATACCGCCATTTTAACTCACCGTAAAGAAGTCCGGAAGAAAGTAAAAGAATTTCTTTTATAATAAGACTAAAAAATAAGCGGTACAAATACATACTGCTCTTCGCTTTTTGTTTTTATTATCTCTGCTCCTCTTTTTTCAATTTTTATAAGTGGTCCCCGCCTTTGCGGACACACCAGAACCCCTCCGTCTTCAAGATTTTTAAGAGCGAATTTTTCAATTCTTTCTTCCTCGCTTTCCCGGATACCGGCAGAAAAAATTATTCTGTCAAATAGAGCGGGGATTTGCTCTTCTTTGCTCAGAATATCAGAAGGTATTATTCTGACCCTGCAACGGAATTCTATCCCGTTTTCCTCAAAATGGCTTTTAAGTGACTCAATGTTTCTTTCAGCTTTTTCAGCAAGCTCCGGTATAATCTCCGCTGCTGTAACCTCTCCCGGATAAACCATAAATCCGGTTACGGCGGCATTCCAGCCGCTGCCGGCCCCGATTTCAAGAACTGAACTGCCGGAACTCAATGCGGCAAACCGCAGAATAGCGGCTACAGTTGAAGGCTGGGATATTGTCTGCCCTTCGCCGATGGGGATAGCGGAATCCGCATATGGCGACTCATCAATAAAAAAGCGCCGGTCTGCCTTTTTCATGGCATCCAGGATATAATCAACTGTTTCCCCCTGCTCTATAGGGAAATTACTGTTTTCAAGATATGTCCGGACACTTTCAAGCATTGATTTCATTTAATTTTTCCTTTAATTCAAGAGCGTTCGCCGGAGCATAAGCCTTATAATCATTATTAAAGAAAGTGAATACGTTTAAAGCTCCGCTTTTTTTTATTCTGCCGCACCAATCTGAAATTTCATTCGGATTGTACGGTGTTTTATAGTTGTCTCCGTGAAAACGGATATAAACTGTATCAGCCGTCTTTATTAAACTATCAGGCATATCGAGTCCGCTGACTGAACAAAAAACGGCATTCTCATTTAAAAACAATGAATGTGTTTTTTCATTCCACCATGAGGGATCTCTGAATTCTATAATATTAATCACACTTTTATCTAATAGCGAAACTAATCCGGCAAGTTTCTCTGTATTCGGAGGTGTACATTTAAAGAAAGGGGGAAGCTGAAAAAGGAAGCATGCGGCTTTGCCGCGAAGCACTTCTCTGGCCCCATAAAAGCGCTTCAAAGGCTCTGCGACATCTTTAAGCTTCTTGAGGTGTGTAATATAGCGAGGCGCCTTCAGGGAGAATATAAAACGACGGGGTGTTTTATTATACCAGCTTTTAAGGGTCTTAACAGACGGTGAACGATAATGAGTGTAATTCACTTCAACGGCATTAAACCTGCTGCTGTAAAATTCCAGCTGTTTTGCAACAGCTAACTTCTCAGGATAAAACTTTTTACGCCAATGCCGATAATTCCAGCCGGATGTACCTGAAAATATTTCCATAATTTTTTTTTAATGAATATACTGTCAAATTCCCTCACATTTAGAAGATTTACCTTTATCGCCAATCATAGAAGAGAATACATCGAGAAGATTTCCGCAATTTTGAGTGCGTGTAATTTCAGTCTTTTCCGGACGGCCTTTAAAAATCCACTCCACCAGAGACCTTCCGGTCTCATTACAATGATATAGATTCAGAAAATCGCAATCTTCCCTGCATAAATATTTGATCTGCGAAAGGAACAATCCTTGCTGAACAAGAGATTCTATAAAAACTGATGAGGCCGCGGTGTCGGCCGCGGCTATTATGACCGAAAGAGCCTGAATCTGATATCTTGAAACATCAAAATCCTTTATGTGCCTGAAAACGGACGCGAGCAGGTCGGTCCCGCCTCCTCCGTACTGTTGGTCAATATTGGATATGTGAGCCATATATGAAAAACGCCCCGGCATGGTTACAAGCAGCGCCGTGCAGGTCGAAACTCCATGAGTATATATTATTCCGCAGCTGTCTATTCTGCGAAACTCATCCATGTCCACTTCGGTGGTGCAGTTTTTCGGACAACTCCACTCAGAAGCACTCTCAACGGGAAAAGAAGATTTTTCCAGAAGAGCGGCCGCGTATTTTCGACTGTTATTTCTAAAAAAACCCGTAAGGACCTCCGCTTTATTTATTTTAGCGATCAGCAACCACTCGCTTCCGGAAACAGGACAAACACGGAAAGAGCTGAGTACTTGATTTCCCCGGTAATCAACGACGCATTTACGCCCTTCACCCAGGCGGAATTTATCTTCAATATTTTCTGCTGAAAGCCTTTTCTTAAGAATTGTTGAATTGGGATGGAACCGTGAGTCAGTAAGCATAAATCTACTGCGGTTAACAAGTATAACTTCACCGGTTAAGGAGTTTTTCATTGCCCCGCTGAACATCCTGTTGATTTTATTTGTTGAATACTGAAGAGCAAACCATCCGTAGAGTTCACCCTTTCTGAGTACCGGCTGCAGAAAAAAAGCTGAAGGCTCCCCGGAAACATCATAATACTGAAAGTCCACAAATGACTCACCGGGTTTTTCTTTAAGTTTTTGCGAAAGCGAAGTGTTTTTAAACTCGGAGGAAAAAATATTTTTGTGATAATCCGCCTGCTTTCTTATGGTATGGAAAACCTCACCCTCGATATTAATGCAGAGGATATCATAAAAGTCCAGATATTTCATCAAATAGCGGTATTTAACCTCTTCTTTCATCCGGTTAACGGCAAGAGCCACCTCTTTGGGGGGTATTGAACGCTTACCGAGATTGTAATAGCGATTTTTAATGCTGAAGAAATCAAGCATAAGAGAATCGGATCCAATTTCTTCGGCTTTCTTTTTTATTGCGGATAAGTGGGCTGTTAGCGCCTTTGCTTTTTTTTCCTTAATGAGTCCAGTTTTTCATACGCAGCCGAAACAGGATCCGAAGGATTACTGCTTTCCCGAACAGAACAGAAAAGAAGAAAACAAAAAAACGGGACTAAAAGCATTCGCAAAGAAAAACACATAAAATATAATCACTCTAGTGAGGACTTAACCTTTTCAAGCAGTACCTTATCCTGAAGAAGATGCTTTGTGAGAGACTCCAGTTTCTCAGCGGTTTCCGCGCCGAGGACATGCTCCATTCCGCATGCGGTCTTTTCAGCCTCGCTTTCACTAATTCCAAGAATTTTTTCCAGAAACCTTTTAAGAACTCCGTGTCGGGAAGAAATAACCTCAGCCCTTTTTACCCCCCTGTCAGTAAGAGTTATAAATCCGTAGGGCTTATAGTTTACATATCCCTGATCGTTAAGAGTTTTAAGCGCGGCGGTAACCGAAGAACTTTTTACATTAAGCCGCGAACTGATTTGCTTGGTTCTCGCTACTCCGTTCTCTCTCGAGATCTCCAAAACCGCTTCAAGATAATCTTCAAGACTGGATGAAAGCACCGTATCGATATGAAACCTCTTAAATTCCGGGTGTATGAGAAAAAAAATTAAACAGCCACGCAGCCGGTCTATTCATTAAAATAACTCAAGAAAAGCCGAAAAATCAATCCCTGTTTTTCGCATGCTTCTTTCTGAGCGAACGCAGATACAGAACCGGTATAACAAAAAGCGTAAGCATTGTTGAGACAATAATTCCGCCTATCGCCGTTGTCGCGAAGGGAGCCCTGATTTCCGAACCGCTGCCGGTGCTAAG
>CAYNYI010000154.1:0-4886 GCA_964401455.1 uncultured Fibrobacterota bacterium
CGGCTGTCTCTAAAGGCCGTTTTTCTAAATTCAGGGAAAACAAAAACTTTATTGAGGAGAAAAACGCCTTGTTTCTCTATCGTTTTTTCGGTAATGATAATGACAGTCTTCTTTTATATTACGACAGCCTTCAGAGAAGACATTCATTATTGAAATCGCAACTATTCGAAACGGAAGAAAAAGCCCGGAAACTGCTGTCTGAAAATGACACAGCCGCAGCTCTTGAATTAATCGATAAAAAAATTCCCGATGATTATAACTGGAAAGATCTTAATGAAATGAAAAATAGTATAGAAAAAGTATCAGGAAACGGCAACGACGAAAAAACCGCTTCCGGAAATGGAGAAAAAAAATGAGGTTCTCGTCGCTGTACTGCTTTACAGAAAAAGAAATTCCCGCAGAGGCCGAAATAGTAAGTCATAAACTGATGCTTAAGGCGGGTTTTATCAAGAAACATACTTCCGGTTTATACAGTTTCACTCCTCTTATGAACAGGGTTATAAAGAAGATCTCGAATATAGTTGAGGATGAGATGGATAAATCCGGTGCCCAGCAGGTACTGATGCCTATACTCCAGCCCTCTGAATTGTGGCAGGAAAGCGGACGGCTGCCCGGATACAAAGCATCCGGGATTATGTTCACACTGAATGACAGAAAAGAATCAGAATTATGTCTGGGCCCTACACATGAAGAGATGATCGTTGATATGGTACGCAATTCCCTGAAAAGCTATAAAGATCTCCCTGTTATTTTGTATCAGCAGAATACAAAATTCCGTGATGAGATACGTCCGCGTTTCGGCTTGATGAGATGCCGGGAGTTTATTATGAAAGACGCATATTCTTTTGATTCGGATGAAACGGGTCTTGACCGAAATTACAAACTGATGAGCGGCACATATGAGAAAATATTTACTCGATGCGGTTTGGATTTCGTCAAGGTTGATGCCGATCCGGGAGCAATCGGAGGAAGCGGTTCACAGGAATTTATGGTAACGGCGGAGTCCGGTGAAGATGAGATTATTGCCTGCCCTTCCTGCGGATATGGGGCCAATGTTGAAAAAGCGGAATCCGTTCCGGCTCCTGTGCAACCCGCTACAGACAAGAGCGGTGGACCTGAAGAACACGATACGCCGGGAATAAAGACTGTAACCGAATTGTGCAATTTCTTCAGCATGCTCCCGGGGCAGATGGTGAAAACCATTATTTACCGTCTTATATTCGAGGACAGGGAAGGATATGCCGCTGTTCTTATGAGAGGAGACTGCGATGTAAATGACGTTAAACTTGTCAATAAATTTGGATGTCTTGCCGCGGAGTTGGCGGATGATGAGGCGGTTAAAAGAATAACCGGAGCTGAAGTCGGTTTTGCGGGGCCTCTCGGACTTGACAGGGACAAGGTAACGGTAATCGCGGATCAGAGCATAGAAGGATTGAAAAACTTTCTTTGCGGCTGTAATAAGACCGACAAACATTGTCTGAATGTAAATATTTCGGATTTCCCTAAGACAGAATCAGCAGATCTGCGTAAAGCGGCGGAAGGGGAATCCTGCATACGCTGCGGAAAAAAACTGAATGTTGTACGCGGAATAGAAGTCGGTCATATTTTTAAACTCGGAACCAAGTATTCTTCCCGTATGAAAGCCTGTTTTACTGCGGAAGACGGAAAACAAAAGCCATTTATAATGGGTTGTTACGGAATCGGCACTTCACGTATCGCAGCGGCTGCGATTGAACAGAACCATGACAATGACGGCATGATATGGCCGTTATCCATAGCTCCTTATCATCTTTGTATAATTCCGGTGAATATTTCTGATCCGGTTATAATGGAATTGGCCGAAAAAATTTATAGTGAATGTATGAAGATTGGAATAGAAACGGTTATTGATGACCGGGACGCAAGAGCCGGATTCAAGTTCAAAGATGCTGATCTTATAGGATTTCCTTTTACCATAACCGCGGGCAGAGACTCGAAAGACGGCAAGGTTGAATTCAAGATAAGGTCTGTGAAGGACAAGTCTCTTATAACACCCGATGAAGCCATTACCAGGATAAAAGAAAATCTGGGGATTGCCTGAGTATGGAAATCCCTTCCTTTTCTCAATCGGAGGCCTCAGCGTTCGCTGCGGCTTTTTTCGATGGAACAGGGAAGAGAATTGTTCTTAATGAAAATTCCGGAGCGCTTTCCCGGATGTTAAAATTGCTTTCTGATAAATCACGCGGAGAAATATCAACCATCGTATCATTTGCCGGGCCGTCAGGCCCCGATGAAGAAACAATCGACAGTTTTAGAAATCTTTCTTCCGCTAAAAGAGCGGTTGTCTTTTTTAAAAGCGGTGCCGATCTTTCCTCACTGATATCTTTATCCGGTTCATATTCCACGCGAAGACTGCGTTTCTCAGAATATTCCGCGGCAGTGTTTTATAAGGAGCCGAATCCGTCTTCTGATATAATTACCGCATTCATAGATGATAATTTCCGCGAATCTGCCCCGGCTGAGACTACTCCGGAAATTTCGGTTATTTTACCAGTGCACAACAGAAGAAAATTCATCGAAAATACCATAGCCTCGGTAATGTGTCAGACCTTCCCGGACTGGGAACTCCTTATTATGGACGACGGCTCTACGGACGGCACTCCTGAATTACTTAAGTCTTTTTGCGATCCGAGAATAAAAAAATTCAGGCAGGAAAATCAGGGGGCCTCTGTCGCGCGCAATGAACTCATAAAAAAATCTGAAGGCAAATATATTGTTTATCTTGATGATGACGACATACTGCTGCCGTATCATTTGGAATTATTGAGAGAAGTACTTCTTAATGACCTATCCTGCGGTTATGTGTGGGGGGATACTCTTTATTTCAGTCTTGAAGGTAAAGTTCCGGAGTACTGGTATTTTGCAGCGAGCAGGTGGCAGGGGAGAAGACAGTACCCTTTTTTTATTACTGATATAGGTTTTTATATGGGTTCTTTCATGATCCGCCGTGAACTGCAGGAAAAAGCCGGGTTCTTTGACCCCGAAATGATACGCGGACAGGACATGGATATGTTCCGGAAATTTACATCTATCGGCAGAGGGCGCTGCGTCTGTCTTCCTGTTAACGGCGTCAGGGTGCATCCGGATATCCGTGGCACAGGTAAAAGAAAACATAAAATAAATAATCATTTTCGGGATGGTCTGGGATATACTTCCAGTAAGCATTTCCGTTGTCTGGAAGCTCTTGATAATAAAATAGTTGCCGGATTAGAAAGCAGCAAGGCATACGGTCTTGATGAAATTTCGGTGTGCCGCACATTCTTGAGTCTCATTATGCACAACCATCGCGCCGGTTATGAAAAATACTTTTCTGTTTTGCAGGACCTTTTCAGGAAACCTTTACGCGGCTCTGTCTTCAATCTAATACGCGGGCATTTAGATGCCTTGATGAAACTGCCTGATGAGAAATTTGGAGAGGATTCTGCTTTTTCCGAAGTCAAAGATTTTATCCGTAAAACCGTTCCGGTTTTACGGAAGTCTTTAAAAAAGGACGATACCTCCGAATACTTTCTGTGGCTCGACGAGGGATATGACGATTCATTTGAGAAGGCAGTTCTGCTTGCAGCCGATACAATAGGCCTTGACGCGGAAATTTCCGGATATTTTTATTATAAAAGAAAAAAAATGACCGATCTTCAGATTAAATTCGGGACATCTCTATATGGATGCGGCAGACCTCCGCTTCCCTCGCTGATAGAAGATATTCTTAAAAACGGATATTCATTTATCACTATTGCCTCTGACGCATATACCTGGAGACCCGAAGATATGGGATTCAGGGGTATTTCGACAGCGGCTTGCGGGACAGGTCAGACACCGGTTTATATAAGTCTCCCTTCTGAATATTTTCCCAAGACGCTTCCTGAGGGAGGTAATACCCCGGCATACCTGAACCGCTTAGCCTCCGGAATAATTAAAGAAAATCCCGACGTGGGAATAAGAGATACAGGATTTAAAATTTTTGATCCTCCTGCTTTGAATCTTAATTCCTATTTCAGGAAAAACCGGGCCTAAAATAAAATGAACAAAAATATTATCAACTATTTCTCTTCAGAAAAGCTGAGGCTGAAAGCGAACTTTCATACTCACACAATACTTTCCGACGGCATGATGAGCGCTGAGGATGCCGTCTCGCTTTACAGTAAACTCGGATATCATGTTTTAGCGCTCAGTGATCACGATATTTATAAAGAATATTCAGGAGATAAGGTTTCTCCTCTGATTATTCCTGCGCTTGAGATAACTAAAGGAGGATGTCATGTTCTTCAGGTCGGATCCGGCATTCATGTTGCGCCGAATTCGGATAGACAGGAAGTTATAAATGCCATTAAAAAAAACGGAGCTTTTTCAGTTATATGTCATCCGAATCAGACCTTATTGTTCTAAAATCCGATAATGGGGCGGAACTTGCGGAATCCACAAGCGGTGTGCTCAGATATGGACTGAAAGAATGGAAAGGCCTTTACCTGCGTGCTGTATGCTACGGGAAAGGGCGCCGGCTGGCAATGACTCAGCCTTTTTTCAATGAGAAATCAAATATGTTTCTTCCTGTTCCGGAGGAAGATGTGCCGCTTTTGCCCGTCAGGTTTTCTGCTGAGTCTGGTTTTCTTTTACTCGAAAATTCCGGTAAAAGAATTAATCGTTTTTATTCTCTAATTTCAGGCAGAACAATTCTGCACGGAACAGATCTTAAAATCGGTGCAGGAGACAATGGCGTTTTTATTAAAGCAAAACTCGAAGAAAATAATGTTGAAGCTCTTAAGGGTGACCGGGTTTCGGCCGTTTATGCCGATGATTCCGTCGAAATTTTTATACAGCCTTTTGTAAACAGTAAAAAATATTTTCAG
>CAYNYI010000155.1:0-4884 GCA_964401455.1 uncultured Fibrobacterota bacterium
ATTTGGTCCTCAGCACGGTATAAACGGGCAAACCCAGGCAAATATGATAGAATGGGAGCCTGATGGACATTTCGAAGGAGTGCCGGTCTACAGTTTGTACGGAAAAACCAGAAAGCCCCTTCCGAAAATGCTTGAAGGTCTTGATATTGTTGTTGTCGATATGCAGGACTGCGGAAGCCGTTATTACACATATATCTGGACGCTTTTTCTTTTTATGCGGGAAGCCGAAAAATCAGGTATAGAAATTATTGTGGTTGACAGACCCAATCCGATAGGTCTTCGCAAAACGGAGGGAGGTCCTGTACAAAAGGGATTTGAATCTTTTGTGGGGCTTTGCTCAATTCCTGTGAGACATGGAATGACAATAGGTGAGACGGCCCTGTTTTTCAGAAAGAAATATTTTCCGGGGTGTTCCATTAAAGTACTCCCTATGGAAAACTACGGGGTTGATACTTCGTATTATGAAACCGGGCTGCAGTGGGTAATGCCGTCGCCCAATATGCCTTTTTGCGGTACAGCTATGGTATATCCCGGCATGTGTCTTCTGGAGGCTACCGGAATAAGTGAGGGAAGGGGTACCTGCAGACCATTCGAGATATTTGGAGCTCCATATATAGACACTTCAGAAATCCTGAAGGTATTCGAAGAAAAAGATCTTCCGGGATGCGTATTCAGAGAAACGGGGTTTATTCCTGTATTTGATAAATTCTCCGGTGAACTTTGCCGTGGCTTTCAAATACATATAACAGATCAGGATTCTTTTTTGCCTTTATTGACCGGAATGACTGTTATTTCAGAAATAAGGAAAATGTATCCATCAGATTTCAAATGGGTCGATCCTCCTTATGAGTATGAATATGAAAAGATGCCGATTGATATCCTTACCGGATCCTCCCTCTTTCGGGAGACAGTTGACTCCGGGGGTGACATCAACCTCCTGAATTCGCAATATTCTGAATATCCGTCATCGTTCTACGAAGAAGCCGGAGAATGCTTTATCTATGATTGATGAAACGGGTTATCAAACTCCTCTTTACCGCCCGCCTTCCGAGTCGGAAAGTCTCATTGTGCAGGCTGTCCCCGGATGCCCTCATAACGGCTGTGTTTTCTGCGGTATGTACAAAAACAGGTCTTTTAAAAAGCGCGACATCTCATTAATAGAGCAGGAACTGGAGGAAAAAAGAAATACTTCAGGAGTGAAAAGAGTTTTTATTGCCGACGCGGACCCTCTTTATTGCGGTTTTGAGTATATGAATGACCTTTTGGATATGCTCTGCAGAAAAGTTACTGACCTTGCGAGGGTTTCTGCATACGCCAACTTCTCTTCATTGATTCGGATCGGTCCGGAAAAACTCGGCAGGCTTAGAGAAAAAAAGCTCAGGACAGTTTATACCGGACTTGAGAGCGGATCGGATGATGTTTTGAAATTAATGAATAAAAAAGAAAACTCCGAAGACGCTGTTGAGGCAAGCGGTTATCTGCGTTATTCCAATATTAAATTATCTACTATGGTACTTACCGGTCTCGGCGGGAAAAAATATTCTGATATACATATCAGCGAAACAGTCAAAGTCTTAAACCGGATGCAGCCGGATGTTCTCGCTGTTCTTAATGTTTATCCGGTTTCCGGCACGATTCTGGATAAAAGAATCAGGGAAGGACGTTTTTTTCTTCTCGAAACAGAAGGTGTCATCCAGGAACTTAAAAAACTTCTTCGAACTGTTGATTTAAAAAGATGTGTTTTCAGATCGGACCACCATTCAAACCCGATGCCTCTGAGAGGTCGCCTTCCCGGCGAAAAGGAGAAATTACTCTGCATAATAGAAAAATCAGAGACCGGCCGGAATTTCTGAATATCACAAATCTTAAATCTATTGACAAGGCTTATATAAACATCGTATTTTGTTGGGCGAGGGTATGGGGGAAATGGTCAACAATACAAATGAAAGCCGCGTGTTAAACCTGATCCGCGCGAAGATACAAAATAAAACAGGAAAGCCTCCTGTCGGAAGTGTCGAAATGCGACTTTTGGACGAGGATAAGGCGCGCAGAGCTAAAAGGGCCCGCATGGAATGCCCGTTTTTTAACGACGGGCTTTGCGGTAATCTGCGGATACGATGCGGAGAGCGCGAGCAGCTGGGCAATCCAGAAACAGAGAAACAAAAAAACACACCGCACCGCTGTAATTATTCTCCGGATGTTTCCAAAGAAGATATAAATATACTTGTTATTGACGATGAACCTCTTATTATTGATCTTTGTTATGAATATTTCAGCAATATGGGCATAGAAAGAAACCGGATTATTCAGGCTGAAACTCTTGAAGATGGATACCGGGTTTTGAGAGAGATGAAAGATAACAGCAAAATGGTGCATCTGGTATTGTGTGATATCAAGCTCAAGGATAAAAGTGGTTATGATATCGTATCCTATATAACAGAAAGAAATATGAACAGCCGTATAATGCTTATGAGCGCATACACTTCGGTTGACGACAGACCTGATAATTATCTGGGAGATGAAGAGATAATAGAGGGAGAGAAGGTCGTCGGGGCTGTCCTCAGAAAAGCGTTTCGCTATAGCGAACTTCTAAGCTGTGTTGAAAAAAATCTCCCCGGCTTAATTCAGGGTTGACAATTTTTATATATAGTGTTATCTTTATTCCCGGAAAAAAAAGGGTCACTAACTCAGTTGGTAGAGTATCTCCCTTTTAAGGAGAGAGTCACAGGTTCGAGCCCTGTGTGACCCAATTGATAAGCGGTGTGCGCTGTGAGCGCATACCGCTTTTTTTTGTGAAACGTAGATGAATTCTTCTATATTTTCAGTATGAAGTTTAGATCCCTGATTTTTATTCTTATTCTTTTTTCTGCTTCTTTCGGAGCAGGGAAAGACTGTCTTTTCACTGCCGGTCCTTTTATTCATTTTGGCGGACCTTTTAATACCGATGGTGTTTCCTTAAAGGAGCTTAACTGGGGGATTGAGTTTTCATACTGGCATCGTCTCCGGGAAAAATACAATTACTTTCCGGCAGCTCCTTTTAAAAGCATTGATGTTGGAGTTGAATTCCGGCAAGACCGCCGGATAATATATTCTGAGTTGCAGATTATGCCCCCGGTCGGAATTGACTTTGCCGAGATCTGGGGCTGGTCTCTCGGTTTTTCCGTAGACTTATCCGACAAAGGTATTGAAAACCATGCACTGCAGGTGACAACCTGGACTCCCGTAGTTTTCGGTTGGTCGGGCCTTTATTACCGGCTGCGTTTTATACTTCCTGAAGGCGACAGGCTGCTTAGGCCGGAATGGTTCATAGGAGGATTCGCTAAAGCTTATTTATATACCGATCCGGCGCAATGGTAAACGCTTTCTTTGTTATTGAACCTGTTTGTTGAAATAGATATATTTAACGGCTGAAACATATTTAAATTCCTTCAAAGGAAGGCGCAGAATGTCCAAAAAGAAAAGTAATGAAGAGTTCATGAAAAATATAGTATCCCTCTGTAAAAGAAGAGGATTTATTTTTCAATCAAGCGAAATATACGGAGGCCTCAACGGCTGCTGGGATTACGGGCCCTTGGGAGTTGAGCTTAAGAGAAACATTAAAGAAAACTGGTGGCGCGAAAATGTCATAATGCGTGACGACATGGTCGGACTTGACAGTAGCATTTTAATGCATCCTGATGTATGGAAAGCGTCGGGGCATGTCGGCGGATTCAATGATCCGATGGTAGACTGTAAAAAATGCAAGCGGCGTTTCAGACAGGACCATGTTGAGGGAGATAACTGTCCGGAATGCGGAGGCGAACTGACGGACGTAAAACAGTTTAACCTGATGTTCAAGACTTTTGTAGGGCCTGTTGAAGAAGAAGGATCAAAAACCTATCTGCGTCCTGAGACTGCCCAGGGAATTTTCGCGAATTTTTCAACGGTCCAGACTGTTTCAAGAAAAAAACTGCCATTTGGTATTGCACAGGTCGGTAAGTCATTCCGGAATGAAATTACTCCCCGGAATTTTACTTTCAGGACCCGAGAATTTGAACAGATGGAAATAGAATTTTTTTGTAAACCGGGAACAGAGAAAGAATGGTTTGAGCATTGGAAAGAAAAGAGAATCCAGTGGTATTGGAATCTTGGTTTAAATAAAGAAAAACTGTTTTTCAGAGACCACGGAGAAGATGAACTCGCTCACTATGCCAATGCATGTGTAGATATAGAATATGAATTTCCATTCGGGGTCTCTGAGCTTGAGGGTATTGCTTCAAGAACCGACTATGATCTGAAATGTCATATGGAGGCAACAGGAAAAGATCTGAGATACTTCGATGAGCAAAGCCGCGAGAAATATGTACCATATGTTATAGAACCTTCGGCGGGAGCCGACCGGGCGACTCTGGCTTTTATTATTGATGCTTATAAGGAAGAAGAAGTAAACGGAGAGAAACGCAGCATTATGTGTTTCAGTCCCGCGATAGCTCCGATTAAATGCGCTGTCTTTCCGCTCGTAAAAAAGAACGGTCTTCCTGAGAAGGCCTCAAAAATTCATAAAGACCTTCTTCTGAAGGGGATTAATTCTTTTTATGATCAGCAAGGCGCTATAGGACGTAGATACCGCAGGCAGGACGAAGTCGGAACTCCTTTTTGCCTTACCGTCGATCATGATTCTCTGGAGGACAACTCCGTTACTGTAAGAAATCGGGATTCCATGGAACAGACTCGCATTTCCGAGGACTCATTGTCTGATTATATTCTTGAAAGAATCAGGTAACGGCAGGGCTGATATGAAACTGAAAGTTGCAGTTATCTCCGGCTGCGTATCTCCGCAAAGAGAAATTAGTTTTAGATCCGGTGCCGATGTAGACCGTAATATGGAATGCCTTCCATGTATGG
>CAYNYI010000156.1:0-4729 GCA_964401455.1 uncultured Fibrobacterota bacterium
TAGGGAAACCGTTAGAACGGCCAACATCCATGACATTCCCGATCTTGTCGAAAATCATTTCGTCTTCAGCTAAAATTTTAAGCTGATCACCGTCTTCGAGCTCCTGATAATTGGCCTTGATACGCCTTAATTTTATGGCAAGCTCATCGTAGGCCGATAAAGGCCGCAGCATAGTATTGCCCGGTGTTACAACAACCGGCCGTTTCATTATTTTACGTTTGGCTGTGCCTTCTTCCTCTCCGGAAGAATATTCCTGGAGGGTTATATAGTATAAGGTATCACCGGGCCTTGCGCTTCTGGCAGGTCGGTTTTTCTTATCAAGGTAAAGAGTTTTCCCGGTAGAGTCATAAACCGCCTGTACCATTTTTCCCTGATCATCTTCCGACTCTTTTTCAACTGCATGGAGAAGAATTTGCTCACGGTCGAAAAGAGAGTAATACTGACCGGTTACAGGGTTCTTAAATTTTTTATCCAGATTATCCTGGTCAACCTCAACAGTATCAAAAGAACGCTCTTTCTGCCCTGCCTTCTGATAAGAATAAACATGAAACTCTTTGACAAAAATCTGAGGCAGTATAGCCTCTGCCGCTGAAAGAGTTATAGCATAATTCGTAAGGCCGACAGTAAGAAGAAGGCTCTGGTTCTGCTCCTGCGGCTGTGGAGCGTCCGCCTTGGGCGGAAGATCCATATCAAGAACCACAATCTTGGAAAAAGCGGCGCAAGCGAGTAGAAAGGGAATGAGAACAGTAAAAAGGTTCATCATTGGAATCAGATCCACATCCGCATCTTCTTTATATTTTTTTAGACTTTTCTTCATAGATATCCCGTTTTAATTGGTTCTGCAAAGATCAGGAAACAACAAGGTTAACGAGTTTCGCACCTTTTTCGTCAATTTCCTCAATCAGCTTGTCTGTATAGGAAGTAAGAATACCATGAGCCAATATTGTTGGTATGGCTACGCAAAGACCGGCAAAAGTGGTTGCCATGGCAACCGCGATACCTGTCGCAAGCGCCTGCGCTCGCTGCGCGGCAGCGACATTTGCAACGGCATCAAAAGCGAGCAGGAGTCCGTATATCGTACCGAGCAGTCCGGCAAGAGTTGCAACGTTTGCGAAGGTATTCAAAAGAGGAGTTACCCTGTTAAGCTTAGGTACCTCTGTAAGAAAAACTTCGTCAACCGCCTTATTGACCTCTTTCTCTCCTTTTTCACGGTTTACAAGTATTGTATTTACAATCTTAGCAAGGGGAAGAGTACTTTTAGCGGAATACTTAATTCCCGCATCTATATTTCCCTTTTTTATGATTTTCTGAATGTCGGCCATAAAGCTGGCACGCTTAAGCCCGGATTTAATCACCAGATAGAAAATTCGCTCAATAACGAGACCAATACAAATTAGCGCCGTTATAACAATAACCCACATAAAAAATGCACCCGGTCCCTGAAAGCCTTCGATAATGTACTTCATACTACCGCATCTCCTTTTTGATAGTTTAATTTATTATTTTCTACAGTAAAATACTCTGTATTTAGTATTAAGCTCAAGTTTAATGAGGTCGGAAACCACAGCCCGACTGGTTCTTATATCCTCTCTGAAACTTTCTTTTACGGACTGTTCCGAGAAATCAGCCACAAAAAACGCATAAGGATGAAAAACATTCCCAATTAAAGTAACGCTTTTCGAAGAATAATTTTCTCTGTCTGCTTTCTCCGAACTGAAGAATAGAGCGTTCCTTTCAAGCCATCCTTCTTTGCCGTCCCTTGTTTTAATCCTGACCTTACGCTTTCCCTTTTCCAGAATTTTTACAAGATCACCTTCGTCAAGATAAAATGAAGCCCTTTCATACATCCGGACGATCTTTCGTTGATATACCTTTGCACCGTCTTCTTTTACTTCAGCCACTTCTGAAGTTATAATCCCGTTTGATAATAAAACAGTCGATAAAAATATAAGGAATTTTAATTTATTTGTCATAGACAAAATCATTTGAGAATTTCCTCTATCTTATTCTGAACACTTTCAATCTCTTCTTTCAGATTCTTTATTTTTATACGCTCTCTTTCCATATTACCTCTGGCTGTGCGCTCAATGGCATTAAGTTTTTCTCTTTTATCTGAAAAACTTAATTCAGAACTGTTTACGATCTCCTCAATTGCGGCGAGAGCGCGCTTCAGGTTTATATCCATTCGGTCTTTAGTGGATTTCTCTTTTGTCGGGGTGGGTTTCGCTCCTATGACTATCTGGAGCGCCTCATTCGCCGGCCGGAGGGCTGCAAGACGTTTTCTTATTTTTGCAGTATATTCATACTGGCTATCTCTTAAAAATAAATCTTTAGCGTTCTTAAGACCGACCTCATATGCAGGTACCGCTTTGTCCTGAAGCTGCAGCACAATATCTTCAATCTCATACTTGTAGGCTTCTTTTTCCTCCGCGCTCATACCTTTTGGAATAGGTGCCGCATCAATAATTTCGGCGCTTTCCTCAAAGAGATACCCTTTAAGATACTCCCCCTGCATAAAAAGCTCGCCTGATTTTTTCACCCATTCATCATTAACACCCATCTCAATACCGAACTTATGGATATTGGTGTAAAAATATTCCTGCCCCTTTGCAAGATACTGGGGGACTGTCTCGTTAATCTTCATCTGTGCATATGCTTTTTTAAAAGGGTTTTTCTCGTTTACAGACTGATGTTTAATAGCATCCGCGAGGTTATAAAAAATCTTACCGCACATAAATGTCGCTTTTGTTGTGTATTTATCAGTTTGCAGAGAAATAATAGCCGCATATTCCTTTATGGGCTTTTCGATCGCTTTGAGTTTCTTTTTCATCTGCCGAGCAACTGTTTTACTCGAACGCCCCGCAAGCTTTATATCGGCATAATCTTCATAATACTGGTCTGCGAAGTAAAAATGCGCCTCGGCAGGGAAGGCTGGATCGATCAGATGTTTCTTCCCGTATTCTTTATAAATACCAATGGCTTTATTATACATTAACTCGGCCCTACGGGTGTTACCAAGCCTTAGATACGCCTTCGCAGCCTTTATACATGAGCTTGAAAGCTTATTGAAATCGGTCTCTCCTGAATTTTCAGAGAATTCTATAAAGTTTTCATAAGCCTTCGCAATACCCTTGTCGTCTTTCAGATTTTCATAGTTAAGCGCCACACTGAAAACCGCCTCAATAGTGTAGTTAGAATTCTGAAAATCCTTTCGAAGCTTTTCATAAACATTAATAGCATCTTTATACATTTCACCTTTTTCGTATTTAAGACCGGCGGTATAAAGAGCTCCTGGAGCTTCGCTGCTTTTAGGGTATTTAGCGGCAACGCTTTCCAGAGTACGCGCGGCCAATATCATCTCCCCGGCGCTGTCATATGCGGTGGCTGCTCTGAAAAGGCTCGGAACGGCTTCTTTATCCTGTGGAAAACTTTTTGTTACTTTCTCAAACATTTTGGCGGCCGAAATAAAATCTCGAAGTTTTTTATAGGCGTCAGCGCTTCGAAGAAGAGCCCTTATGGCAAGTCCGCTCTCTTTATATCTGGTCATGACCTGTTCAAAAGTAACGGCGGCTTCTTTGAATTTAGACCCCTGCTCAAAAGAAGCGGCAGCCTCAAAAAGTATTTTATCACCAATGTCGGAGTCAGGATAATCTCTCAGGATTGCAAGGAAAGTGTTTGCAGACTCAACATAACGACCCTGAGACCTGAGCTGCTCAGCCTCTTTAAACATCGCGCCTTCTACAGATTTTTTTACTTCCGCATATAGCTCGGTATCCTTCTCAAGCTTTGACAGAGCTGATTTGAAAGTACCAACGGCTTCTGCGAAATTACCCATCTGGACCTGAGACTTCGCGAGCATCCTTTCGGCCCTTTTGGCAAGGCTGCCTTCTTCGGTGCTGGCATCCGGATACTCCTGCATAATATTTTCAAAGCGGCCCGCCGCCTGTGGCCATTGTTCAGCTGTAAAAAGGGTAACCGCACTCGCATAAAGAAAAGCCGGTACATGTTTGCTGTCAGGAAAAAGCCTGGCGAATTTGTCCACATAGGCCAGATAGGCTTTAACTTCCGGCAGCGAAAAAGACTCTTTTTGATCAAGTCCCGATTTGGCAACTGCTATTTCGGAAAGCTTTCTGTAACAGAACACCGCATTATAGCCACACTCTTCCTGGGTAATCATAGCCTCTTCTGTTTTGGAAGTATCCGAAGGCTGCCCTTTTTCATGAGTGAGTTTTTTCTCTTTTTCTCTCGGCGGATAAGTACCGAGGTCAACCGTGGCAAGCCAGTCAAACTCTGTCGCAGCTTCACGGTAACGCCGCATTTCATAATAACATTCGGCTATGAGATATCTGTTCTTATAGACCCGCCATTTTTCATCAGAGTAACGGTTATTGTATTTTCTGTACCATTCAACCGCTTTTGTGAGCATTTCGGGGTCTGTTTGGCGCTCAGCCTTTTTATTGGCCCTCCCCTTGTCATGAAAATACATAGGTATTTCAGAATAACTCTCTTTTATTATTTTTTTGTTCTCAGCCAGCTTGTATTTGGCGCCGTCATTCACATCAGCCCAACGGCTGTTTTCATGATACTCCGTGACCATGCGTACGCGCCAGATATTCGCCTCGTCATAATTTCTTTCAACAATATTGCTTTCATTGAGAGGCCGGATGGCATTTGAAGCTTCAACATAAAGCGGATAATTACCAAGCAAAAATTCAAGAGCGAAAATCGC
>CAYNYI010000157.1:0-4670 GCA_964401455.1 uncultured Fibrobacterota bacterium
ATTTGACGCACTTTTAAAGACTCTTGAAGAACCGCCGCCGCATCTTGTTTTTATCTTCGCGACCACCGAGCCTCAAAAACTCCCTCAAACTATTTTGTCGCGTGTCCAAAGATATGATTTTAAAAGAGTAGTAGAGCATGACATATTAGAACACTTTAAGAGGATCTGCGGCCTGGAGAATATTGAGTTTTCGGAAGAAGCGCTGATGATTCTGGCAAGGAAGGCTGACGGTTCTGTCAGAGACGGTTTGAGTCTGCTGGATCAGGCGGCAGGGTACTGTACCGGAAAAATTACAGAAAACGGCGTTCGCGAAATACTCGGAATGGTCGATTCATCGGTTTTTTTCGACCTCATCGATATAATTTCCGAAAAAGATGAGAAAAAGCTTTTCACCCTGATCGACGATGTATTCAGGACCGGCTATGATCTCGAAGAATTTATAAAAGGTTTTTCAGGGCATCTGCGGAATGTGATGGCCGCTTCTTCGGCGGGGGCGGAAACCGCCTCTTTTCTTTCTGTGGGAGAAAGTACGGCGGAAAAACTTTTAAAACAAGCCGGAAGAATGCCGGAAGGAGATATATTCCGCGCGATGGATATTATCGGAGGTCTTCAATACAGAATAAACAGGGTATATAATCCGCGCTTTGAGGTGGAGCTTGCGCTTCTGAAAATTCTACGGATGGAGAGCTGTGTTTCTCTTGCCGAGGTAATATCCGGCATGCCGCCCTCTCACGGAACCGAAATCAAAAAAAAAAGTCCTGAACCGGTTTCTGAAGAACCGGTAAAAGAAAGCCCCCGGAATGTCTCACCGGAACCTGAAATTTCCGAAAACCCGGAGAACACCGAAAATCCATCTTCTGAGGCAAGAATCCCGGCCGAAGACATTGTCAGGAGGTGGGATGATATCAAAGAAATGTTCTTCGATGAGGATCTTTCGGTAGCTGCTCATATATCCAGGTCGGTCTCAGGCAGAAATGAGAAAGGCATTCTTGAAATAATTCTCGGACCGGAAGACCGTTTTGGTTATGAAGAATTGGCAAAACCGGAAAGACGTGCCAAAATAGCGGCCGTACTTGAAAAAGCGGCCGCGGAAAAAATAGATTTTGAGATAATTCACCGCAAAGAAGGTTCTCCGGAAAAAACAGATAAAGAAAAAACCGATTCCGGGGAAAAAATTGTTTCCGTACCTAAAGCCCACGGTAATATAAGGGATGCGGAAAAAAAAGATCCGCTTCTTCGTGATATTCAGAAAATGTTTGACGCTGACCTTTTATAACAAGTTTTAAGGAGAGTTTGGAATGGCAAAAAAGCGTAAAGGCGGATTTTCTCTTGCATCACAGGCCGCATCAGGTGGCGGAGGCGGAGGTAAAAAAAAGCCGGCCGACATGATGAAGCAGATGCAAAAGATTCAGGAAGAAATGGCAAGAGCCCAGGAAAACCTTGAAAATGAGTCTGTCGAGGGCACGGCGGGAGGCGGCATCGTAACCGTTACCGCCAACGGCAAGGGTAAAATTACCGGAGTTAAAATAGACCCGGAAGCCGTTGACCCCGAAGAAATTGAAATGCTTGAGGATCTCGTTCTTGCGGCGGTTAATAATGCTGCGGAAAAAGCCGAAGAGCTTTCCGAGTCTAAAATGGGGCCCCTTACTCAGGGTCTGAATATCACCGGCATGTAAGGACTTCTTTTATGGAAATTCCGGAGTCAATTTCAAAACTCAGCGATTCTTTCTGCGGACTTCCGGGAATAGGTAAGCGTTCCGCCTCAAGAATAGTCTTTCATCTGCTGCAGCGGCCGGCCGCCGAGGTCTCGGATTTCGCGGCCGCGCTTCTTGATCTCAAAAAGAAAGTGTTTTTGTGCAGCGGGTGCTTCAATTATACAGAAACAGACCCTTGTCCGGTCTGTAAAAGCGGTAAGAGAGACCGCTCTGTTATATGCGTTCTCGAGAAGCCGACCGATATGCTTTCTATAGAGAAAAGCGGTATGTTCAGGGGGCTTTATCACATTCTCGGAGGCGCTGTCTCACCTATCGACGGCGTTCAGCCTTCTGACCTTCGTATCAAAGAGCTTATAGAAAGGTGCCGGGGAGGCGAAGTCTCTGAAATAATAATGGCGACAAGCCTGACTCAGCCGGGCGAGACTACCGCTATGTATATCGGCGAGAAATTGAAAGATACAGATATAAAAATTTCGCGGCTTGCAAGGGGAATTCCGGAGGGGAGTGATCTGGAATTTGTTGATGAGATAACCCTGTTCAGGGCACTTCAGCACCGCACAGAGTTTTAAATAAATACACTTTTATACAAATAATTAATTTATATTACATCTACTATGACGGATGCTGCAATTATAATTATCGGTGATGAAGTCCTGGAGGGGCGTACCCTTGATACCAATTCCGGATATATAGCCGGTGAATTGTCAAAAAAAGGTGTAAAAACAATCTCGATAAGAGTTGTTCCAGACAGGATTGATGATATAAAGCGGGCTGTTACGGAAAGCGCCGGTATTTCCGGAGCTGTATTTGTTTCCGGTGGCCTCGGCCCCACACCGGACGATTTGACAAGATTTGCGGCTTCCGAAGTCAGCAAAAAGAAACTGTATCTCGATGAGAAATCCCTGTCCGCTATTAAAACACGTTTTAAAAAAAGAGGCATATCTTATTCAAAGATAAATGAAGTACAGGCCATGGTGCCCGAAGGCTGCCGTATTTATAATAATAAAAACGGTACCGCTCCCGGGTTCTCTGTTAAAATAAATAAAGTTCCTGTTTATTTTATGCCGGGTGTGCCTTATGAATTAAGGTATATGTTTGAAAATGGTATCATGAGTGACGCTCTTTGTATTTTACGTCCTCAGAAAGAATTTACCCGTTTTTTGAGGTTTTCTGGAATAGGGGAATCCGAACTCGCTGAAAGATGCTACAAAATTGATAGCAGAGGAGCGTCGTTGGGTTATTATCCGGATTATTCCGGAATACTCGTGAGGATCTCATCGAAGAAAAAAGAAAATGCGGATTCTCTGAAAAGAAAATTTATTTCAAAAGCGTCCTGTAATTATTCCGGATCCGGCCGAGAAGGTCTTCAGTATCATCTCGGAAAAATGCTCCGGAAAAAAGGAATGACACTTTCGTTTGCTGAATCCTGTACCGGGGGAATGGCCGGAGAAATTGTTACTTCTGTTCCGGGCAGCAGCGCCTGGTTCCTCGGAGGGGCTGTTACATACTCTGATAAAATGAAGGAAAACCTACTCGGTGTAAAAACTTCCACACTAAAAAAATACGGGGCGGTAAGCAGAGAAACCGCTCTGGAAATGGCAAAGGGTATCAGAAAAAAAACCGGATCGAATATTTCCGCCTCTTTAACGGGAATAGCCGGTCCGGGCGGAGGGACACCGGACAAACCGGTGGGGCTTGTATTCTGTGCTGTAGATTTTGCGGGAAAGACCGCCGTCAAAAAATATATATTTAAAGGCGCACGTGATGTTATAAGAAAGCGGAGCGCTTATTCCGCGCTCAACCTGATAATGCAGACAATAAAAAATTCAAAATAAAGGGGAAAAGAATGAAAGAGATCGAGAAAAACAAACTGAAGTCCATACAGGCTGCCATGGCCCAGATAGAAAAGCAGCACGGAAAAGGCGCCATAATGAAACTCGGCGACGGGCAGGCCGCTCAGGATGTGAGCGTTGTGCCTTCGGGCAGCATTTCGATGGATTCGGCGCTCGGTGTAGGAGGCTTTCCCCGCGGCCGCATAGTCGAAATATACGGTCCGGAATCATCCGGCAAAACGACACTGGCAATTCACGCTATAGCGCAGGCGCAAAAAACGGGAGGCGTAGCCGCTTTTGTTGACGCCGAACACGCTTTTGACTCCAATTATGCGAAGAATCTCGGTGTTGATACCGACAACCTTCTTGTCTCACAGCCCGATACCGGTGAGCAGGCTCTCGAGATCACAGAAACCCTGATAAGGTCCGGCGCTCTCGATATTCTTGTAGTGGACTCAGTTGCCGCTCTTGTTCCCGCGGCGGAAATAGACGGGGAAATGGGAGATTCTCATATGGGCCTGCAGGCGCGGCTGATGTCTCAGGCGCTCCGGAAAATGAC
Source organism: uncultured Fibrobacterota bacterium (assembly GCA_964401455.1). GTDB lineage: Bacteria > Fibrobacterota > OXYB2-FULL-49-7 > CAYNYI01 > CAYNYI01 > CAYNYI01. The sequence goes on from CAYNYI010000157.1 coordinate 4,107, forward strand.
AGGAATAATCTCTAAGACACACACCTGCCTTATTTTCATAAACCAGCTCCGGATGAAAATCGGTGTAATGTTCGGTAACCCTGAAACTACAACAGGCGGAAATGCTCTCAAATTTTATTCAAGCGTCCGGGTTGACATAAGGCGCATAGGTGCTATCAAGCAGGGGGACAATGTCCTCGGAAACCGCACCAAGGTAAAAATAGTGAAAAATAAGGTAGCGCCTCCTTTTCGCATAGCTGAATTCGATGTCATGTACGGAAAAGGCATATCACATGAAGGGGAGATTGTCGATCTCGGAGTTGTGTCGAAAGTAATAAACAAAAGCGGCACATGGTTCTCATACGGCGATGAGCGGCTCGGTCAGGGCAGGGAAAATGTCAAGACTTTCCTCGCCGAGAATCCGGAAATGTGCACGGAGATAGAAAACAAGATCAGAAAAGAACTCAATATAGGGTCTTCCGGAGAAGAGGAAAAAGAACCTTCCGGGGAAAAGTCCGGAAAAAAAGCGGAAGCGGCGGCCGAATAGGCTCGGGGCCTGCTCTTAATGGGGAATGATATTTCTGA
>CAYNYI010000158.1:0-4655 GCA_964401455.1 uncultured Fibrobacterota bacterium
AAGCCTTTTATGATTATGGACAGTCCCGAAATTTTCCCCGGTTCTGCATTTTATCATAAAACCGTAAGCTTTGTCTGACGGGCGGGAAGTTATGAGTTGTTTTATTTGTAATACAGATTCAGGGGGGAAGTAATCATCGGCATCGGCCCACATTACCCATGGTTTAGCGGCTTTTTCGAGGGAAAAGTTTCTGGCTTCTGAAAAGTTGTCATTCCAGGGCTTTTCGTAGACTTCAGCCCCGAAAGAACGGGCAATTTCCTTTGTGGCGTCACCGCTGCCCGTATCCACAACTATGATCTGGCTGCATGTCTCTTTTATGGATTCAAGCAGAACAGGCAGATTTTCTTCTTCGTTTTTAGCTATAATGCAGAGAGAAAGTTCCATGCCTAAATATAATTCCTGATTTCCCTCAGACGCCCGTTTGAGACTGTTTTCAACTTATTTAAATTGACGGGTATCTGGGTCCCGCTGACGGTAGACTTCTCTATGAGTTCATAGATCGGGAGCGCCGTGGAAAAATCTTTTTGCCACAGGCATAATTCAGCCAGATAAAACAAAAACAGGGTGTTGGATTTATTCATTTTAAGACCCTTAAGGGTGTTTTCCAGCAATTCTTTTTTCCGTTTTCCCGCATAGTCAATTCCGGCGAGCGCGCAAAGCGCGGCTTCGGAAATATTTTCGGACAGTCCACTCGGGATGTTCGAAGCTTTTTTGAAATAATAACGGGCATCTTCTGTTCTTTTTTCGGAAAGTAAAATGTTTCCATAATAATAATTGTATCTGGGGGATTCCGGATTATCCGACAATTCGAGCTCGATCAGTCTCTTGTTCCGGGCCGTTCTTTTACTCTGGTCACGCCCTTTTTCCATGTGGTTTACCCGGGCCCGGGTTTTTAAAAGGGGAATTTTCTTCTGCATTAGGGAGGAAGAAACACATTCGTGTACACGCCCGCTGAATTTTATATCCTGATTTGCCGGAAACATCCTTATTTGTTCGGCTTCCGCACCGATGCCTTTATGCCCCAGACATTTGATTTTAAATGTAAAAGCGTAATCCGGAGAATTCAATGCTGATTCTCTAATCAGCCCGGCGGAACCCGGGCTTAATCTATCGTCGGCGTCGGCCCAGAGGATCATGCCGCCGGATGCTTTAGATATACAAAAATTACGGGCGTCCGAAAAATTTTCATTCCATTTTTTTTGAAAGACTTTTGCGCCCAGACTCTTTGCCGCGGCTGCGGTATTATCCGAAGATCCGGTATCGGTTACGATAACCTCGTCGAAGCAGCCTCTGAATGACTCAATGCATTCAGGCAGGTTTTTTTCTTCGTTAAGCGTTATGATGCAGAGAGAAACTTTCATCCCTGTCCGTCAGGAAGCTTTTCTGTCCTCGGCATTAATAAACTCTTTAAGTTCATAAAGAGACGGGTCGGTTTCCAGCGCATTATTGATTCTGACGACAGCCTCTTCGTGGAGGTTTAGCTTTAGACATGCTTCATAGAAATTAATCAGGACCATCTCCGACAAGGGATTGATTTCCGCTGCCTTTTTCAGGAGTTTGTATGCGTTTTCATACTCATGGTTATTATAGCACACAACCGCTATGCCGTTAAGCGCCCTGTAGTTATAATCCTCCATGCCGATGACCCTGAAATATTTCTCGAGCCCCTGTTCGGGTTTGCCCTGCTTTACGAGGAGATCTCCCTCGCTTATCAGCATATTTATTTTCTCGTCTCTGGTAAAGGGGTCTTCTTCAAAGATTGAATCTCCTTTTTCCCTTATTCTTTCCATCAGGTCTTTCAATTCTTTATTACCCGGGTCAAGGGCCAGTGCTTCCTGCAGTAACGGCATAAATCCTTCGAGGTCTTTTGCCACGATTCCCGCGTCGAACATATTGTGAACCGAGTCTGTGTAAGCCGGGCATATGCTGAAACATTTTCTGAAATAATCTACCGCTGTATCGATATGCCCGCTGTAGAATTCGGTAAGACCAAGATTATTCCACGCTTCATAGCACTGCGGATCTTCTTCAAGAACCGCCCGGAAAATCTCGGCGGCTTTTTCGAACATTCCCTCATTTATGAGCTTTTCGCCTTTGCGGTTGAATTCACGGTGGATAACCGTCTTCTTGAAATCGGGTTCTATTCCTTCTTCCCGTAATCTTTTAAGCTGCAGAAGACACTTTGAAACTTCCTGAAAACCGGGGTTTCTAAGCGCAGCTTCCTCCAGCTTCTTCAGAACAGCGTCTGTATTTCCGGTTTTGAGGCCGGCGTCAAAATAATTAATCAAGAAGTCTTCAGAGCTTTCGCAGTTATTGACGGCTTTTTCAAAGAAACTGTATGCGGTGCCGTAATTGCAGCGGTACCAGCATACCAGTCCGTAAGAATTAAGTGTTCTTGCATTGTCCGGGTCCGCTTCAAGGTCTTGAAGCAGAACAGCCGCGGCTTCATCATATTTTTCTTCTATGATGAGTTTCTCCGGCCCGGTCAGGTTCCGGACGTTTTGTTTTTCAATTAAATTAATTCCCGGATTGTTCAAAACAACCCCCTTTGTTTTGAGTATCTTTTACGCCGCAGTAATCTCTTTTGATTCTTTTACTGTCAGCTTTTCTTTTATCATTCTTGCGATTGAATCGGCAATATCATATGGTGATGGCGTGTCCCCGTTTTTTTCTTCGGGGTTCTTCATGCTGAGAATCTTTTTTGCGCCCGCAAGAGAGTAGCCATCCTCTTTCAGAAGTTTCTTTATCTCTTTAATGGTATTGATATCGGAATCCGAATACCGCCTCTGTTTTCCGTGTGTTCTTTCCGGACTGAGATAGTCGGAAAATTCCTTTTCCCAATATCTCAGTGTATGTGTCGGGATGCCCAGAAAACGGGAAACATCTCCGATACTAAGCATTATTTCTCTGCCGGCCATGTTGACCTCCTTAGGTACGTTAGTAAATTCTTTTATGCAAGTCTTTTTCGCATAAGTTCCGAATTCTTTAGCGCAAAACCCGTACCGAATTTTCAACTGTATTCATAACTCTTTGTTTTCTATGGGATAAAAAGACCCCTTCCCGTAAAACATGACTCTGAATCTAATATGAAAATTAGGCAAATAATTCCCGTACAAAGAACATTTCTCTTTTAAGAATTCGTTAAAGATTTTCTTAAACCCGGTGCGCACAATTTTATTATATTAACATTAACAAGAGAATTAGTAAATTCAACCGGTGAGATAAATGCCAGATATTAATGATGTTTTTGACAGCACGGTTTTTTCGGAAGAAGACGTGATTACATTCCCCGACGGAATTCCCGGATTTCCTGAAATCAAGAAATATATTATAGTGCATCTTGAGGAACATGCCCCGTTTCACTGGCTGATATCGGTCGAGGACCGGAATGTCAGGTTTGTTGTTATTAACCCATTAATTTTTCGCCCGGATTATAATCCTAAATTTAATAAAGAAGAGCTTGATTCACTCCAGATAGAAAATCCGGATGATCTTCTTCTGTTTTCAATAGTTACCCTCGGCAGGCCTCTTTCAGAATCGACAGCTAATCTTCTCGGGCCGGTTTTTATCAATATCAAAAAGAAAATCGGTAAACAGATAATTCTGGACGGCACCGAATACAGGTCTAAAGAACCGGTAGTAAAACAGAAAGCATAGGGAAGGATATTATGCTGGTATTAACAAGGAAGTTGGGAGAAACCATAAGGATCGGGGACAACATCAGCGTTACGGTGGTTGACCTTGACGGTAAATCCGTTAAAATCGGTATTGATGCTCCGAGAAGTGTTTCGATACACCGGGAAGAAATATACAAAAAGATCCGGGACGAGAACCGGCAGGCAGTCTCTTCAGAAAAAGTGGACCTTGGCGATATCGCGTCTCTCTTTAAAGATAAAGGCAGGGGCGACAACTGATCCTTTGCGATGAAGAGTAAATATATTACAGCTTCTTTTATCGGTTTTTCTTTTCCCCTTTTATTTTTAACCTGTCTTTTCTGGATTTTTCCTCTTGATATTCAAATTCAGGATTTCTTTTTCCGGGGCGGCGGATGGATGCTTGGTAAATCCGGACTTTCAGGCTCCTTTTATGAATACGGCAACTTTCCTCCCATTATGATATCTTTTTTATCCCTCGGTGTGTTGCTTTTCGCATTTTTCAGACCTATTCACGAAAAAATTAGGAAAACGGTTCTTTTTCTCGTGCTTTTTATGATTATCGGTCCCGGACTCATAGTTAATACAGTATTCAAGGATAATATCGGGCGGCCGAGACCTCGGCAGATAGAGCGCTACGGCGGAAAATATGAGTATGTAAAACCTTTTTTTCCCGGCCCGACCGGTAAAAACAGCTCCTTCCCTTCGGGGCATGCCGCGGCTTCTTTTTATCTGATCTTTCCCTATTTTCTCTATCGAAGGGAAAATTCCCGAAAAGCTTTGTTTTTTCTCGCTTCAGGATGTGCTTACGGCTTCCTTATGGGTGGCGTGAGAATGGGTATGGGGGGGCATTTTGCCAGTGATGTGCTTTGGGCTTTGGGTTTTGTTTTCCTGACAGGACATTTTCTGGCGGTAAAAATTCTTGAGTAGCCGGTGGTTTTCAGTGGCGGGGAAAAAAGTGCCAGGTGTGCGTGTTAGGTAATTCGAGGACACTTTTCCAAA
>CAYNYI010000159.1:0-4619 GCA_964401455.1 uncultured Fibrobacterota bacterium
ATCCAGCGGGCTGACTATTTTCCCAATATTCTTGTTACTGACATGTGTATAAATCTCCGTGGTTTTGCTGCTGCTGTGGCCCAAAATTTCTTGTATATATCTTAAATCGATACCCTGCTCCAGCAGATGTGTCGCAAAACTGTGACGGAGGGTATGTACAGTAGCAACTTTTTTAATATAACAATTATTTATGGCTTTCTTAAAGATTTTCTGTATGCTCTGAACAGAATATTTATTACTGGTTTGTCCTTCAAATAAATATCGTGGAGGGCTGTATATTTTTAAGTAATTTTTTAGCAGTTCCGAAATTTTTTCCGCTAACGGCACATATCTGTCTTTCTTTCCTTTAGCTTGTTTTATCCTGATAAGTTTCCGGTCAAAATCAATATGGCTTGTTTTTAAATTTACAGTTTCACTTATCCTTAAACCTGCTGAATATATAAGCGATATTATGGTTTTGTGTTTCAAATTTATTATAGAATTAATAATCTTTTTTACCTCTTCTTTGCTTAATACAACAGGGAGTTTTTTTTCGGATTTCGGTCTGACAAAAAGGTGGTCTTTAACAGGCCGGCGCAGGATTTCCCTGTAATAATATTTTACCGCGTTAACGGCCATTTTTTGATAAGAAGAAGATCGGCGCGCTTCTATAGAAAGATATTTGAGGTATTGATATATTTCTTCGTCTTTTATTGTATCCGGTTTTCTGCCCGGAAAAAAATCACAGAAACTCCTGAAATGTGCTAGATAATTATTTATGGTATTTACGCTGTATTTTTTGAGCCTGAGATTATCCTCAAATTCCTTAATAGATTCTTCGCGGGGATTAGCAGGTTCAGTCTGATATCTACCTCCGAATTTTTTCTTAAGAAGTATCCTGTAATTATCCTGATAGGGGATAGTCCAGTGTTTCTTCTCAGGGACATACCGGCGGCCCTTAAGCGACTTTACAATCGAGACCAGATCTTCCCTGTACGGAAAATTAATAATGATTTTGTTATTTGCTTTGTCAATTAAGGAACTGACCATAAAACACAGCCTTTACCCATTGAAACGATTATAACTATAAATAATAAAAAGGCAACAGGCTATACAATCAAAATATTTTGGAAAACCGTACATTATACCGTCCCGGGAATGCGGCTCCAAATTCAGATTTCAAGACTACGCAGAAAATGTCCGGCCTCCAAAAGCTGAAGGCCATTCATTAGTTTTTCCCGTTTAATATCCAGAAAAACACCGCAGCCCTCAATACCGAGTTTTTCTTTAAACCTGTAGATAGTTTTCCCGGGGTTCGGGCCCGTGATTTTCGTTTCGATCAGTCTTACCGGGCGTCCGTCGACAAGCTCGCAAAAATCTACTTCTTCTTTGTCTTTAGTGCGGATATATCTTAGTTCAGAATCGATACCCTTGACATCACGTTTATAGAAAACATTTTTTAACAAAGAAACGGCGATCATATTCTCAAAAGCCGCACCGTCGCCGTTTTTAACCATTCCATTGTCGAAGAAATAAACCTTGGGCTCTTTTTTCATCGCCCGGGCGATTTCCCGGGCATGAGGATAGATACGGAAAATTATATACAGGTTTTCCAGAAGAGTCATATACTTCTTTACAGTATTTGGTGAAATCTGCGCGTCCCGCGCTATAGAGCTGTAAGAAGCCGGCGCGCCGACCCTTTGTCTGAGAATTTCGGTAACGACACCGAGAGATTTCAGGTCCAGATATTTATGAAAATCAAAAACATCCGTTTTGAGAACCCCTTCAAGATATTGCATTCTCCACCTTGAGGCGTCCTCGGTATTTTCCGAGAGAAAAGGTTCAGGAAAGCCGCCTCGTTTAATCAGTTTTTTCAGGAGACCGTTTTCCGGTAAACCGGCGGAAAGGCACTCTTTATAAGAAAGAGGCAGAAGACGGTGCTTGAAAAATCTTCCGGGTAGAGCATCTCCGCTCTTCATGAAAACATCCAGTCTTGCGCTTCCGGTTACAAGTATTTTAAGGCGGCTGTTTTTTGTATCGTAAAGGCCTTTAAGATAATTGTTCCATTCCTGCATTTTGTGCAGTTCATCGAGAATAACGAGATCGGTATCCGGCAGCCAGGATTCGTTTTTTATTATTTCCCGGTCTTCCGCATGATCATAATTCAGATATACCGAATTCGGAAATTCTTTCTTTATATCGAGCGCAAGCCAGGTCTTACCGGATTGCCTCGGTCCGCTTAAAAGCACAACCTTTTTTTCAAGATCTTTTATTATCTGTTTTTTCTGAAATCTTTCCATATCTATAAGATATATTTTTTCTCCCCTTACTTCAACGACTATTTTGAACAGGATTGCTAAAAAGTCGTGACTATTTCTCAGAGTAGTGCGGAAAAGTCGTAAGGGCAGATTCAATGCGTGGAGACGCGATTAATCGCGTCTCCACGATCATTATTCCGTCCCGGGGATGGGGCGCCTCATTCAGATTTCAAGACTCCGCAGAAAACGTCCGGCCTCCAAAAGCTGAAGGCCATTCATTAGTTTTTCCCGCTGCTCCCGGAAAAAATAGTTGAAGCAAAACAGGATTAATTAACCATACGAAAAGAGCATGATTCCAGCTTGCCTCCAAAATGAGCAGCTATCGACCACAAATATCCTGTGATATAATAGTATTCCTTTTCAGAAGGAATGCTCTGTGGCGCAGACACCCCACTGAGTCTCCATTGATTTCCCCCGGGTAACTCAGCACTCGAATCTTGATTAACAGCATGTGTTCCCACCTTCACAAGTGTTAATTCGAATTCATTTTTTTCCCATGCCGCAAGTTCTTTTTGCAATGCTTGTGCTGCCTGGTGTTCTGAAAACCCGGAAAGAACAAAGCTTAACTGAACTTTGTCTCTTCGATGCAGTCGCCTGCTTAGAAATTTCGGAGCGCTCTCGTAAGGTGCATATTCACGACCAGATGATTCTTGATGTGTCATACTATGCCTTTTGTCTTTAGATTTATTTAAATGTTTTTTTTTAACACTAAAATGGCGAACCTTATTTTTCAATTCAGATTTATAAATCCAAGTAATTCCTTTAGAATCTATTAGCTCATGACTATTTCTTCCTCCATTCTTAGTCTTAGCACAATGATAACTGCCTTCTATTGCATCCCATCCGAAAATAAAATTTTCAAACTCTTCTTTTTCCACAGTTCGCCCTTCAATTCGATATTCATTTCTAATAAGATTTTGCATATTATCCTCTAATGGGTTTGCCATTATTGTATTATTACAATAGTGAACATGTAAAAATAGGATTAAAATTACAGTTATTCGATGCTTACTTAATGTTTCCATTTTCTCCTGTTTCACTTTTTTTGTGTTATTGCTGTTCTCTTTTAGATACTAAATTGGCATTGATCTGCATAATGATTATAGTAAATTATTACTTGTACAATTTCATCTGAGTCAAAACACCGCTATTAATATGGAACGGAATTTTAATCCAGGTTTCCCCGGAGTTTATTATATTTTTTACGCGCTTTCCCGAAAGTTTTATCCTTACGCTTTCTATCAAAAGCCGATGTTTCATAAAACTCGGACTCTCTACTAAGTTTCAGAAAATTCTGATATCTTGACTCATCAATTTCTCCGCTGTTTACAGCTTCCAAAACTGCGCAGTCTTTCTCATGCTTGTGTGTACAGTTCCGAAAGCGGCAGCTCGCGGCAAAGGCAGTCAGATCATCGAAAGTCTTTTCGATTCCGTCCTCGAGTCCGAAATTGCCGAGTTCGCGGATTCCGGGCGTGTCTATGAAAATGCTGCCGTCCGGCAGGGTCAGAAGCTGTCTTTTTACGGTAGTATGCCTTCCCTTGCCGTCGGTTTCTCTAACGTTCCCGACTTTAAGAATGTCGTCATCAAGAAGACGGTTCAAAATAGAGGTCTTGCCTACTCCGGACTGCCCGAGAAGGCAGTAGGTTTTTCCGGGTATGATTTTGCCGGCAAGGGGCTCGACACCGTTTTCGTCTTTATTGCTGATTAGAACATATTCTTTACCTATACCGGAGAGTTCAGCACCTAGTTCCGCGGATTCTTCCGGGGAGAGAAGATCGGATTTTGTAAAAACAGCCAGGCCTTCAATTCCGCTGTCGCTCAGCATTGCGAAAAAACGGTCCAGCAGATTAAGATTAATATCATTAGCAGATTGAACAACAAGTCCGCAGTCGATATTGGCTGCTATGAGCTGAAAGCGGATACGTTTTCCGGCTTCTTTTCTCTTAAGAAGAGTCTTTCTTTTTTCTACTAAATGGATTCTCGCTGTGGAGTTTTCTTCCGGGGAGAGAATATTTACAATATCACCGACAGTAGGGTAGTCTTCAGGGCTTTCGGCATCGAACATGAACTTGCCGGAGAGCTCGGCCGGCATTTCTTTTTTACCGTCCGAGACAAGATAGCTGTTTCGGTTAACCTCAATGACTTTGGCTGAAATAAGGGTCTGTTTTTTCATTGTCCGGTTTTATCGGTTAAGAGTTGTCTTATAGTAGGTAAATATAATACAAAAACCGGAAATTGCAAGGAGAATGAGCTTTTGTGGCGGGGTAAAAAGGTGCCTGGTGTGCGTGTTAGGTAATTCGAGGACACTTTTCCAAAAACGCA
>CAYNYI010000160.1:0-4590 GCA_964401455.1 uncultured Fibrobacterota bacterium
TTTCAGACTGAGGGGCGACACTCTCGATATAAGGCCGGCATATGACGATACTGTTATAAGGGCGGAGTTTTTTGGAGACACATTGGACCGCCTTACAAGAGTTCACCGGCTTACTGCCGAAAAAATCGAAGACATGAAAGAATGTATAATCTTTCCCGGAAAACATTTCGTTACTGAAAAAAGCGAAATAGATTCTATTGCCGCACAAATAAAAGAAGAACTTTCGGACAGGCTGGCGTATTTTCATTCGGAGGGCAGAGTACTTGAAGCACAGCGCCTGGAATCAAGGACAAACCATGATATAGAAATGATAAAGGAAATCGGATACTGCTCTGGAATAGAAAACTATTCCAGGATACTTGACGGAAGGGCCCCCGGAGAAAAGCCTTACTGCCTTCTTGACTATTTTCCGAATGATTTTCTGACAATTATAGACGAATCCCATGTTACCGTACCGCAGATCGGAGCTATGTATAAAGGTGATTTCAGCAGAAAATCGACTCTTGTCGAGCACGGTTTCAGACTCCCCTGCGCATTGGACAACAGACCGCTCCGCATGGAAGAGTTTATGGAAATAACAGGCAGAACTCTCTTTGTTTCCGCAACCCCGGCCGACTTCGAAATGGAGAAATCAGAGGGTACAATCGTTGAACAGATTATAAGGCCTACCGGGCTTCTCGACCCTCTTATAGAAGTCAGGCCGGCTTCGGGCCAAGTGGAGGATTTTGTAGCTCTGGCAAGACAGGAAACCGCTTTGAAAAGCCGCATCCTTGTTACCGTACTAACGAAGAAAATGGCCGAAGATCTTACGGAACATCTGAGAAAACGGGAACTTAAGGCTGAATACATGCATTCAGATATTGATACTCCGGAACGTTCGGAGCTGATTCGTAAACTGCGAAAAGGAGAATTCGACATACTTGTCGGTATAAATCTTCTAAGAGAAGGCCTAGATATTCCGGAAGTCTCCCTTGTAGCCATTTTCGATGCTGACAAGGAAGGATTTCTTCGCTCACGGCGCTCGCTTCTTCAAACCTCCGGGCGGGCTTCAAGAAACCTTAACGGCAAGGTCATAATGTACGCGGACAAAATCACGGGATCAATGAAACAAACAATTGAGGAAACGCAAAGAAGAAGAGAAGCCCAGGAAAAGTTCAATGAAGAAAACGGTATTACACCGGAACAAATTATTAAAAAAATTACAACTATTGATATAGGCAAAAAAACCGAAAAAAAACGGAAAAACGGCAGCGCCGGGATAAAGGGCAAAGACATTGATGAGCTCAAAATAGAAATGTCCGAAGCAGCCGCAGCCCTGGAATTTGAACGCGCCGCCGTCATTAGAGACAGAATTCAACAGCTCCAGGGGAAATAAAAATGAATATCCTTGTAATAGGCGCCGGGACCGTTGGTTACAACCTCGCATCACATCTTTCCGCAGAAGTGCATAAGCTCACGGTTCTTGATGTCTCGGATACAAAACTTGAGGACGTAACGTCACTTCTTGACGTTAAAACGGTATCAGGAGACTGTGTTTCAACATCAGTACTAAAGGAATCCGGAGCCGCCGGGGCTGATCTTGTAATTTCAGTAACCGAGACAGATGAAGTTAATCTTATAAGCGCTATGTTTTGTAAAAAGCTCGGCGCCAAGCAAACAATAGCAAGAGTAAGAAACAGAGAGTATTTTCGCGAAGATGCGGCGGTGAAAAGAAGCGAATGGGGTATAGATCTACTAATTAATCCCGAAAATGAGGCCGCCGAAGAAATACTCCACCTGCTTGAAAAGCCTTATGCCTCCGATATTACTTCTCTTTCCGGGCACGTTGAAATTCTTTCCTGGAAAATTACCAGAAATTCTCCTCTTCTGGATCGTACTTTGATGGAAATCGCGGCTATGTTCTCATTCGACTTCAGGATTGTTCTGATTCAAAGAGATAACAGTATAATAGTTCCCAAAGGAAGAACAGGTCTCAAAGAAAATGATCATATTTATCTGATCGCGCCGGCAAAAAAAATGGACACAATCGCCGAACAGTTCGGACTTTACACAAAAAAGCCTTCAAGAGTTATAATATGCGGAAATACAGACGTAGCCACAAGAGTGGCGGAAGGGCTTGATTTAAAAAATAATATACGAACGAAGTTCATCTGCTCTGATCAGGATATGTGCAGACGACTTACAGATATGTACAAATCAATACTGATTTTAAACGGTGACCTTACCGACAAGGAATTCCTTGAAAGCGAAAACATCAAGGAAACCGATGTATTCATGGCGCTCTCCGACAATGAAGAGGAGAATCTCCTCTCATGTCTCCTGGCAAAAAGCCTCGGGGTAAGAAAAGTGATTTCACTCGTAATTAAACCGGACTATATCCCTCTTATCTCCAGGCTGGAAATAGACTCAATCGTAAGCCAGCGGCTCACAACAACCGGAAGAATTCTTAAATATGTAAGATCCGACAGGGTGCTTTTTTCAGCGACCGTGGCAAACAATTCGGCTGAACTGCTTGAGTTTCTCGTTAGTAAGAAATCCAAGGCTACCAAAAAGCCTATAATGAACCTTAAATTCCCGGACGGGGCCATAATAGGCGCCGTCATCAGAGATGGCATACCATCGATTACAACAGGTTCAACATTAATGAAACCCGGAGATCATGTAGTAGTTATAGCGGAAGCCGGATGCGTTAAACAAGTAGAAAATTTCTTTTAATTTAATGAACGCCCGATTATGCCGACAGTAAAGGAACTGCTTGACAGCAATGAACCCCGGAAAATAAAAGCCGGTCTTAACTATCTTTCCGAAAAAGGAAAGCTGGGCGACCTTAAATCCGCCATGGCCTTTATAAGACAGGGTAATAAAGAAATTTCCTCCTGCGCGGTAAAGGCCTCCGGTAATATAGTCAAAAGGAATCTTATATCTTATTTCGGAAGCCTTGACGAAAACACAAAAAACAAACTGGCCGGGTTATTGAAAAAACTTGACCCGGGGATAATAAAGAACATATCGGCCGACCTCTATTCGGAGAACGAAGAATACCGTTTCAGGGCACTTCAGGTTCTCGGACTTCTCGGGCAGGACGCCGCCATAAAAAAGACCATTTCCGACATGCTTCTGGACAAAAATGAGAAAATGCGGGCTACATCAATAAGCCTGATGCGGACAATGGTTAATTCAAACGACCTTGAGATTATTCTTAAAGTTTTAAAAGACGATGACCCGAGGGTAAGAGCCAACGGAATAGAGACCCTGGAAAACCTCGGAAATGTAAATACGGCCGGAATCCTGATGAAATTCAAGAGAGACCCTAACAACCGTGTCAGGGGAAATGTTTTGAAGGCTCTTTGGAACCTGGGGCAAAGAGATATTATTCAAGACCTCAAAATAATGTTAGAAGACCGGAAAAACCCTCTCATGCCGGTGAGCGCGGCCTGGGTTATAGGAGAAACGGCGGAGCAGGGAGACAAAGGTCTTATACATCTTCTCTCTGACTACACGCTTGAGGAAGACGCTCTTCTTATAGAAAATATTGCGAAGGCATTTCTAAAAATAGGAGGCAAAGGTTCTGTTTGTTATCTGGAACACCTGATACCACCTGAAATAACATCCGATGCCTGCATTTTCATGAAGAAGATGAACCTTACAATAAGAGCGATACCTCCGTCAGCGGCGAAGATACTGAAAGCCGAGGGATGGACACAGTAATAATCTTTATTTTTTGATATCCCGGGCCGCCTTTGCTATAATTGAGAAAAGATCTTCGATAGAGTCTTTTTCTATGCATGAAAAGGCGATCCTGAGGTCTTCTGCCCCTGAAGCTATAGTACCGACCCCGTGTTCATCAAGCAGTTTTACCCTCAGCTCTTCGGCTTCAATTCCTTTAAGTCTGAGGCACATAAAATAACCGGAGTTGAAATTATAATAACTCCAGATATCATCGAAATTGCCGGTATCAAGAACCCTTTTGGTTTCCAGCGCGCGGTCCTTAAGTATATCATACTTTTCTTTCCACTCTTCTCTCCATTCGGGATTTTTCAGAAGATTGATTATAATCCTCTGTCCGATATGTGAACAGTTAGAAACATTTCCCCGGATGTCTCCCCCGCATTTCTGTTCCAGAGCCCGGAATATTTTTTCAGGGTCTCCTTCTTTATTCCATCCAAAAGTTATAAATCCAACCCTGAGCCCCCATACGAAATGTTCCTTTGTTGCACCGCAACATTTTATGGGGATAATATTTTTATGAAGACCGCAAAGTGACCCGAAAATCGATTCTTTTAAAACATCTTCATCATAGAAAAGACCGAAATACGCGTCATCGGTAATAACCACAAGTCTGGTCCCGCCATCAGCAGCCTCTTTGAGAATTTCGCGGACGCGTTCGGCGCGCTTTCCGGTTATGGAATAACCGGTGGGATTGTTAGGAAAATTAAATACAAGCACCACTTTAGAGTGAGATGAACAGAGTTTCAACAGCTTTTCTCTAAAATCCGCTGTGTTAAACTCCCCTGTTTCGTCAAAGAGTTTATAATTATAGATCACAGCGCCTTTACGAATTTTAAAAAGTATTTTGTAGTTACCCCAGAC
>CAYNYI010000161.1:0-4566 GCA_964401455.1 uncultured Fibrobacterota bacterium
ACACTGTCTTTAAGCTGTTCTTTCTCAAATTTTTTATTGAAATCAACAATATTTCTGACAACGGCCTCTGCCAGAATACGGTATCTTTTCTCCATTTCCATAACAGCCCATTTTAGAGCCTTGACAGCATCGTTGGGGGTCGTTACTACAGGTGAGAGAAGGTGGGGTATTCCGTTATACATATTCATCTCAACAACTTTAGGGTCAACCAGTATAAAACGGACCGCATCGGGGGTGCGTGACAACAGAAGACTCGCGATAAAAGAATTAACTCCGACACTCTTTCCGCTTCCGGTTTGGCCTGCAACAAGAAGATGAGGCATCTTTGAAAGATCGGAAACTTTAGGTTTTCCGTCGATGTCTTTACCGAGTATTATCGGTAGGTTATTCTCCTCGGGCGAAAACTCCGGACTCTCAAGAACTTCCCTGAAATAAACTGTATTTCTCTCGGGATTGGGTATCTCGAGGCCTATCGCCGATTTTCCGGCCACTATCGATATGCGGATTCCCTGAACAGCCATCGCAAGCGCGAGGTCTTTGCTGAGGTTCTCTACCTTGGAGACTTTTGTTCCCGGAGCGAGTTCTACTTCATAACGTGTAACAACGGGACCGGGGTTAATACCGATGACCTCTCCGGCCACACCGTAATCCGCGAGTTTTTCTTTGAGCTTAAGGGCCGTCTCTTTAAGTTCGTCTTCGGTAACACAAAGTCTCTGCTCAGGAGTCGCGTCCAGTACTTCTGAAGCATCCGGCAGAACATATTCCACAAATTCCTCTTCCTCTCCACTTTCTTCGGCCCCATCTTTGGATTCCGGCCGGGAATCCGAAGCTTCTTTAACCGGAGCGGAAGGCACACTGATTTCCTCTTCTTTCAGATTTTCTTTTAAATCTTCGCTATCCTCTTCGCCGGAATCAACATTAACAAAATCACCGACAGCGATTTCTCTGGTCTTCTCCTCCGATTTCTTTGTTTCTTCATTTTGATTAACCGAATCGATAACGGCTTTCGCCATCTCCTCTACAGAGGAAACATCGCTTTTTTTGTCGCCATTTTCATCGGAATTATTTATGCGGAGCTCTCTTTCTCTACTGCGCCATTCTTTTTCCCGCTTCTCACGAAGAAGCTTAAGCTGCTTCTGTATGCTCATATTGTCGAGTTCCGGTGTTTCTTCACCGCTGTCTTCATTTTCCTCTTCTTCGGAAAGCGTTTCTGTTTCCTTCTTTACGGCTTCGGCTTCTTTCTTTTCTTTTTCTTCCTTCTTTCTCTTTCTTTCTTCTTCTTTTCTGATTTTTTCTTTCATCTTCTCCAGTTTTAAACTCTCAAGCTCAAGTTTTTTCTCTTCTTTTTCGCGCTGCACAGCAATTTTTTCTTTTTCTATCCTGATCTTCTCACGCTTTACATTGTATTCCGCGATTTTATCCGTGACAAATCCGGTAAATGTTACAACTGCCGAGCTTACTGTGCTCCAGATAAATGACAAAACCGAAGCGGTGCGGGAAATAAGTACATCGACTTTAATACCGAGTCCCCATATCATTGTAAAAATTATTCCCAGAAAGGGCGCTATATATCCTCCCGTAACAGACTTCCCGAAAACAGGTCTGTAAAAATTATCTACTATATAACATCCTATATAACCACCACCTTCAATGAGATCGTTCATATATACCGATTCGCGGGAGAGTATTCCGATGCTCATAAAAACACAAGCTTCAACGAAAAATACGGCAGGGAAAGCGACAGTTCTGATTTTTGATTTCCAGTCAACTTTCATTATAAGACCGATACCGGTAAAAAACATCCCAAGAGTCAATATAAGTGACGGATTGGTTCCGGCTATTTTTCCGAGAAATTCGGCAGTGCGAATCCCGGCTTTTCCGAGTATATTGGTCCCCTCTTTTCCGAATATTTCCGAGAAAAGAGCTATCGTACAGAAAACGGCGGCAAGAACCGTAAATACCCCGATAAGCTCACGATTGGACTGAAAGTCTCCTGAATGTTTCCTGGATGAAGCGCCGGAAGTGGACTTTCTCTTTTTATTTTTACTCTTGACGATTTTACGTGCGGTTGTTTTTCTCTTCCTCGCGGGAGTTCTTTTTCTTTTTGCCGGTGCGCTGTTTTCGAAAAACAGGGATTCGATGAATTCCAAAGTGTTTTTCGATCTTGCTGTTCCTGCCATACAATCTCTCCTTAATGTTGTTTTTCGGGCAAACCAAGACCGTACTGCAAACATCGAGCCAAAATTCAAGGCAAAGTTAAAGAAGCCATAACGTATTATTTAAATATGACTTACACATACACAGCAAACTATCGGCGGGATGGGATGTAATCAGACAGGCAATTTTTTCTCGGTCTGCCGGAAGTTTTTTCCTTGATTACGAATTAAAAAGAAAGTATTAATATAGTATGAATAACGAACTCGGGGAATTATCCGAAATCCTTAACAAACTCGGCTCATCAGGCCGGATTTCAGATTTTCTGGACTCTCTTCTTACTCCTGCTGAAAAAAAAGACATAGAAAAAAGATGGAAACTGGTGAAAATGCTCCATGAAGGTAAGACCCAGCGGAAAATAGCCTCCGAACTCGGTATCAGTCTGTGTAAAATTACGAGGGGAGCAAGAGAGCTTAAGAAAGAGGGAAGTATTTTCAAAAAAGTACTGGAAGGCTTTTAATGGCAACAGCTTCAGTTCGATCGGCTAGACACTGGGAGAACTTAAAAACACACTGATAGACTCCGGAATCCCCTCATGGCGTATTTTTACAGTTTTTGGTAAGGGGCAAGACGGGACCAGAGATTTGCTATCTGAAGAAACTTTCAGTCTGACGAAGGTATCCATTAGAGAGATTGACAATCGTCTCTGGAATATTATTTCACTTTTATTTGGATCCGAAATAAAACTCCGCTCCTATTCCTATAACGCTCCCCCCCCTCCTTGAAGCCGGTTCCGGGCTTTTTTCTGAAGTAGTGCCGGCGGAACTTTCATTTTCTTTTTTTCTGATTTCCACCGGTATGAACTGGGCGGCCCTAAGAAAAAAATTCCAGTTTATAAATCCCCTTTTAATTTCCAATTCGGGTTTAAAAACGGCATACCTTTTTCCTGCAGAAATATCTTCTAATTTTTCCGGATCAGAATACACTGGAACAACAAGTAGCATGACTTTTCTTTCACGATAATAACTGCTTGTCAATAACTCTATCCATCCTCCCCCAATTCCCGCATCGATCCTGAATCCGCCAGGGCGGAACCTGTATTTGAATGAAGTTGAGAACTCCGCTGCGCTTGATTTTTTTGTATCGAGAAAATATTTAAGCCCGAGAAGATCGGAAAAAGAATTCACCGGAAAAGGCTGAAAATGACCTTCGGCCTCAAATATGATACCCGCCGCTGTAAGTGAAAAAACCAGGGGGCCGCGCATATACTCCGCTGTTGCGGAAGCAGACTCAAAAGGAAATTCAACCTCGGAAAAAAGAGTTTTCTTATAATAGAAATCCGACCTAGCCGTCCCTCCCGTCCAGGTTAGTCGAAATTCGGCCCTGTTTTTTTTCCCCTTAAAACCTAGTTTTGCCGTGAAGATGCTTCCGGGACATTCAAACCCGCAAGCATAATTTTCGGCGAGCTCACCTGGCGATTCCAGATTATAATACCTGAACCCGCATTCAGAATAAATATTATCATGGTTTCCTCCGAGCCTGAATCCGGTTTCCCTCATATGGGGGCTGATATTAAAAGAGACGATGTCTTCTTCTAAATTCAGATTAATCCTGCCACGGCTTCCCGGGCTGTCAGAATAGAAGACCTCACCAGAAACACCCTTGATAGAGGCGGATATACCGATTGAAGGATAAACTATATCCGGGGAATCTGTGCGAGCCTGCAGAGAAGCGAAAACCCGTCGGTTTCCGTGAGAGAACCACGCACCGCTTTTTAATAGAGGACTGCCGGATTTGTAGCGTACATATTTTATTTCATCTTCCTCAACCGGAATCTCAATATGTTTACCTGAATTCCGGGTACCGATAAGGAAACCCGCTTTATTGCCACAAAAAACCGCTCCCGCCGGTATATCAAAGGACCCGATGGCGGTTTCACCCGGTATACCTGATTTTTTTTGATTATAAATGTCCGCGTATTCCGCTCTGGAATAAACACTTATTCCCGAAAAATCTGAGCGCGAATAACTATTCAGCCTCAAAAGCATATTTTCGGTAAATCCGATACCAGGCACGGATTTGAGAATAGATGGTTCACACGGCAAAGCCATGGACCCGATAAAAAGCAGGGCGACAGATACAGTTTTTATCAAGCTATTTAAAACACGCATTACTCATCAACTAATGCGAGAAAATCTACCCAATCCTCTCTCGTTTTCATAAGCGGAAAAATGCCGCCGAAAGTATAATCTTCATAATAAGGCATTTCCTTGTACCCAAGCATATCTCCGTTTCCGTCAACAAGGTAAAGGGGCCTGAATGAAAAGGAGGAGTCTATACGAACCTCAGTCTACCAAGTAACACAGAGCAAGTAATTTGTATTACGCAAAGGGCCTTTTTTTAGCATGGCCA
>CAYNYI010000162.1:0-4435 GCA_964401455.1 uncultured Fibrobacterota bacterium
ACTCCGATTTCCTTATACCACCAGTGGGCAATGTCGGAGCCTTCATCGATCCGGGATTGTATATAAGTTACCGCTTTTTCTATGGTGTCTAAAAGGTTCGTGCTGTTGAAATACGATTGTCCGGGCGCAAAATAGCCCTGTGTCATGTTCAGCAGCCGGTCATAATGCATTCTCTGCGGCCAGTTTGACTGTGCGTCACTGGTATAGTCTATATCCGGCCAGGATCCGTCCGAATTCATATTTGAAACATAAACAGCGATCGAATCTTGCAGGCGTGAGAGGGCTCCGGACACAATCGCATCGTTTGTATCCGCGCCTTCCGCTGTAAAATACCTGATTATCCGGGTAGTACAGGTATCAATGCCTTCTCCATGCGTGTTTGCGGCGCCGGATATTAGTATTGTCAGAAGACAGAATAATGTACCCTGGAGTTTCATTTTTTTCTCCTTATTAAAAGTTAATTGTATAATCTGTTCTTATTTGAGTTGTTTTCTAATATCCGGCATCCTGTAAGAATGCGCTGAGGGTTTTTTTCATGGGTTTTCAAAAGTTTTGTGAAGAGTTCGGCGGCCTGGAGTGCCATTGCTTCGAGGTCTATTTTTACTGTTGCGCTCCTTATGTCGTTCTCATTAAATTCATCGCAGCCGTCAATTCCTGTAAGTAAAATATCTTTTAAAACCCGGAGTTCATTTGGCTTTTGCTTTCTAAAGAGTTCTTCGAAGAGGAATGCTGTACTGTCACTTGCGCAAACAAACCCGGCCTCTTTGTCATTTAACGGGAGCCTTCCGGCTATGTCTGTTTTGGCTGAGGAATACTGACGGGGCAGTACGAATTTTGGAAGCATGACAGCGGAATTTTCTTCCACAGCTTTTAGACAGCCGAAATACCGGTCAGAAAAAATGGGATTTTCGGTTTCTGTAGCAATGAAGCAGATTTTTTTTCTGCCTTTTTTTATAAGATATTCAGCTGCAAGGTATCCTGCGTGGATATTGTCAGCCCTTACCGAATGAAAAGATGAATCGTGTCCGGGTATATAGCTGCTCAGAAAAATAAGCGGCTTTGATTTTGAGTACATTGAAAGAGAAGGGGAGAGTTCTTTCTCTATTATCGAGGTATTGCTTAAAATCAGTGTTCCGTCTGTTTGTGTATACTTCAGGACATTAAGATACTCCTCAGGTGTTCCGGGATAGCTCTCAAGGATGGATATTCCGTATTTTCGCATTTCGCCATGAATGAGTGAAACCAGGCTGCTGAAATAAACATTTTTTGTCATCGCGGAGCGGGATGTTTTATAAAAAACGAGATTTAAAAAACCGTTTTTCTTATGGCGCAGGTCTTTTTTTCCCAAGGTCGACAGTGATTTGCCTATTAATGAAACAGCGTCATTATATTCATATCCGAGCCTGGAAGCGGTATCGAGTATTAAACTTTTTGTTTTATCACTGATCTCAGGATAATTATGAAGTGCCCTTGAAACCATTGATTTCGAAAACCCTGATTCTCTGGCAATCTGTGAAACAGTTACAGGCAAAGCGTCTCCTTTTGATGTTTTGATTGAAACGATTCAAATAATAGTCTAAAACGTTTCATAGTTATAATTTAGATCAATACTTAGTCTTTGTCAACACTTAAAGATCGATTTTTTAATAATTTCTACACTCTTCCAATATTCTCATCAGCTCTCTTGTCTGCTCGATTGGCACAAATGATGGTTTGTTGAGCGCAAAGTATTCATAACATTTGTCGAAGAAATTGACTTCAGGAAAATCATTGTATGAATATTGAAGAGTTTCAAAAGGCAGCTCTGCTTCCGGGTTATAGGACCGGCCGGAAGCCGCGAAACCTTGCTGAGGTTTAAGGACAGGCATATTTTCTTTCGGCAGATATTTTACGGTTATGGTTTTCTTTAAACCGTCGAGAATCGCCTGGCCGTATTTTCCGAAAATTTCGAATTGTTTTTTGGGGAAAGTGGACGCCATATTGAGGTCTATCTGAAGTATTGTACCAGATGAGGTTTCAATAAGGAACTGTACGACATCTTCGGCGTCACCGAGAGTTGCCACTGCTTTTTTTGAACAGCTGATTTTTTTTGCTTTGTACTCTGAGAGCAGAAGAAGCTGGTCAACAAAATGAGGGCCGTGGTTCATTATCATGCCGCCGCCGTTTTTCTTAAATGCCTGCCAGTCATTTCTTCTGCAATATGTATTGTTGCTGCCTTTTATCATGTAAACAGGCCCGAGGATTCCTTTTTTAATAATCTCCTGCATGGCAGTAAAGTAGTTATGCGCTCTTCGGCAGTGAAAGACCATCAGTTTTCTGTTCAGTTTTTTCATTTCGGCAATCATTTCGTCGGTATCCGAAAGGGAGGAGGCAACAGGTTTGTCGCATAAAACGTCTGCCCCGTTTTTGAATGCTTCCAATGCCTGTTCCTTATGAAAACCGGTAGGGGAGGCTATTATGACCAGGTCTAGAGCTTGCTCTTTATACATGCTCAGGCAGTCTTTATAGCCTTTTATCCTGAATTTTTTTTCAGCTTCGACAAGCCTCTCTTCCAGGGGATCTACCGCCGCGCATACTTCAAAACCGGGATTTGCTGCGCATCCCGGAAGGTGTACCTCCCAGCCTATTCTTCCTAGGCCTATAACAGCTGTTTTTAGTTTTTTCAATTTTATCTCCCGCTGGCCGGTTACAGTAATGATTTTATGTATGCGGTAAATGCGGGAAAGGCTTCCTCAGGAGGGGCAATCTCCGGGTGATGAAACTTTTCCCATTCAAATGCGAGGTATCCGTCGTAGCCGGAATTTTTTAAAACTTTTATTGTGTCTTTTATCGGTACATCACCCTCGCCGAATCCCTTTATTTCAAATTCTTCAGAATCTTTTTTAGCTGCGGAATCTTTCCAATGGGTATATTTTATCCATTGCCCGATTTTATCCCGGGTATATTCGGGTGTTTCTCCACAAAACCGGAAGGTATGATGAGTGTCCCAGATTATTCCGGTATTTGTTCTGGAAACTTTTCCCATAAGCCTCTTTAACTTATCCGATGATATCCAGCTGTCATGGGTTTCAATCAGGATGGAGATATTTTTTTCGGCGGCGATTTCAGCCATCTTGTCGATTTCGCATGCGGCTTTTTCAACGGCTGCTTCGGCGGCTGTATCCTCGCAATTGCCTCCAAATATACGGATGAAAGGGGTGTTGAAGTGCCGGCATATTTCAAGATACTTTCTCAGGATTTCATAGTTCTCAAAGTTTGTATTTTGATCGGAGTAATTAATTCTTATCGAACTTGAAATACAGGGAACGTCAAGACCGGCTTTTGAAATTTTCTCGACGGTTTTTTTTATGTCTTTGTTGAATTCTTTTCTTTTATACAGTTCGGTCTGACCTTTGTAGCACCTGAAGTCTATGCCGTCGAACCCGCAGTCCGCAGCAGAGTTAATCATTTGTTGAAGATCCCAGTCCGGGCAGCCGAGTGTGGAGAAAGACAGTTTCATTTTAGAAGTCCTTATTTTAAAATTCTGTTTTTCACATAAATAAAACGATTCAGCAATATAATTGAAACGTTTCACATATAAATCTACTAAAATAATGGAGATTTGTCAATGGCTTTTTAAAACTGATCCGTTCTGATTTTTTGTAACAGTTAATATACAATATCCGCTATTGCGGGTAAATACAGGATGCATCCAAACCAGATTGGTCAATGGAAGAAACAGTTTCTGAATGATGGATCTTGAATTCTTAAAAAAAACCGCAAAAAATTGGGTCTGATATGAGGAAGAAAATGCTTGATAAAAAAGGCAAGCTCTCCATCAGCCGGCATAGCTTCTACTATAGCCCTTCAATAGCTTCCTATAGCCTTTGCCTGATGGGGCCTATTTATCCCAAGAGGCTTCTTTCTAAACCGGATAAACATCATAAAAAATACCCGTATCTGCTTAGAGGGGTTTCTATTGTGCGCCCAAATCAGGTGTGGAGTATCGATATCGCCTATATACATCTTAAGCACGGTTTGTCTATTTAACAGCGGTAATAGACTGGTACAGTCGTTATGTTATTTTTATCAGAGACTACCGGACCGTTAAGGAATGCAGGAAGGGTCTGAAAAGTTATTTTAAATTTTATAACCGGAGAAGAGAGCACTCTTCACTTGACTATAAGTATCCAGAGCAGGCATCTTTCGGAAAGAATACGGTTGCGTAGGCTGCGTAATGAAAAAGGAGTTCCACTTAAAAACAGATTTTTCTCTGTAGAAAAAAACTAGACCACCTGAAACTACTTCATTAGTATAATTCTTTTAGAAAACCGGCTCTGTGACTCTCCACTCAAACAGGTCTCTGCAACAACCATATACACCCCCGCGGGCATAGCGGACGCATCCCAGTTATAACGATATTCGCCGGAAATTTTTTGAAGCTGTCCGCCGCTTC
>CAYNYI010000163.1:0-4348 GCA_964401455.1 uncultured Fibrobacterota bacterium
AGATGGTTGATGAAAGAAGCTGTAAATATCGAAGACTCCTCCGCGACTGTGTCATGGGTAAAATCGGAGGTTGAAGATTTTTCATTTTACGAGGTTTACCTTGGAAAAAACTTAGATTCTGCTTATGCTCTTAAAAAAACCATACTTGATAAAGAACAAAATTATCATGACATGAAAGAGCTTTTGCCGGGAAAAGAATATTCGACATTTGTAACAGTAACCGATGAGGGCGGTTTAAGTTCGTTTTCCGATACGCTTGTTTTCGAGACTAAGCTTAATCTTCCATCAAAACCGGATTTAAAAGTAAAAGACATTACCGAAAATTCTGCTGTTCTATACTGGGATGAAGAAAAATCTCCCTACATTTCAGAATACAGGATTTATACTTCTACAACAGGCAGTCCGGAGCCGGACAGTCTTATATATGAAGCCGGTCCAGGTGTTGACACGGAATATTTAATAGAAAATCTTATTGAATATTGTGATTACAGATTTATCTGCATGGCAATTGATTCCTTTAATAATGAATATCTCTCTGCCAATCTCGATATTAGGACATTACCGCCTGCCGGAATGAAACTGATTCCTCCCGGAGAGTTTTCTATGGGATACGCGGAGGGATATTCCTCAAATCAGCCTCCGCATAGAGTTAAACTTTCCTCTTTCTGGATGGATTCTGTAGAAGTTACTGTAGATAATTTTACCGGTTTCGGCGGGGTATTGCCGGGTGATTTAAGCTGTGGGAATTGTCCTGTAGACAGTATAAATATGTATAAGGCCATGTTATATTGTAATGAAAGAAGCAAAGCTTATGGGTTGGATACAGTATATAAATATGTTGGTATGGAGGTTTTTAATAATGCTGAAGCCGTACTTTTTAATTGCGAAAAATTATTAGACGCAAGCGGTTTCCGACTTCCAACAGAGGCTGAGTGGGAGTATGCATACAGGGCCGGCGAATATTTTAAACAGTATATCTGGGGTGATTCCCGGCAGGATATGACATCCTACTGCTGGTGTCCTGAAAATTCCGAAGGGGCGCTTCATGAGACAGGAAATTTTTCTCCAAATGGATACGGTCTTTATGATATGGCGGGGAATGCTCTGGAAATGTGCGGAGATTTATTTGAGGAAAATTATTATACGAAATCTGATACGATTAATCCTGATAATTATAAAATGTGTATCTTTGAGTGTCCGTATGTATGCAGGGGTGGAAGTGTTATTTCCTACGGCGAAGAACATTCCTATTGGTACAGGAATAATACCCAGGTCAGCTTGAAAGCAAAAAAATATACAGGTTTTCGATGTGTTAGAAACAGGAGAAATCGCCGGAGTAAGTAAAATGAAATCCGGAGCATTTTATGTTCCGAATAAATTATCTTTGTTTTCGTATGAAAAAACGAAACGCATTGATATTCCTGTTTCCTATGCTTTTTGACATCATTGCCGGACTTTCTCTTTTCGCCGGTCGGCACTCTTTTGCGGAAATGGGGCTTTCAACAGCCAAAGTCGGATCCATTATGGTTTTTTTTGGAACCGGATATATTTTCGGCAGTCTCATTATGGGTAAGATTATCCGTAAAGAGACCGCCAGGTATCAGATGCTGGCTGCATGCTCTTTATCAGCCATAATTTTTTTTATAGCGGCCAGCGCTGATAATATACTTCTGGTTCAGCTTCTATATTTCTTTCTCGCTATTTTTGTTACGATGTTTTTCAACGCCTTTCAGGCATATATGCTTGGCGTCGATTCCCGGCAGGGGAAGCCGCTATCGCATACCGCCGCTCATTACACTTTTGCCTGGTCCGCCGGATTCGCGCTGGGGCCTTTTATATCGGGTTTCACTAAAGATGTCTTTAGCTGGGAGCAGGTATATTATGTCGCAGCTGTTTTCTCTCTTTTAATAGGAGCCTTTTCCTTCTTTTTTCGTCCACGCGCTTTTGCTTCAGAAAAAGCAGTTCAAAGTCCGGAGAATCCCGGGAGTAATAAAGATTATTCGCTCTGTCTGCAGGCCTGGCTCGGAGTTATAGTGGGGGCGGCAGTCTGGAATGGTGTTACAACCATATGGGCCGTGCATTCAGAAACTCTGGGGTTTAAGACCGGAGTAAAAGGGCTGGTAGAATTTACCATGACATTTTCTCAGGCTTCAGGGGCCCTCTTGCTGATTTTTATAAGGAACAGGTTCTTTAAGCCTTTTTATAACGTTTTGTTCGGTATATCCGGGATCGTCGGTCTTGCCTCGTTCGCTCTCGGAAACGGAAAATTATGGATTTTTTTTATTGCTGCAGTATTGATAGGTCTGTATAACGCTAATTTTTTCAGCTTTATGGTGTACCACTCTCTTGCTGTTCCTGAAAAAGCTGTAAAACGTGTTTCGGTGAATGAAACAATTGTGGGGCTTAGCATGTTCCTGGGTCCCCTTTCGGCGGAATTTGCCAGAAGAGCTGCAGGAAGCTTAAACGGAGCCTACTTTGTGCTTGCCGGAACAGTAGGCGTGGCTTTGTTTGTACAGTACCTCTGGATAAAATCCTTACTTAAAAGAAAAATATATGAGGACCGTACATTTTAATGTACCGCCCTCTTATATAATATTCAGACTGTTTTAAATTTCGCAGTCTATTTAATCAGTACAATTCTTTTCCTGAAAGATTTATTCCCCACGACTGCGGATACTATATAAGTCCCGCTCGGCATATTAGCGGCATTCCATTTGAATATATATGAAGCTTTTCCAAAAGAAGCGTTCTCTCCGAGCGTTTCCAGTTTCTTTCCGCTGAGATCATATATATTGACCGAAATTCTTTCAGCCGGATTTACTCCGGAAATCCTTATTTCTGTAGAAGGATTAAAGGGGGTTGGGCTGATTCTGATTGAAGTTTCTTCTGTTTCGGGAACGGATTCCGCTTCAACAGTAGAACAGCCGCCTTTATCGAAATCAACTATTCTTATTGATTTAAAGCATTGCCCTTTGAGGTTTTTCCCATATGAATTTCCGCTTCCGATAAAAATATACCTTATGGCGTTGAATTCGGAATTGGTATAGCTGGCGGGGCCACCGGGTCCGCTATAGGTAACGACACCGTTGTCCCAGGTGAGGCGGATAGTATAAACTGTACTGCCGTCCGCATTCCAGTCGGAGGTTGAGCCGACATTGTGTTCCCATTCCTGTGTGTCGAAAGCCTTGTGATAAGCTTTAATTCGTGAGAAAGCATATTTAGTGCGCCCGGACCTGCAGTAGGCTTTGTCCCCGGCATTGTAGTGATCAAGTCCGCTGGCCTCGAAAATACCGAAATAATTTGTCTTGGTGTCGAACTGAAACGGGTCTTCGTCTATCGTGAAAGTTACTTCGGCATAGCCGTTAGCTATGTTGTATCCGGCATCATAAACAACCCTCTGTCCGTTAGAAGAGGTGGTTTTCCATCCGCCGCTCCAGATTCCGCCTATAACCGTTCCTCCGCCGGAGTTTCCCTGTGTAAGGTCGACATCGAAAATTACGCTGTCTCCCTCGCAGGTGCCCGGATCGTCTCCCGGATCGTCTCCCGGATCGGATGATGTGCCGCCGGTTCCGCCGAAGACATACCCGGTTCCTTCTGAGGAAGACCCGGACTGTACTTTAAGGCTGATGTCGCCGGCGTCGAAGACCTTTAGATAGACCGAGTAATTAGCTCCGTCTCCTAGAAGAGACATAGACGTTGAGCTCCATCCGTCCGAAACAAGCCAGTCGGGGGAAGGTGCGTCATCGACTTCAATAAGAGCATAAACCGAGCAGGTTTGTGAGATATTCACTGTATAAAGCGCGCCGGAAAGACTCTTGTCATCTCGGGCAGTTAAAAGATATGTGCTTCCGCTTAATTCGGACGGAATGCTTGTCCACTGGGCCCCGCTGCGGTCATTAACCTGGTCGCATCCTTCTGTAAAACCGTTTTCAACTACCGTCGGGGCGGTGTTGCTTCCCGAGTAATTTACAAGAGATACTGATACATCAAGTATTTCTGTTACAACATCAACGGAAGCTGTGCCTTCAATAGAACCGGATGTCGCCGTAATTGTCGCTGTTCCTTCGGTCTGACCCGCAGTAAAAAGACCGTTCTGATCAATCACGCCGTTGCCTGATACACTCCAGCTTATTGAAGGCTGCGGATCCATTGCGCTGCCGTATTGGTCCAGAGCGCTTGCTGAAAACTGCATTGTCTCTCCGATAAGTACCTGAGAACCAGTTCCGGAAACTTCGATGGAAGTAAAAACCGGAGGATCCGGCGGTTCGTCGCCCGGGAAATTTCCTACCGCGAGTGCCCAGTCAGAAGAATACGGAGCATTGAAAGTATGGCTTCCGCTGCTTTTAGT
>CAYNYI010000164.1:0-4298 GCA_964401455.1 uncultured Fibrobacterota bacterium
TTCTTTGTCTTTTTTTCCGCATATATCTGGGCTTTGTTTTTATAGAAGCGAGTATTCATAAAATCGCTGATCCTCATTCTTTTGCGCTGGATATTGCATCCTACGGAATACTTCCTCTTTATCTCGTAAATCTTCAGGCGATTATTCTGCCATGGCTTGAGCTTTTTTCCGGTTCAATGTTTATTATCGGCTTCAGGGTGAGGGCGAACGCGCTTCTGATAGCCGGAATGATGGTCATGTTTATGACCGCGCTTGGTATTGCGCTTTTCAAGGGGCTCGATATGTCTTGCGGCTGTTTTGCCTCAGCCGAGGCCGAGGCGTCTATTTCCTGGTTGACGATGCTGCGTGATCTTGGATGGCTGCTCCCGGCGGTTTACGTTTATTTCTTTGATAAAAGGCCCCTAGGCGCCGATTCTTTGCTGTGAATATGTTTATTTTATTGTGGTTTAATTCCCTGATTAATTAATATAACGGAGAATAAATGCTGGATCCACTTACGCCTTACGGAAATAAGCCGATGGTTACCCCTGTTGTCAACTCGGTAAACTATGAATATAAATCTTTTGATGTACTCCGGAGTATTACCGATGGAGAGATAGAAGGTTACACTTATCACCGTGACGATAACCCTACAGTAAGAGAAGTTGAAAGAAAAATTGCGGTAATGGAAAAGACGGAAGACTGCATTCTCTGCACTACCGGTATGGCTGCCTGCACTCTTGTTTATCTTACATATCTTTCATCAGGGGATAACCTGATTCTTTTTCATGATGTTTACGGCGCCCATTATAAAGTCAGCCTGATACTTGAAAGAATGGGTATTGATATTACCTGGCTGAACGCGGATGAATCGGACAAGCTTTCAGATTATATAAAACCTAACACTAAGATGGTTTTCTGCGAAACGCCCAGCAATCCGCTATGTAAGACCGTCGATATAAAAAAGTCAGCTGAAATCTGCCGTGAAAAAGATATTTTGTTTATTGTTGACAATACATTTGCCACCCCCTTTCATCAAAATCCCTGCGAACTCGGGGCGGATATGGCTGTCCATTCGGCGACAAAGGCTCTTGGCGGACATAATGATCTAATGGCCGGCGCTATTGCATGCCGTAAGGATGATTATGAAAAGCTCTGGTTTACAAGACAGGCTGTGGGAACAACCCTTGACCCTTTCTCGGCTTCCCTGCTTGAACGTGGTTTAAAGACTTTTGAACTCCGTTCCTCGAAAATGTCTGAAAACGCCCTTGCGGCCGCGCGCTTTCTCGAAGGCCATTCCGCAGTCGGTCGTATAATGTATCCGGGCCTCGAAAAGGACCCCGGCCACGAAATATCGAAGAAGCAGATGAAAGACGGTTTCGGAGGTGTCCTCGCTTTTGATGTGGGCAAAAATCAGGAAGACGCAAAAAAATTCATAAGCCGCCTTGAAGTCATCTATCATGCCGTCAGTCTCGGCTCCACAGAATCTCTTATATGCATACCCTATCTCACGACCATGCTTTATCTTCCCGAGGAAAGAAGGACAGTCTTCGGCGTGAATGAAAATACCGTAAGGTTGTCCTGCGGTATAGAGGATACAGAAAAAATAATTGAAGACCTGAGGCAGGCTCTTTCAGGCATATGAAATTGAGGAGTCTGTTCCCTTTTCTGGATTAATTATTTCTAATTTTATATATTTCATCTGAAAAGAAGATTGTATTAAATAACTGTTTTACGGAGGAAAAAATGAACGGATATTTCGGGGATTCCCATGCCGCGGCTTCAAGCGCGGTAGTGAGGAGTTTTGTACAGAAGGTCTTCATGTGGATGGCCTTCGCTCTTTTAATTACTGCCGCGGTCGCGCTTCAGGTGGTCTCTTCACCTTCTCTGCGGCAGGCGATTTTCGGAGCCCGCTTTGTATTTTTCGGACTGATAATTCTTGAACTCGGTCTGGTTTTCTTTTTATCTGCCCGAATCGGAAAGATGTCCGCCGGAGCCGCAACGGCTGCCTTTGTAGGATACTCCGCACTCAACGGTCTGACAATATCCGCGGTCCTGTTGGCCTATACTTCTGCCTCTGTCGCATCGACTTTTCTTATAACGGCCGGAATGTTCGGAGCAATGTCCATATACGGCTTTATTACAAAAAGGGACCTCAGTAACCTTGGAAGTATCTTTATGATGGGGCTTATCGGCATTATTCTGGCTTCTGTAGTAAATATCTTTCTTCATAGCGAAACGATATACTGGATAGTTACTTATGCCGGTGTAGCGATATTCACGGGGCTTGTGGCTTATGACACCCAAAAAATAAAACGTATGAGTTCCATGGTTGAGCAGGGGAGTGACAACGAGCATAAGGCGGCTATAATGGGAGCGCTTGCGCTCTATCTTGATTTTGTGAACCTCTTTATTATGCTTCTGCGTATTTTCGGAGACCGCAGAAACTGACAGGGATTCTCCGGAATAATGTAACCCGGACATACACAGAAGATGTATGTCCGGGTTTTTTTATTTGGTAATATCAGCCGAGTGTGCCAAGCGTAATTTTCAGAAACATTCCGGGGTTTACAGTAGTGTAAGACTCCTCTGTTCCGCGAAAGCCCATAGGGGAATGCGATATATCAATAATTCCTTCCGCTCCTATATGCAGCCAGGGCAGAGCTGAATATGTGGCTCCTCCGTTCAGAGCTCCGGTCAATGACCATGAATAATTATAAGAAGGTCTTTCTCCACGGCAATAGTCATAATTATTATTGTCATAATAATCATTGTCATCGCAGAAATAACATCTTTCGCAGCTTTCACTGCATTCATTCACTCTCACAAAACCGTCATCCGCTCCTGAGCTTTCCATATGTGATTTCCTTACTACCGTACCGCCGGCGCCTATTGTTATTCCCGAGAAATAATTCATACGGTCTTTTATCCATGCCTTCTCGATAAAAGCTCCTCCGCTGCCGGAGGCGATATCAATAAAAGCCGTCGAATCCGCTTCGCCTGTGTATTCAAGTCTGAAGCTGCTGACAGATCCCCATCCGCGGGCGCCGAATCGGACTCCGCCGCCGAGCCCCATGCTGAATTCGCCATGACCGCCGAATGCGGGATTATAGCCGCCGCCGATATTTTCTCCGTGCAGATCTTGACTCTTTGAAAGGACTTCTTTTACAGGGTCAAGATCGGTCATCATAAAACCGGGTCCGAATGCGAAAGAAAATCCTTTGCCCTCGGATCTCAGTTTATCGAGATTGTCATTGAATTCGCAAATATTCTTTTTTTGATCTTCTTCCCGCTCTCTAATTACATAGACCGTGTCTTTTTTTTCTTCGGGTTTCTCATTTTTGTTTTCTCCGGCCCAACCCGACATTACCGCGCCGGTAACGATGATTGTTAGGATTTTAGTGACTGACATATTTTTCTCCTTGTTGGTGATTTTAATTGCTGCCTGAAGAACAACTAAACAAAGAGCGTGCCGTACGGGAAAAGCGCTAAATTTGAAAGGAAAAAGGATGTTTCCTGAATAATGGTTTTATTAGAGCTTGTTTTTTGATAATTTAATATATTGAAATGATATAGCAGTATCCATTAAAAAAGGCGCATATTATGCGCCTTTTTTAATAAATGAGTGCCTGCTAAATTTTATTCTGAAAATAAAATCAGGCGGTTACGTCAATGTTTGCACCGACTCCCTCGGGTGATGCAGACTGAATTACCTCAAGCATGGCTTCTCCTGACATTTCAGCCGAATCCTGAGCCATATTCATTACAGCCGCTTGTACCTGGGCTGCTAAGACTGCTTGTGAACTTCCTTGAATTTCCATATATAATCCTCCTTATTAGTAGTATCGGGCTGTTTCAGCTTCAACTTTAGCAAAAAAGTAAGAAAAATGGGATTTAAATGAATTCAGAGGATTTTTTTCTTGATATATATGATGAAATATTAAATATTAGCAAAGCAGAATGTCTGCAAAGGGGATTAAGATTTATATTCAAAGGAGGTAGTGAGTGAAGGATCTTATTGTAAAATCGTTTGAGATCATTCTTAAAATCGTCGCGGCGCTGATTATTTTAATGGGAGCTGTGATCGGGTATCAGAGCGCCGGAATAATCGGTTTTATCGGTGGTCTTATCGGCGCGATTTTATGGGCGGTAATCGTTCTTGGAGGATTGTTCCTGATAATGGATATCGCTGAAAATACCCGAGCGATCAAAAGACATCTGGAATCCAGACAGTAAAAGATTTTTGTGGCGGGGAAAAAGTGCCGGTGTAAAGGTTATATATTTCGAGGACAGAATTAAATTTTTTTATATTAAGAACC
>CAYNYI010000165.1:0-4240 GCA_964401455.1 uncultured Fibrobacterota bacterium
GATTATCGCGGATAAGGAAACAACCGGTTTTTCTGAATTAAAAAATGAAATTATTACCGGAGCTTCCATTAAGGCAGAAGGAACAGTAGTCGAAAGCTTTGGGAAAAACCAGGCTCTTGAGATGCAGGCAGAAAATATCGAGCTTCTCGGAACCTGTGAAAAAGATTTCCCGCTGCAGAAAAAAAGACATTCTTTCGAGTATCTCCGGAAAATAGCTCATCTGCGTCCGAGGTCAAATACTTTCGGCGCGATTGCCAGAATAAGGAGCAGTATGAGCAAGGCGGTCCATGATTTCTTTAACGAACGCGGCTTTATTCATGTTCATACTCCGATAATCACTGCGAGCGACTGTGAAGGTGCGGGAGAAATGTTCAGGGTTACCACGCTCTCGCCCGAAAACCACCCTGTAAGTGACGACGGTTCTCCTGACTACTCAAAAGACTTCTTTGGGAAACAGGCCTACCTTACCGTAAGCGGACAGCTTGAGGGGGAGATTTTTGCTTCTGCTCTAGGAAACATTTATACATTCGGCCCTACTTTCCGCGCCGAAAACTCCAATACATCCCGCCATCTCTCAGAATTCTGGATGATAGAACCGGAAATGGCATTTGCCGACATAAACGACAATATGGACACGGCGGAAGATTTTCTTAAATTCATCTTTACAAGAATTCTTGAAAATAATGAGGAAGACCTTTCTCTCTTCGATAAATTCATAGAGAAAGGCCTTCTTGACAGCATTCGCTCTCTTTCGGAAACAGAGTATGCAAGAATATCATACTCGCAAGCCGTAAAAGAATTAAGAAAATCCGGGGGGAAATTTCAATTCCCCGTTGAATGGGGTACAGATCTCCAAAGTGAACATGAAAAATTTCTGACTGAAACTGTCTTTAAAAAACCGGTAATAGTTATTGATTATCCAAAAGAAATAAAAGCTTTCTATATGTATCTTAATGATGACGAAAAAACGGTAAGGGCCATGGATGTCCTGGTGCCGAAAATCGGTGAAATAATAGGCGGCAGCCAGCGCGAGCACAGATATGAAACACTAAAAAAACGTCTTATCGGCAATGGCCTCAATGAGGAAAACTACTGGTGGTATTCGGACCTGAGAAAATACGGGACTGTTCCCCACTCCGGTTTTGGGCTGGGTTTCGAGAGGCTTATTCTTTATGCCACGGGAATGGAGAATATCCGTGACGTAATTCCGTTTCCGAGGACACCCGGAAACGCGGAATTCTGATGAAAAATAATCGTCTCGGGAAAACCGGTTTCACAGTAAGCATTTCCGGCCTTGGATGCCGAGGCTACAGCCGGCCCGGACTCGCTTATTGAAAGTCGACTGACTTAGACGGAATTTGACTCTCGAAACGGAAAATTATCTATATTAAAGGTATGCTGCTGTTTTTTACCCTATTGTTTCTGACCTCTTCATGTGTTTTTTCGGACAATCCCGCCAAAGCCGCTCCCCCTGTTATTATTTCCGGAATAAACCCTAACACGGTAATTACAGTTAATTCGGTCACAATAGGAGCCGAAGCAAATATACCAAAGGAAAAGATTAAGGCAGTTGAATTTCGAATAAAATATCTGGATGATTTCGGAGATAATTTCAATCCGGAACATCATTTGGATAAAGTTCAGGGTCAGGGACTAAAAGCCGGAGCACATTATAATGATCTGATCGGCATCGACAGCACTTATCCATACCAAATATTCTGGGACCTTTCTGAAATACCGGATCAAGACGGGAGAACCATACAAATCTGGCCTGTTGCAATTTTAAAAAGCGGAAAACGCCTAAGGGGTCCTGCAGTCAAAGATTTTGTTATAGACCGGAATCCTGAAATTCCGGACCTTAAATATTTATGCAAACATAAAGAAACAGGTATAAAAATTGACGGCCTTGCTGATGACTGGCCCGAACTGCCGACTATAACCGTTTACGCCGGCAAGGATACTCTTTTAGCATCGCTTTTATGGGACAAATCCGGTTTATTTGGAATCGTAAAGGTAAAAGATGACTTTGTATATTCACCTACCGATACCATGGATGACGGGGAAATCAGGCTTAAACCCCGCACTTCAGGGTATTGGAATGACTGCGTCATACTTTCATTTGATCCCAAAAACAACAAATCCCCGAAAATGGACGGAGACGACTTTCCATTAATTATTGTTCCCTGGGGTAAACGTTATAATAACGGATACCTGAGGCATAATGAATATATAATAAATTCACAGGATAAAAAAATCAAGATGGCTAATATTATTCACGGTAAAATGAATGATAACGAAGCAAAAGATTCAGGTTATACCATCGAATTTTTTCTGCCCGCGGAAATATTCGGCGGCCTTAAAGACCAAAAGGAAATAGGATTTGACATCGGTTTTACTGACCGGGACGGTCCTGATAAATTGAAAAATACCTCAAGCTGGGCCGGACTCGTAAAAAGAAACCGGAGTAACCCGACAGAATGGGGAACAGTCATTCTTGAAAAACAAAAGAAGGCTCCTGTATACCTTGTTATTCTGATAATTATTTTATCCGGATCTCTAATATACCTTTTAAAAAAGCTTTCATTTTTCCGTAAAAAGGTCATTCAGGGCATCAGACCTGAAAAAAAAGCGCCCGAACAGCACCCACTCATATCGGAAACCAATAAAATACTTAAAAGAGAATTGTCTAACCCTGAGCTCAATATTAACTATATATCTGCGAAACTCGGAACAAAACCGGGCTATCTCGGCAAGCTCTATAAAAACAAGACCGGGGAAACAATTATAGACAAAATCAACATATTAAGGATCGAAAGGGCTGAAACTCTTTTAAAAAATGGTAAAATGAATGTTACTCAAGCCTCTTTCTCGGTCGGATACAACTCTCCTCAGTATTTCATCAGAATTTTCAAGAAAATCAAGGGACACACCCCCAAGAAAAGCGCCGATTAAACAAATTAGTCTCCGAAATTCTATTATATTTCATTAATTTTCGATTATATTGCACTTTCAAAGGTGCAATTCTCCTACATTAACTTCCGTGGCCTGATACATTATTACATAGTTATGCTTAACTACGGAGGTTAGAATATGCATAAAAAAATCACCTTAACCATTATTTTCCTGCTTCTCGGCGTTTTGGCCGTAAACGCCGCCGACAGGGGTTACATCACAAACTACGGCACAAAATATATGTGGTCGGGAACAGGCGAAGCATTTATCCCTAATTTTGTGATGCTCGGTACCAATGACGGAATTGATCTCCGGACTGTTACAACTACTTCCATCAACAGCTTTATGGACGATATGTTCGACAAGAACGGGTTCAACGGTATCCATGTACCGGTTTATGGACAATGGTTCCATGCCGGAACCAACTCTGTTTCCGGAGCAAGTACCAATCTGGACCAAGTGACCTTTGATAAACTGAAGATGATCATCCAGGAAGCCTATGCCCGCGGCGGCGCCGTTCACATCTGGGCCTGGGGCGATGCACAGCGGGGCTGGGCGTCTTCCAACCTCCCCGGAGGCAGCATGGGTGCTGAGGAAAAAGCTGTGAGGGACAAGGTCTATGCGGAACTGAATGACGTTAAAGGCTGGACCGTAGGGTATGGTTTTGATCTCTTTGAGTGGACTAATTCATCCAACCTGGAAGCCTGGCACAATTACTGCCATGGAAAACCGGGATGGAACCATTATATGGGTGCACGGTCAAACAAAAACCAAGTTAACCAGATCTACGACGGCCTTGATTATAACGGGTATGAAAACCACAAACCGCGCTACAATACCCTCGTAGACCTGATTCAGGACGCCGCGACAAAACCGGCTTTTTCCGAAGATCGTTTCAGGGTGCGTGGACGGGAGAAAGATCCGACTACCGAAGAATCCCGCTGGATGATATGGGAAGCGACAATGGCCGGAGGCGTAGCCGGTATATGGGGTTATCTCGGGAGCGAGACGGGCGTTTCCCGCTCTTATCCGAATGCAGACCAGATGCTCTGCTATGGAACTTTCTGGAAAAACCGTTTCCTTAAAGACATGGTAAGAGACAATTCAATAACGGACGGCTATTGTCTGAGAGACGGAAATTCAAATTATGTATTTTACAAGCTTGGAACCAGTTCAATAAACTATACAATAAACGGGTCGAATCTACAGGTTGTGGCTGTTTACTGTAAAAAAGCTGATGAAGTAATAAAAGTAGGCACTAAAAGCAGCCGGAGCCTTACTTTAACTG
>CAYNYI010000166.1:0-4074 GCA_964401455.1 uncultured Fibrobacterota bacterium
GCCTGTTTCAGTGGCAGGCCTTCTGTTGTGCTTTTTCATAAAATAGCAGCTTCGCCTTTCTCGGTCGAGATGCCGGCTGTTTATTCGGCGGTGTTTTTTCTTAGACGTTTTTTTCTTAGAAGATGCTACAGCCGCTTTTTTTATGCTGCGGTTTCTAAAAGCACTCTTGCCATGCTCATAAAAAAAGGCTTTTCTAAAGATAAAGGCCGAATAATTCACAACGGAGTTGATGCGAGTTTCTATGTCTCCAATAAATGGAGTGTTGTTGAGGGCCGTATAGTGTGGGTGGCCAGGCTGAGTAAATATAAAAACGGTGATTTTATTATAAAAAATATAATGCGTATTCAGGAAGGTACCGACAAAAACGTTGAGCTGATTATTGCGGGTACCGGTCCTTATCATGAAGTTCTGAAATCAAAGGTAAACAAAGCCGGCCTTGAAAAGAAAGTTATTTTTTATGGTCGGGTTGAGGAATTTGAGAAAGTAAAACTGCTGCAGAGTGCCGCTTTATTTGTGAATCCTTCTCCTATGGAGGGGTGGGGAATTACAAATATAGAGGCGAATGCCTGCGGAGCGCCGGTAGTTGCCGCCGATGTCAGCGGGCTTCGGGATTCTGTTATAGACGGAAAAACCGGTCTCCTCTATAAATATAATGATTCTTTGGATTTCACGGAAAAGTGTTTATCAATCATAAACGACTCTTGCCGCAGAAGAACAATGTCTGATGCCGCGGTCAAATGGGCCTCAGAATTTACCTGGGAAAAGTCCGCAGCGCAGATGCAGGGTCTTGTAAATGATGCCGTAAAAGCCAATCATTAAAAGGAGCGATATAATGAAAGTTTTAAAGGTTGCCGTTTTTTTCTTTAGTCTGATAAATATTTCCTGTACCGCGGGTTCCGGAAAAGCCCTGCCCGTATGGGAGTCTGAATATATTAAATATCTCCCCGATGCGCCCGATCTTCCCGTCGCATCAGGGCCTTCTGTTACCGTTTCTTCCGAAACAGAACTTATTGCTGCTGTTAATGAAGCTCGGGATGGAATCACTATTCTGATTGAAGACGGTACTTACCACATGAAGCATGTTCTCCGCCTGAAGGCCGATAATGTAACCCTTATGGGAAAATCAAAGGATCCGCGTAAAGTTGTTCTCTGCGGTAAGAAGCACAAGAGAACGGAGATGATATGGTTTGAGGGCGGCAGCGGATGTACTGTCGCGTACCTGAGCGTCGCTAATATAGGATGCAACGGTATTACCATAAAAGGTGAGAGTTACCCTTCGGATTGCCGGATATATAATTGTATTCTTCATAACATCTGGCAGCGCGGTGTCAAGGGCACTGCTGACAATACTGATATGACTGACGGCAAAAAAATAAACGGGTGCCGTATTGAGTACTGTCTTTTTTTCAACGATCATAAGAAAGAATGGGGTAATGATCCTTACGAAACCGAAGAAAAAAATTCTTTTAACGGAAATTATATTGCAAGCATGGACTTAATGAGAATGAAAAACCTTGTAATAAGCGATAACTTTTTTGTTAATATACACGGTAGAACCTATGAAGGCCGTGCGGCAATTTTTCTGTGGTATCTCTCTGAAGACTGTGTTATAGAGCGTAACCGTATTATGGATGTTGACTCCGGAATCTGGATCGGAAATTCATATCGTGGAAAACTTAATGACGGTCAAAACCATATTGCTTCCGCAGTCGTGAAAAATAATTTTATTCATAATTTTCGGGAGAGAGGTATTGAAGTTGGAAATTCTACCAGAATAAAAGTGCTTCATAATACAATATCTGACCCCTCTCTCCAAAAAGAGCGCAGCATAAATGTTCTTTCCGGAACCTCGGACATAACCATAGGTAACAACCTGATCTCCGGGACAGCCGTAAAGAATAACTCCGGTGTTTCCGTAAAAAGTGTTGGTAATCTGGAAGGGGATTTCAGAGAGATTTTTCGGGACGCTTCTTCCTGCGATCTTCGTTTGAACAAAGCAGATAACAGGATCGTTAATTCCGGGGTTCCGATAGATGATGTTACATTGGATATTGATCTCGATAAAAGATCGGCGGCCCCGGATATAGGAGCAGATGAATTTAAAGCCGTTGAACTCTGAAAAAGTTGGGGTAAGGCCTTAAATGACAAAAAAACTGGCAATACTGGTTCTTAAACTGGCGATAACAGGCGCTCTTTTTTATCATTTATTTTCACATCTCGGTCTTGAAAATGTTATAGGTCCAATAAAAGACTGTAATCGCATGCTTCTCGCGGCCTCTTTTCTGTTGGCCCTCATAAGCATGTTTATCCAGGCTTTCCAGTGGAAAGAACTTCTTAATATCAACAGCCTGGGGGTTAAATATTTTCAGGCTTTGAAACTGTTTTTTGTTGGTTTGTTTTTTACCAATTTTCTTCCCGGAAGCATGGGGGGAGATGCTGTTAAAATATACTCTATCCGCCGCATATTTAAAAGAGGCCGTGAGGGTCTGGCGGCAACATTTATCGACCGGTTCGCGGGTCTTTTTACTTTGTCGCTGTTCAGCGTGTTTTTTTCAGCCTATGTCCTGCTTCGCGGAGATTTTTTTGTAAACCGGCAGCTTTTTATTTTTATCGGGTCTGTTTTCTCTTTGATACTGATTTCCGCCGTTGTGTTATTCTCCCGCAGGATAGGCGGATTTATTCATGACAGGTTTCTTTACCGTCTCAGCTTTTTTAATCTAAGCGGCAGGATCCTCGCTGTTCAGTCTTTTTTGTGGAGTTTCAGGTCTGATACGGGAATGATATTCAGAATTGCTTCCATTTCTTTTCTGATACAATTCCTTCGCATTGTCTCACATTTTTTACTTGCGCTCTCCATTGGTTTGAATTCAGTTGAGTTTACATATTTTCTGATATTTATACCGGTTATAGCCCTTGCGGCAAGCCTTCCGGTCTCATTCGGGGGCCTCGGTATTCGTGAAGGGGTCGGCAGGCTCTTGTTCGGCCTGGTGACTAATCAGACTGCTCTTGCAGTCGCGACAGAGTTCCTGGCCTCCCTTATGACAATATTTATAAGTATGGCGGGCGGAGTGATCTTTATATTTGATAAGTCGACCGAAAGACGGAGGAAAACCGTCTTGTTGAAAAAAGCAGGAGGTTCTGAGTGAAAATTTCAGTGGTAGTTCCGATGCTCAACGAAAGCGCGAGCATAGAAGAGCTTGCGTCCAAAATAAAGGACGTCGCCGGTAGAAGCGGATATGAAAGCGAAATAATTTTTATTGATGACGGCAGTACGGACGATTCTTTCGAAATTGTTAAACGAATGAACAATTCCGACCCTGAGATCAAGGGAATAAGTTTTGGAAGAAATTACGGAAAAGCGGCTGCTTTGTCAACAGGTTTCAAGGCCGCTTCGGGGGACTTGATAATTACAATGGATGCCGATCTTCAGGATGATCCCGAGGAAATTCCCGGACTTGTAAAAATGATAAAAGACGGTGCCGATCTTGTCTCGGGCTGGAAAAAAAAGAGATATGATCCGGTTTTTTTAAAGCTGCTGCCTTCGAAGTTTTTTAACCTCGTGACCTCAATAGTCTCCGGAATAAGATTACATGACTTTAACTGCGGTCTAAAGGCATATCGGGCCGGAACAGCTAAAAGTCTTGGATTCTATGGGGAGATGCACAGATATCTTCCGGTGCTTGCTCATTGGTCCGGTTTTCGCGTGGCGGAGAAAGTAGTCAAACATCGAAAACGTAAACATGGAAAGACAAAGTACGGCCCCGGACGATTTCTGCACGGGTTTTTTGACCTCATGACGATAACTTTTCTTGAAAGATACGCAAGACGCCCTCTTCCACTTTTTGGAATTCTGGGACTTTTTTTTTTTTTCGCTGGTATAGTAATAAAAGGATATTTTATGATTGATTGGATTATGGGCAAGCCCCAGCACTTTAGACCTGCAATTATGTTTGCTGTCGGCTCAATGATAAATGGTATTCAGTTTGTTTCTTTGTGGCGTCTCGGGGGAATGGTACTTAAAAACGGAAACAAGGAAAATTATATAAAAAATGATATGGCAGGAATATACAAGGG
>CAYNYI010000167.1:0-4043 GCA_964401455.1 uncultured Fibrobacterota bacterium
TTTTTTATGAAAGATATTTCGGGGTGAAAAAATGGAAAGGGAAACTGCCTGACGGAGCGGCCCTTTTCGCCGCGGGTTTTAAAAAAGGAACCGTAAAGAGTTTCAACAGGGATTTTCTCACAAAATATGCTTCGGAAACATGCAGGGGCGAAGCGGTCCATTGGGCCGTAATCGCCTGCGCCCCTTTGTTTTTTCTCTGGAACTA
Source organism: uncultured Fibrobacterota bacterium (assembly GCA_964401455.1). GTDB lineage: Bacteria > Fibrobacterota > OXYB2-FULL-49-7 > CAYNYI01 > CAYNYI01 > CAYNYI01. The sequence continues at coordinate 206 of CAYNYI010000167.1, forward strand.
TACATGGGCCGGCTGGGTTATGATAGCTTACGCGCTTATGGCAAATCTGCCGTGCATAATCTCACAGCGTTATAACAGGCTCCGGATAATGCGTATGCTCAGACAGAAAGACTCTCGGCCATAATCTCGCTTATATTTTTAGAGAAAGCGGCCGGATCCGGTATCCTTGAACCTTCGGTCAGAAGCGCCTGTTCGTATAAGAGTTTGGCGTAGCGTTCAAGTTTAGGGTCCTTCATGTCTTTTTCCACCAGCCCGTTCAGTTTAATTATCAGACTGTGATCCGGATTTATTTCCATTATTCGTTTTTGTCTGGGCATATTCTGGTTCATCGCTTCCATCAGTCTTTCCATATGGGCCCCCATGGCCGAGTCATCGGCTACAAGGCATACTGAGCTGTCCGTGAGTCTGTTTGAAAGCTTGATCTCTTTTACATCGTCTTTCAGCTTGTCTTCAAGAACCTTAAGAAGTTTTTTGAATTTTTTATCCTTTTCCTTCTTCTCCTTTTTGTCCTCCTTGGTGTCAAGGTCTATATCGCCCTTCGAAGCCGACTTCATTTTCTTGCCGTCATAGTCGGCCAGAGACTGCATGACCCACTCATCGACCGGGTCTGTCATAAATATTACATCATATTCTTTTTTAGAGAAAGCCTCGAGGTGGGGGGAGCCTGTGAGTTCTTCATACGACTCTCCTATGATGTAATACATCTCGTCCTGGTCGTCTTTCATGCTTTCTTTATATTCCGCGAGAGAAACGAGCTTCTCTTTCCCGCCGTTCATGGTCCTGTAGAGAAGCAAATCTTTTATCTTGTCACGGTTCTCAAAATCCAGGTGCATGCCTTCTTTTAATACCGGGCCGAATTCATTGAAAAAAGCCTCATAAGATTCGCGTTCCTTTTTCATCCATGAGGAGAGCTCAGCCAGAACCTTGGTGACGAGGTTTTTCTTGAGTTTCGGCATCATGCGGTTGTACTGCAGGGTCTCGCGCGAAACATTGAGCGGAAGGTCAGAAGAATCCACCACTCCCTTTACAAAACGAAGGTATTCAGGAAGAAGATCCTTGCAGTCATCGGTTATGAATACTCTTTTTATATAGAGATGAAGGTCGGACTTCTTATCCTGATTAAAAAGGTCGAACGGCTTTTTTGACGGCATATATAAAAGCGCTTTAAATTCGGTAACACCTTCGGCGCTGTAATGGATTATTCTCGACGGCTCATTCCAGTCGTGTGATATATGCTTGTAAAAGTCGTTATATTCTTCTTTGGATATTTCCGATTTATTTTTGAGCCAGATCGCCTTTTGAGAATTGATTTGCTCGTCTTTGGTTTTACCGGTCTCTTTACCCTTGTCGTCTTTTTCTTGTACCTTGAGAAAAACCGGATGCTCTATATAATCGGAATATTTCTTTATAATTTCTTTTATTTTGAATTCCTCAAGATAGTTTTTGTCCTCTTCCTTGAGCTTTACGGTTACAGTAGTTCCGCGTCCGTCTTTTTCAGCGTCGTCAACACTGTAGGTTCCGTCTCCCGTTGATTTCCAGAGTACGGCTTTATCCTGTCCCGCTTTCTTTGAAAGGACTGTAACTTCTTCGGCCACCATGAATGATGAGTAAAAGCCTACTCCGAATTGTCCGATCAGTTCCGGATTGTCTTCGGATTTGGCCTTTTTGAGGGCCTTTAAAAATTCCTTGGTGCCGGATCTTGCTATAGTTCCGAGATTTTCATTTATTTCTGAACGGTCCATTCCGATACCGTTGTCGCTTACTGTTATGGTTCCTTTTTCCTTATCTGTATCGATCATAATCTTGAGATCCGTGTCTCCAGTCAGAAGCTCCTTGTTTTTAAGGGACTCGAACCTTACCTTGTCTATCGCATCGGATGCATTGCTTACAAGCTCACGGAGAAATATGTCCGAGTGCGAATAGAGCGAATGAATCATCAGGTCAAGGATCTGTTTTACTTCTGTTTTAAACTCGACTTTTTCCGCGCCCATATAGCTCCTCCTTTTGATGTTGGTTAATTTAATTTCGGACTTAAAATATATTTTTTCGGAAATTAATGTCAATTTCCTAAATTAATAACTTTGATCAGGACTGAAAATGATATATTTTATCACATATGATTAAGAATTAAAACCGATGGAGGAGGAAAGATGAAAAAGTGTATTTTTCTTTTATGTTTTGCTGTTTTTCTTTTTGTATTCTGCTCAAATCCGCTGGATGATAAAAAGGAAATTACGGGTGCGAGCAATACCAAAGATAAAAGCAATGTTCCGGTACCTGTAGATACGAACGCGGATTTTAATCCGTTAAACCAGCCCGATGCGGCCGAAGCTTATCAGGCCGAAGAATTGGCCCGGCAGAGTTATTCAGACCTTTCCTCGCTTTTCAAAGAGATGGAAGACGATGAAGGTTGCGGAGATTTTTTCTCGGAGGATTTTGAAAGCCTTGTCGAAGATTTCCGTGAGGCCCTTGAAATTGATCCGATGAATATTACCGCTAATCTAGGCTATTCCGTTACGTCCATTCTTGCGCTCAATACTTCGGAGGCTATAAAAAAACTTGCGGATTCTTTATCGGTGTATTATGGCGGGGAATCTTGTGTGACGGCCTTGTCCGCGGGCAAAAGAATGCTTGAAAGTGGTCTCCGCAAACAGGCAGACGCAGTATCGGCAGCGTCCTGGCCCCTCTTTATAACCATATCGCATATTCAGAATATAACGGCATCTGAAATAATCCCTGTCCTTAATAACATAATAGCAGCATTAAACAGAGCGTCTTTGTCTGCAGATGCGGCTGTTTTTACTGAAGAAAACGATACGGTCGAGGTGGACAAAGGTGAAATATATGTCCTTCTGGCCGGAATGAGGCTTATCCGGGCGGGCTTTTCCTCATTTTGTATGTATGATATGGACCTATTCTCCCGCGGTTCCGATAATTATGAATGGCTCGATGAATATGAGGATCTCACCGCAGCCGAGTATGGCTACGGCAGAGAGATTTTTTTAAGCGGAGATACGCTTTACTATTATCTGAAAGATACTGTCGGTTACAGAGAGTACCTCGGTCAGGATTGTTACACCCAATATTACTGTGACGGTTATTCCTGTGGATATTACCATTCTTATTGCTCGTATAATTATAATTCTCTCAGTTTTCAGAGGGCGTCTTACCTTGCTGAAATCCTTAAGTATAATGTCGAAGAGAGAGAAAGTTTTCTCACTCTTAGGGAGGGTGTCTTTTCGACAGTTTTTTCAGACCTTGAGGGGGCTCTGTCGAATCTGAAAGACGCTCTTGGTTCTATCCGGGCAGAGACCGACCTGCAGGGAAATGATATAATAAAAAAAATCGATGTCATTAGATGGGACGGGGATATGGCGGCAACGCAGCAGGAAATAGCCGATGCTGGTCTTTCAGCTTCTTTTTCTGCCAACTTCTCATCTCCGGAGTCGCTTATTGATTTTCTGGATGAATTAATAAACGGTTCATACCGTTTTAGCGAGACTGTAAAAGAAAAGGACCTCGATATAACCGTTGATCTTTCCGCTCTTTTAAAAACTCCTCCGGAAGACCTGAAAATATTTCTGCCGGAATACGCGTGGTTCGATAAATCCGACTGGGCCTTTCTCGATCGGGAAAAAATGTACTCAAATCAGGCCATTATAACGCGGGTTTATGTCTCTAATGCAATTTTTCATGCGAATTCCTCCGGCATAGACAGCGTAAAAGAAGACGCCTATGGTAATACAGAATACTGGCTCTGTGATACTGTGTATACTGAGGTTCATATAGACTCCTCCTTTTCATTCAGGCCCCTTTACCTTGTTGACGGAAACGGAGA
>CAYNYI010000168.1:0-4028 GCA_964401455.1 uncultured Fibrobacterota bacterium
AAGGAGTTCCACTTAAAAACAGATTTTTTTCTGTAGAAAAAACTAGACCACCTGAATATGCCATACGATTTGGACATTTGGATGTTTCATTATCATTAATGTTTTCTAATAGAAACTTAGCAGTCTGGTACAGACGTTTAGAATTTTCTACTGTTATTGATGTCTTTACTGTTTTATTCATATTAATTTACCGGCGTATTTTTCAAGGCATCAGCCTTCTTTCTCTCCACTCCAATACTGGGTTTGTATTCGAGAGCTATATTTATCACCCCTTCGGGGTTCTCTGTTGTACGCAGTGGCCTCAGCCATTGCCCGGCAGTGGACATGGAGCGGTTGAGTCATTTTTTTCATATCAGTAATCTATAATTCACCATCCACCCCGCGATAAAAACCCCCTGCAGGGCCCGGATTTCCTCCTTGAAATGAACATGATCGCAGAAAAGATCATCGGAAAGATTCAGAGTAAAAGAACAGAGGTCGATTGAGGGTACATTCATCTTATGCATGACCCGGTCCGCGGCTTCATTATATTTCGGAACATCTTCGGAAAATCTCTTAAAACCCGAACATTGACTGTTATGACGCTCCGTATCGACCGGGGTAGTCCTTATCCAGACAGGCCGGGATGAAAGCTTTCTCGCCTCAATGATTATTTCTTCAAGATTATGGCCGTAAATTTCAGTATCAATCTGCCTGCGGCTGTTTTCTATGGAAGTCTTCATATCATGCAGTCCGCAGTTAATCAGGAGAAAATCCGGATTATCAATTTCCTTGCGGCCGGAATTGGCCCGGATATATTCAAGCACGGCTTTTGAATCACCTCCGTTTGCTCCCGACGGAATATCGAGGTCTTTAAGCGCTTCTTCTTCGCCTTTTTTGCGCGCATAAAAGAAAAATCCCTTCAGATATTTTTCCAGAAAAGGTCCCTACTGAATGGAGATGCTGTCTCCGATTACAAATAATGACGGTAATGAGATAATCAGACTCCTTTATATTCTGTTAGTTCAAGCTCCATACAGTAAATAGCCTCATGATAAACATGGGGAGACTCTGCGCTTTCATAAATATCGGTGTCCCTGAAACCCGGACTTTGATAAAGCTTCCTTGCCTTTCGCATGAATTTTCCGCTTTCGAGAACCATCTTACTGTATCCGGAATCCCGGGCTTCTTCGACAAGACTGACAAGCAGGGACCATTCCGATACCAAGCCCGCGGAATTTAAAAAACGCCCGCAAGACCGGCCGTGTTCTTCGAGTCCGGTCATGAATTCCCTGATCAGGGTCTCAATATCGAAATCGAACCCGTATTCTTTTATCGAAAGGCCGTTACCCCATTTGGCATAAATGTTTTCAGAATTTTCTTGTCGATATTCAATATAATAATTGAGCTTTCTGCCCGTACCGGAAAAGTCCGAATTTTGAAAGAACTTGAGAATAGCTGCGGATTAGTTTATATTAAAAAGCAAAAAGAACGAAGCAAAAAAAGAGAAATATGACTATACCTATTAAACAGTGGGCGGAAGAGGACTGTCCGAGAGAACGTTTGCATTCTCTCGGTCCGGCATCATTGTCCGATTCAGAAATAATCGCAATACTCATAAACAGCGGCAGCAGAGCAAAAAGCGCTGTTGAGACCGCGCGGGAAATTATTAAAAGCTTCGGCGGACTAAGGGGAATAAGCGCTTCCGACGCAGGAGATTTCTGCCGTTGCACCGGAGTAGGTCCCGCCAAGGCAGCCAGAATTTCCGCCGCGGTGGAACTCGGGCGAAGAGTTTCTTCTCTCAAATTAAGCGCAAAGCGGCCTTTGAGCTGCCCGAACGCGGTGGCGGACTATATGAGGCCTTTGATATCACATTGCAGGCAGGAAAACCTTTTTCTTATTTGCCTCGACAGCCGGAACCGCCCAATTGGAGAGGCGATAAAGCTTTTTACGGGTAGCGTCAATGAAACAATGGCTCATCCGAGAGAAATATTCCGTTCGGCGGTTTCCCGTTCGGCGGTTTCGATAATTCTGGTGCATAATCATCCTTCAGGTGATTCCGGCCCCAGCTCCAACGACCGTAAAATGACCCGCGTTGTGGCAAAGGCAGGGGAGATGATGGGAGTGAAGCTTTTAGACCACATAATTGTGGGCTACGGAGGCCATTATTCAATGCAAGAACATTCGGATTTTTAGGCGGATTTGTCCTCCGGAAAATTGTATATTGACTTATTAAAGATAATAACTTATTATAATTAATGTGGCATATAAGAGAACACAGATCCATTAGGAGAACTCATAGAAGAGTACCGATTCAGGTCCTTAAAAAATATGAAATTTGGAAAGATCTGGTTTTCAGACATGGTCCGGAAAAATTAAAGGAGTTCAAAGGCTTTAATGATGAAGCATTATCCGGAAATCATGAAGGGTATCGTTCTTCGAGATTAGATCTTCAATACCGGGTTATATATGCTGTCAACCGAGAAATTGTAACAGTATATGTCATAGATGTTTCTCCACACAAATACTAAGGTATAGTATGAGAAGGATAAAAAAAAACGAGTTTGTATCACCGGGAAAATACACAACTCTCAGCACCGGAGAAGTAATCAGAATGCTTCGTGAGTTAAAAGGATGGACACAGATGGAATTGGCCGAACGGTCAGGTCTTAACTCGACGAATATTAGCTTATTAGAGAATAATAGAGTGGTAATCGGGAAAAAAAGAGCAGAGCAACTTGCGGATGCTTTCAATGTTCATCCGGCAATTATAATGTTTCCAGAATATGAATCTGAAGAAATTAACAGGGTAGCATAGAAAGAAAATGAAATTACTGATAAAATTATCCTTATTTGTTGTATTTATATTTTCAACGGTGAATGCGGTACCGCCTGCCGGGAATTTTGAAACCGAAGCGGAAAAAAATGAGACCCCGGAAGAAAGGAAGGCCCGCATAAGAAACGGCGCCCTCATATTAGGCGGCTGCTATGCGGCCGGAATAGCTTTTGGTCATCTTATATGATGGCGACACGGGATAGACTGGAGCGTAAATCCTTTTAAGAATACCGGGGAGGGCGAGCCTTTTCTGGAAGACGATGCCTGGCATTTTATACATATATGGCCGCTGCGGGCGGGGCTTTGTCGCCGATTACGATAAGTATTCCGAGGCCCATCTCGACCGCTACGGAGTAGCAAAGGTGGAGGCAATTTATAATTTCAGTGGTAACTTTTACGGAGGGGCCGCCTTATCGAAAGAAAGGTGAGACAGTCACGAAAACATCTGGGGTTTAAGTGTCGGCTACGATTTTATAAAACCGCTCTCGGATAAATACCGGGGTTGGTGGGATCCGTGGGTCGCTTTTATCAACGAATATTCTTCTTTTAATATTTCGCTGACTCTCTGGAATAAATAGTCCACGGAAAATCCATTTATGTTTTAATTTCTCCGGCTCTTTTCAGCCCGAATTTTGCAGCCAAAGGGCCCGCTGTTTCGAACACCACTGATGCTGCGGTTATTGTGGTAAAAACGGTGCTTCCTATATAATCTCCCATTGTTATTTCTTTTCCTTCCATTACCGGGCCGAGTCCGCTGAGTTTATGTTTTAGAAGGAGTGTGAGCCCTATTGCCACCCCGGCCTGAGAGAGAAGGCCGAATCCGAGATTATTTTTTACGGAAGTTTCCATCCCTCCTTGAGATGCTCCTGCATAGGCACCGGCGAATTTCCCGATGCTTCTTGCCGCTATGTAGGCGAGTCCTATAAAACCGAGGTCTGGAAGGCTTTTTATATGGAGGTTTGCGCCTGCTACAGTAAAGAAAAGGACAAAAAGCAGTTGAAGAATAATACCCAGGTCTTTTTCTTCTATTTGTTTGATCTTGCGGTTTTGCCGGTCATTCCCGATTGTAAAACCGAGAGCCATATTACACAGAATAAATGAGAGAGAAAAAATCCTGCAGATACCCGCTACGGCGGTTACCGTACCGAAGGTTATTGTCTCAGGTGGTCTAGTTTTTTCTACAGAAAAAAATCTGTTTTTAAGTGGAACTCCT
>CAYNYI010000169.1:0-3933 GCA_964401455.1 uncultured Fibrobacterota bacterium
CCGGTTTCTTTCTACTTCGAACTGGTCGGGCGGGTATCTGCCTCTGTTGATCTCCCCGTTTTCCTCTTTGCCGTATATGACCTGCTGCTTATGAAAGAAAAAAAATACCTTAAGGACTTTTTTAATGAGTTTTGATGTAAGCTGTGTGGTCCCCAGGTGGGGCAGAACATTCATAAATATAATGAGACGGCTTAAAAAAGAATGCGGCCCGGAAGATGCCGAAGCCATGGAAAAAATCATTGCTGTAATATCAGACGGGAAAAAACATTCAGCCGCATACCCGGCTCCGGTCCTTGAGTATATAAAAGAACAGAGCTGCCCGTACATAACACCGGCAGTTGACCGAAAAAGACCGAATCGGCCCTACAGACCGGGATTTCTGGGTATGGAGATAGAAGCCGGGGGGATCAGACTTCGGATAGAGGGCGACGAACCTCATAACGGTTCTTCGCTGATAAAACTTGACGAGGTGGACTTCACGATTGTCGGCCTTGATGAACTTCTTTCGATGAACCAGCATTATCTGAGAAATCCGGAGAAAGTTACCAAATGGGGACTTTATAATTATAACATAGAAAAAGAAACCGATCTCCGTATATGCGGTTCGGCAAACCTGACATCTTTTAATTCCGGGGCCGGAAAAGAAATAACCGATTTTGTGGGCTTTTTTCTTATCGCCAACCGGCCCGGCACTCCTGAAAAACTTATAACAACTGAAGAACTGGTAAGACACCGCCATCCGGTTTTTGTTAAAGGGCGCTATGAGGGTATTGTCCACGCGATTTGTCCCGGACTTAATACCGTTTCATCGGATAATGTAGAGGATTCGGTCATCGCCGAAAGAGGCTCGGTCGGAATAGAAATCGTACAGTCCGGCTCTACACTCCGCCGGAAGGGACTCACCATTCACGGCAGTCCGCTGTTTATTTCCGAAAGTCTGTTTGTTGCAGACTATTCAAGATTTTTAAGAAATAAAAAGCTGAAGAGACTTCTCGAAATTCTCGGACCGTCCGGGTATTTTGACGATGAGCGGATCGACCATTACGCAGAGTGGTTCAAAGCTCTGCGGGACAACATGAACAACGCCTGGCTCTCCCCCCCTCCGCCTGAGGATCTTTTCTGCTCGGCAAAAGAAATGAAAAACGGACTTCGCCCCTACAGACTCAGGACTCGAAGATGGATGCCCTCCGATGATTATAAAAGCGAAGAAGCCGAAAAACTCGTGAAAAAAAGCATCGAACGGATAAAAAATTTTAAAAGCGGAAAACAAGCCGAATCATGAACGGAGGTTTATCCCCTGCGCCAAAATACTTGATTCGCAATAAGGACAGGATATGACCGTTCCCTCAATCTCGCTCATATCTACCTGCTTTTCTGAATCGGGGTGCTGCCGTATCGAGGTAATATTCTCACATAAATGACAGAAGAATTGCCCGATTTCAATAGCATCTTCCATATATTCCATAATTCTACTCCTATAACGATTAAGATATAGTATTTAAAAGCTATTGTCAAGCTAAGATAAAAAAAGCTGCAATAACTTTAAAAAATATATCATTCTTTTTCTCCATTTTCAAACGTTTTGTAAAAATGTTGAAAATCCTTGGAATGTATCCAGCGTCCTCCCCATTTCCATCCCCGCCGGGCAAAAATTTCTACAACTCCGCCTCCTTCATATACTGTTCCTGGGCGCTCTTTTATGTATTTTCCGTTGGGAGGAAAAACCTTTCCTTTTCTGAATTGTGGATTAAACAGGGGGTTTATGTCCACAGCCCTGCCAAGCGCATGATAGGAGAATTTATTATATCCCTTAATCTTACGATAGTTAAAACAGGAGGTGTTATTCAGAGAAGCGGAAAGACTGTCCGACCATTTGAAAAAAGACACCGGGCTTACACTTCTCAGTGGGAAACCGGATTTGTATAAATCTATAAAAATATCCCTGATTTCCCCTGCGAGATCCCGGTGTACAATAAGGAGGCCGTCATGCGAAAGAGAATCGAATCCGATATAACGAACCCTTACAACAACCAGTAATGAAGATATTTCTCTCGGAATTTTCTTTTCACGAAGCACTTTCCGGAGTGAGAATTCTTCAAGCTCCGCGGCGGTCACTTGAAAGTCTGCGGCGTATAATGCCGCTGACAGGATCCACATTATTAAAATTATTCGCATTAGAAATCAAAATAATATTTACACATCAACCTCAAAGCTAAAAATTTCCTCTTTTTTAGTTATATTCAGCTCAATATGAAATCGTATATGTTTATAACCCCCACTCTGTTTTTTGCTTTTTTTGCCACTTCCTGTTATACCTCTTTTTTAGCGATAGGCCGGGCTAAAGCGCCATCTGTGCCTGAGATATCAAAAACGGATGCTGCGGAAAAAATGTCCCCAAAGGACCACTGCTGCTGAAAAAACTCGCTGTCGCCGAATTCCTTAAGAGAACACGCTTCGGCAAGAAGAGGCTCGAATCTAAAATCAGCGACATGCTGACAAGTGAGCTTTCTTCCGGCAATATTTTTATCATGCCGGAACGGCAGCGAGTCGATGAAGTTCTTAAAGAAATCGGACTTTCACAGTCCGGCATTACTTACGGAAAACTCGCGGAATCCCGCCTGCCGACGCGGATTACATCATTACCGGTTCCGTAACCGAATATTCGGTAAAAACCGAAGGCAGCAAAGGCCTTCTGACACAGAGCAAAACCCAGACAGCCAAAGCCGCGGCGAACATGACAATAATAGATATAAGAACGGGACGAATTCTCTTTTCCGGCACCGGAAGAGGAACATCGAATAAAAAATAGGCGGACTATGGCGGTTGGAACTTCCGGTGGGTATGAGGAATCTATCGAGATGGGAGCATCCCGCGCCGCAGTAAAAGATCTTGTCAAACAGATCCGGTCGGGGCTGAGCGAAGTTCAATGGAAAACAGACAGAATTAAAATAGACGGAAACCGTGTTTATACAAACGCCGGAACCGATTCAGGTTTAAAAAAATACATGCGGTTTGCCATTTATAAAAAGGGGGCCCGCTCTGCGGGACAAAAGCGGCGCACTCCTCGGATATGAGAATTAAAAAGCCGCCTAAGGTATCATCAGCAGCTTTATAGGCACAGGCGGCGCGGTAATCCTAACAGATACCGCTCTTCAAAAAAAAATGAAAATTATTTCTGTGTTCCAGCAACAGAAAAGAGCAGCGGAGACTGAGAATGAAAAAAATTAAAATCCTCGCCTTCTCACTCATATCCTTTTCCTGTATTCCCCTCTCCTGATTTTCTCTCACCTAATTACAAAAAACCTTCCAGTCTTGCGGTTTTACCGGTAATTAACAATACAAATGACGTGTCGGGAGGCGCCATAATACGACGTCTTTTTTATGAGGAACTTCTGAAAAAAGAATATACCAACCTTATTCCCGTTGCAGCTTTGTACTCCATACTTAATGAGGAAGGCATAACTGAAGGCGGGCAGATAAAAGAAGAGGATTTGCCTTCGCTTATGAATAAACTTGACGCTGATGGTATTTCTACCGTTACTCTGATAGAACGCGAATATAATACCATGCAAATAGGGGCCGAAAAAGATGAGTTAAAGCCGAATCGGCGCTGTTTTTGGAATAATTACCGGCCCGGCAGAAAACCTTAAACGCTCAGTCGGGGATATGGGAAGAGAGACCCTTGGAAAGGGTCTGAAATGTCCGTTTTCATGCATGAGCTAAACCGGAGATGCAAGAAGTGGTTAGAGAAGCTGTCTCCACTCTCGTTTAGACGGGTTCAGTGCCTGCACCAAAAGGTGCCAGGTGTGCGTGTTAGGTAATTCGAGGACACTTTTCCAAAAACGCAACCGGCGTAAGACCATCTAATGCTTGATGCGGTTGTAATAGCTAGTATTTGATCTGACACTTCATATATTTTAAGCCACCTTTTCA
>CAYNYI010000170.1:0-3901 GCA_964401455.1 uncultured Fibrobacterota bacterium
CATAAGTATCTGGAAACTGTTGCTTCCAAATACGGCATACACTATTCCCGTGCCGGTAACGGTATCTGTCACCAGGTGCATATTGAAAGATTCGGCAAACCCGGCGCAACTCTTCTTGGTTCGGACAGTCATACCCCGACCGGCGGAGGTATCGGAATGATGGCAATGGGTGCCGGCGGAATAGATGTAGCGGTCGCGATGGGAGGCGGCCCTTTTTATATAACTTATCCCGAGATAATAAGGGTAAATCTGAACGGTTCCCTGCCTCCCTGGGTTTCGGCAAAAGACATTATTCTTAAAGTGCTGGAAATTCTGTCCACTAAAGGCAACGTTAACAAGGTTGTTGAATATTCCGGGAACGGCCTTCAGGGCTTAACGGTACCGGAACGCGCGACAATCACAAATATGGGAGCGGAACTCGGTGTTACAACATCTGTTTTCCCAAGCGATTCCGTAACGAGGAGTTTTCTTGAAGCGCAGGGCAGAGCAGAAGACTGGCAGGAACTTCAGCCCGATACGGATGCTGAATACAGCCGGGTCATAGACATTGATCTTTCTAAACTGGTTCCGCTTTTTGCCGCTCCTCACAGCCCGGATAATATCGTTACAGTCAAGTCGATGGAGGGAAAAAAGGTCGACCAGGTCTGTGTCGGAAGCTGCACAAACGGTTCTCTCAAAGATATAATGACAGTCGCCGCTATTCTTAAAGGTAAAAAAGTCCATCCTTCCCTGAGTCTTGCCGTAGCGCCGGGATCGCGGCAGGTGATGGAAATGATATCTCAAAACGGAGCGCTTGCCGAACTTGTATCAGCAGGCGCCCGAATTATGGAGACAACTTGCGGTTTTTGTATAGGTAACGGCCAGGCACCTAAAACAGAGGGTTTCAGTGTCCGGACAAATAACCGTAATTTTGAGGGACGCTCCGGAACAAAAGACGCCGGGATCTATCTGGCGAGTCCCGAAACCGCCGCAGTCTGTGCTTTAAAAGGAGAGGTATCCGACCCCTCGGATCTTCCCTCGAACGGATATCCCGATATTTCTATGCCGGATAAATTCTGTATAGACGACTCTATGATACTTGCTCCCTCGGAAAACCCCGATTCGGTAGATGTATACAGGGGGCCGAATATAGGTGATCCACCATCGAACAAACCTCTAAGCGAGGAAATAAACGGTATAGCCTCGATAAAAGTGGGAGATAAAATCACAACCGACCATATAATGCCCGCCGGAGCCAGATTGAAATACCGTTCAAATGTGCCAAAATATGCTTCATTTGTATTTGAAGGTGTTGACCCTGATTTTTATAAAAGGGCGGTTTCATTCCGGGATTCCGGTAAAGCCAATATTATTGTAGGCGGACAAAGTTACGGGCAGGGTTCGAGCCGCGAACACGCTGCGCTTTGTCCGATGTATCTCGGAGTCAAGGCTGTAATGGCTAAATCTTTTGAGAGGATACATACAGCTAATCTTATTAATTTCGGAATTCTACCCCTTGTATTCACGGATAATTATAATTATGACCAGATTGACACAGGGGATGAACTTAATCTTATCGGGATCCGGGAAGCTGTAAGCGAAAGAAAGGCAATTTTTGTGGAAAACCGCACCAAAGGATATCATTTTAAGATGGATTATTCGCTTTCTGAGAGGCAGCGTGGTATTATTCTTGCCGGCGGTCTGTTAAATTTTACCAGGAATAACGGGAAAGGATAACCCGGAAAGACTTTCTTGTTTTCGGTTGATTTATATGGGTAATTCATTTATATTATCCGTCCGGTGACTTTGACTTTTATATTTCCCGGAGGACTAGCATAATTGGTAATGCAGCGGTCTTGAAAACCGCCGCCGTGAGGCTTGGGGGTTCGAGTCCCTCGTCCTCCGTTAATCAAGACCCCGTGTGAGAATTATTGCCGCACGGGGTCTTTTCATATTTAAGATCTTTGTATAATTAGCTTGCCTTTAGACCGGAAAATTTTTAGTTTAGTAAAAGGATATATACAGGAAAAGTCATACTAATATGAAAGGATTTTATATGATTAAAAAAGTATTGCTCTGCGTGTCCTTTTTTACTCTTTTTTTTACCGGATGCGCCGGTCGTAACATTATAAAGGGTAATGTATTCAAAAAGGACGGCGTGGACTTTATAAAAGGGAAATATGCCATATTCCCTTTTAAAAGCGCCGGAGAAGGCAAAACTATGACAGGGCGGGTATCTACCGACGGCAATGCAATAGCGGATATGCTCACAATACAAATGCTTGCAGGCGGGTATAATATTGCTGAAAGAGATAAAATTGACAAAGTTCTTGAAGAGGCCGGATTTGCGCAGGCTGTAGGAGTAAAAGATGATAAAGCCATTGTTGACATGGGTAAGCTTCTTGGAGTGAGCAGAATTGTATACGGTTCAGTGATTCAGTATGAACAGGTATCCGTAAAAAAATCATGGCATCTTGCTCTTGGGATTTCCGCCAGAATTATAGATGTCAAAACAGGAGAACCTGTTCTGGTTTGTACCGCAACCGGAACCGGAAACAATATTTCCGAAGTTCTGAACGGAATAAGTGAGGGATTTGTTAAATTGCTTGAGGAGGATAAATATTATGTCTGGCAATAATATAAAATTTATAAAAAAAACTGTAATATTTATTACGATTTTAATATGCTGTTCGTCTCTATTTGCGGAAGAACGGAAATTAAAGGCCGAAGACTACCGCTGGGGTTTTTCTTTTGAACCCGGCGCCAAATGGATGTCAGGCGATAATGTACACCCCTCGCTAGGTGTTTTGTGTAAGATAAAGGAAAGACTCTCAATAATACTTAATTTCGGCTCTTTTTTTTACACTTATACAGAAAAGGAGTACAAATCCTATTGTCACTGGGATTCAGAGTCATCTGAGGATGTTTGTTTCATAGATACTGTTGAGATTGATAAAGATGATGATGTACTTGAGGCAGGATTTACTTTCAGACTTGAGTTTCCGCGTAAAGTTCCATATAAATCGACAAAATATGAGTACGATGTTGACGGCAGAAAATTTCTAAGCCGGAATTATTACAGTCCCGTCAGGCCCTATGCGCAAATCAGTATCGGTAATTATGCCGGCATCGGGGGTGGGGTAAACTATTATTTCTCAGAGGTTTTCTCGGTCGGTATAGGCGTGGATTTTATCAACAATTTTGAGGTTGAAGATAAAAATTCGGAGGGACTTGTCGCGCCCGAAGTCTTGATAACAGCCGCATTCTGAGAATATGGTGCATACGCGATTGTAAAATACAGGCTTCCAAGAAAAGCTTTTGTTCAAGGAACTGTTTACGAAACAGGTGGAAGGAAGATAAAAACATTCGGGGGACATGAATTCAGAGCGGGCAACAGTTCTGCTATTCTGGATATGAAAAATTTTGCGGCCGGTCTGTATTTAATCAGATTAAAAACATCTCAGGGTGAGCATATCATAAGAGCTGTTTACGCGAAATAAAGTCTGAAAAAACTCGGGGCAGCGCAGTATAATTATGTGAAAAGCTTTACAAATCTCTCAAAAAGCTGCTCATCGAAAAAAGCTGACATTTCATTTTTCATAATTCTTAGTGAATCATATGCTGATTTCGCTTTTTTATATGGTCGTTCTGAGCTTAGAGCATCATAAGTGTCTGCTATGGCGGTTATTTTCCCGAAATAGGGTATTTCCGAGTTTTTCATCCTTTTGGGATAACCGCTGCCGTCGGAGCGTTCATGGTGGAAGAGTACCGTCTGGCGGGTTGTATCGGTAATTGAATTCAGTTCAGAAAGGATAAGGTAGCCTTGATAAGGGTGTCTTTTCATTGACTTCCACTCATAGTCGTTTAAGTGTAGAAGTTAAGATATTGTCTGACACTTCCGATATAAAAAGTTAAGAATCAA
>CAYNYI010000171.1:0-3890 GCA_964401455.1 uncultured Fibrobacterota bacterium
CCGGAAATATTGCAGGATTATTAATAAGCGCGGTACTTCTGTCGGCGGTTCTCTCTTTCTCCGGACCGGTGCTGGACAGCGCTAATTCATTTTATAGTTCCGGTGAATTTGAAAAAGCGATATTTTATTACAAAAAAGGCGTTTCCGTCGGCGAAAACAAGGCCCTTTGTTATTTCAATCTCGCCAACGCTTATTTCTCTCTGGACAGTGTCCCTCAGAGTATTATCTATTACAGGGCATGCATAACATATGCTCCCGAATTTTTCCGCGGCCATCTTAATCTTGCTATCGCATACTATACTCTTGATGATTACGGTTCGGCCATAGCCTCTGTAAAGCGCGCTCTTTTATATAATCCTGAAGACAAACGCAGTATGCTCATACTCGCTACCTGCTACAGAAGGCTGGAGGCGTATTCATATGCTGCCCCCATTTTTGAAAAACTTATACTCGCCGACCCGGAGATGGATGAACCTTATATCGCTCTCGGAGAAATTTACAGAGATCTTGAAGATCCCGTTGAAGCCGCCAGGTGGCTCAACAGATATCCTGAAACCGGACCCAACAGAAAATATGTGCTTTTGCTTCTTTCTGATATATACCAGAAGAAGGAGGATTTCGGAAGGGCGGTTTTTTATCTGCGGAAAGTCTTTGAGAAGGATAAATCTCAGAAATGGACATATTACAGGATAGTGCTGCTTCAGCAAAAGATGGATAATGATTTTATGGCTCTTGAGACTGTAAAAAGAGGTGTTGAATTATTTCCGGATTTCGCCGAGCTGGCTTTGCTGGGCGGAAATATTGCCATGAAATTAAAAGATTACAGTCAGGCCGAAAGGTTGTACAGAAAAGCGGCGGACAATGGCAGTTCCACAGCACTTATCGGTCTTGATAATATCCGGGATATTAGAAAAGCTATGCTTGAAGGTGCTTTTCAGGGGGACGAAGGATGAATAAGACGCTGTTTGTTGCGCTTCTTGTTTTTGTTTTTTCCGTTGTTTCAGCGGAAAAGATTGTTTTTACAGGAACAGGTGCCACTTTTCCGAATCCTCTTTATACAAAAGTTTTCGGTATTTACAACAGAATAAATGATTCAGTCTCTGTTAAATATTTCCCCCTCAATTCAGGGTCAGGAATAGATGAACTTACAAAAAACAAATCGCATTTCGCCGCCTCCGAAGTGGCACTCACACCTTATGAGAAAAAATCAGCGGGAGGTATAGCCGAGATACCTGTATGCATCGGGGCCGTCTCAATATCATACAATCTGAATACAGAAAAAAAACTGAAACTTACGTCCGCTGTTATTGCGGATATTTTTCTGGGCCGTATCAAAAAATGGGACGATAAAAAAATCAAGGCCCTGAACCCGGAAGCAGACCTGCCTCACCAGGAGATTGTTGTAATTTATAGGCTCGGAGAAAGCGGGACTTCGTGGATTTTCAGTGAATATCTTTCGCAAAACAGCCCGCTATGGAAAAAAGAAATGGGGAAAAGAAGGAAAATATTTCTTTCTGACGGGCTTGGAGCATCGGGAAATGGCGGTATGGGCCGGTTTATAAAACAGATTCCCGGAAGTATCGGATATATACAGTATTCTCATTCAAAACAGCTCGGGCTCTCGAATGCTCTTATAAAAAACGGAGAGGGTAATTATGAATCACCGAATCCGGCCGGAATGAGAGATGCTTTTCTTTCCGGCAGCGCGAGAAAAGGCGGCTACCCCCTTGTAAGCATTTCTTATATTTTGGTGCGGAAAATTTCCGCTTTTCTTAACAATAAAAAAGAAGCTTCCTCCTTTCACGATTTTCTTTTATGGATGACCGGGGAAGGTCAAAAATATTTCGGAGAAGTATATTATTCCCCTCTTCCTGAAAACCTGTCCGAAGTTGCCCGCTCAGAGATTAAAAGCATAGAATATAGAGGCAAACAGCTCAATTTCTATTAATTTACTGCCCGGTTTATCTCAAGCCTGTAATACCGGGAAAACACCTTTGTATTACAGCCTTAAAGTTCCGGATATATATTTAGCCTTATATCTGAAACAATTTTTTAATCCCGCGAGTTTATGGTTCCTCCTCTTTCCAGCACAAAATCTTTTCTGACCGGTAAAAAAGGTATCGGCAAAAACCCTTTTGGTCTTTTTTTAAGGTCTGCGGGTACATTTAATCCGAAAGTACGGTTTTCGTTTGATAGCGGTTCTTTTACCGTGAAAACCGCGGAGTCAGAAAGAGAACTTAAGGAAATCTTTACTTTAAGACACAGGGTTTTTTATGAGGAAATGACCGGAGAGAGCAGCGTTTCCGGGATGGATACTGATTCATTCGATTATAAATGTGACCATATCGTTCTTTTTGACAATGATAAATGCATGGCTGTTGGTACTTACAGAGTTAATTCATCTATTTTTACCGGAAATTTTTACAGCGGGACTGAGTTTCAGATTGGGCGGATTAAGAAAATCCGGGGAAATAAGCTCGAACTCGGAAGGGCCTGCGTAGCCCCTGAATACAGAGGAAGTGCCGCCGTAGGTCTTTTATGGAAAGGTATAGCGGAATATGTAAACCGGACCCGGGCGGAATATCTTTTTGGATGCTCAAGCTTGTGCACAGAGGACGCAGAGAAAGCCGCCAGTGTCTACAGATATTTTCGGGATTCGGGTTTTCTTAAACCCGACAGTATTGTTTCGCCGAGGGGCAAATTCAGATTCCGGAAGTTTTCGAATTTTGTCAGGTTTCAGGATTTTCTCGGGGACGAGCCTGAGAAATCGGCGGTCCCTCCCTTATTGTCTTTTTATCTGAAGCTCGGAGCTGAAATTATGGGAGAACCCGCCTTTGACGCCAAGTTCAAATGTTTTGACTTTTTTACGTTTATCGATCTTAAAAAGATTCCGCACAGAAAAAAAAGAAGGTTTGGACTGAATTGATAAGCGGAATTATCAGGTTCCCGCTTATCTGGTCTACAATTATTCTTTATATAGCGGTTTCACTTACTGTAAGAATTTTTGTATTCAGAAAAAGAGCACGCCTTCGATGCTATACAAAAATCACATCTTTTTTCTGCCGCATCGGACTCGCGGTACTCGGTGTACGGTTAATGGAAAAAAGACAGTCTGATGCGTATCGGCAACAAAATTTCCTGATTGTATCGAACCATCTTTCCTATATCGATATACTTGTTTATTCTTCTCTCAAACCCATGCTCTTTATTTCTTCAACTGATGTTCAGAAAATGCCATTTCTGGGGCTTATGAGCACTCTCGGGGGGACTGTGTTTGTTGAAAGACGGAAAATTTCGGGAATTAAAAGAGATATTGAGAAGATTTCGGAGATTTTAAGTGATGGGTTTAATATATGTCTTTTTCCGGAAGCGACAAGCGGCGACGGCAGCGATGTTCTACCTTTTAAAACCGCTCTTTTAGGAACAGCCGGAAAAGCCGGGAAAAAAATTCTGCCTGCATGTATCAGATATACACATATAGGAAAAGAAGAGGCTTCTCCGGAAAACAGGGACAAGGTCTGTTACTACGGGGATATGAATTTTTTCCCTCATTTTTTAAGGCTTATTTTCAGTGGCGGTGCGAAGGCGGAGCCTGAATTTTTCTCTCCGATTGATTCTGCCGGGTTGGACAGGAGGGAAATTGGGGACCGTTTATATGGTCTGATAAGAAATGCTTATATCAGGAAATGACCGAATTAGATTTTATTTTTTCTTGAGGTCGGAGATTTTCCTGCGGGACAGGCCGGTGATTTTAGAAATAAAAGAAAGATCGCACCCTTCGGCCAGCATTCTCCGGGCGTCTTCGAGTTTGCCTTCCTCGATACCTTTTTCAATGCCCTTGCTGATACCTTCCTTGATTGGCTTGGGCGCACCCTCAACCAGATCTTTGG
>CAYNYI010000172.1:0-3887 GCA_964401455.1 uncultured Fibrobacterota bacterium
AGATGGAATGTTAGGACTCTTTCCGGGGAGCTTGCCGGAAACGGTTTGTATTACTGCAGAATAAAAGCCGGAAATAAAATCCTGCTCAGAAAAGTCATCATAGCAAGATGATTATTTTTTGATTTATTAATGCACATAATTCAATGAAATGCGGTGGGATGCTCCCAGATAATTCGCGTTTATCATAGCATAATCAATATGTATTCTTTTTTGAAAAAGGGAGATGCCGGCGCCAAAAGAATTCAACGCGGTTTCTGAGGTATTTTCTTTGTTTATAAAGGCGGGAGCCAGGCGTATAAAAAAAGCGTCGGCCATAGAATACTCAAATCCGAAAAGTCCTCCGGCAAAAAAAGCGGCGAAGTCTTCCGATATTTTTATGTCCGGATCTATATAATCCGCTTTTCCCATATTATCGCCCTGTCCGGATATCAGGTCTTTTGTCTCATATAAAAAAGAGATTGTTCCGTAAAGGTAATTGACCTTTTTCTTCCAGGAAGCTCCTAAAAATGCTCCGGTTTCCTGTTTCTCCGAAGTACCGGTTGTCCATTTCAGGTAAGAAGCGGGAAAGTCACGAAGTACAAGAGATGCGCGCAGATCCTTTAGCGCGTCATAAGAAACGCCTATATCGGAACTGAGCCCGGTAGCCTTTTCTCCGGCCATGAATCTGCGGTAAAGTTTGAATGTAATACCTGTAGTGATTTTATCATTAACTTTAATTCCGCCGGACATTAAAAAAGCATAATCTGAAGCGGAAATCATTTTAATTTTTGACTGATCATATACTACTGAATCGTCATATGCTCCGGGGCCTTCTTCCCCGTCCGACTCCCTGTAGGAAAGCCCGCGTGTATCTTCAATTCCTCCGATATGACTTCTGATTATACCGAAGCCCGCCGAAATTTTTCTTTTAACAGAATTATTTTCCGGAAAAAGCGGAAAAGCGCCGGCAATTATATCATAATCGGAATCAAATCCGTCTCTTTGTTCTGAATGAGACAATAAAAGTGACGGCCTGTTTATTTCGGAGAGACCCGCGGGATTGTAATAAATAGAGGCGACATTTCCCCTGTCCGCTGCCGAGGCTTCTCCGAGGGCGATACTCCGGGCTCCGAATCCCCATTTTAGAGACTCGTTAATGCCGGTAACTTCTATCGATTCCGGGAAAACGGCAAAAATAGAAAAAAATACAGCAGAGATAATTTTTACCATACAAGTAAAATATTAAGAATACCTGACTAAAGTCAATATTGGTAATTTACTTGTCATAATAAGAAATTCCTTGACATTTTATTGCCGTAAATGTAGATTAATATTAAAATGTTTTCTTTTGTAGTCTGAATAATTATGGCTGATACTGATAAAAAAATACTTAAGATCAAAGACAAAGAAGTACTTACTACTTATGAAGTGGCCAAGTGTCTTAATGTCTTTACCAATACGGTAATCAATTGGATGAATACCGGCAAGCTTAACGGCTATAAAACACCCGGCGGTCACAGGAGAATTCCAAGAGAAGAGTTTGAAAAATTTGTTAAAGATAATAATCTTAACGTAAGTATAGAATTTTCCGGAAAGAAAAAAATCCTCATTGTTGAAGACGATGAAGACGCCATGGAGCTTTACTCCAACATATTCAAAGATTCTGACTATAATATACAGAAAGTATATACTGGTTTTTCCGCCGGAATCACCGCTACTTTTAAACCCGACCTGATACTTCTCGATATTATGCTCCCCGACCTTGACGGTCTTGAGGTTTGCCGTTTGATAAAGCAGGATGAAGAGCTTGCTTCTTCAAAAATACTCGTTATTTCAGCTCTAAAAGATGAAAGCACTATAGAAAAAATGTATGAACTTGGAATAAACGACTATTTGGTCAAGCCTTTTTCCGTTCCTGAATTCAAGAAAAAAGTCGAAGCCCTTCTGAACTGAAACACCTTTTCTCCTTGCGTACCCATGGCTCTCGACGGCATCGCCCTTATGGTCCTCTTACCGTAACAGCCACACATATACTTAACCAGAAATCCGGTATAGACTGGACAAGTTATTATCAATTATATTTACCTATATGAAAAATAAAAAAAAAGCTGACCGTATTTTTGTGGTTTTTGTCGCTGTTCTTTCTATAGTACTTTTTTTAATACCTACAGGTTTCGAGAACCCGTTTCTGCGGTCTCTTACGGAGAGAGCTCCCGCAAGAGTTATCGCAGTCAACAACGAAGACCTTCAAAAGCACGGTATTATTCTTACCGGTACTCAGGTCCTTGATGTTAAAATCCTTTCGGGAGTGTTCAGAGGAGATACGCTTAAGGCCAGAAATGTCCTTATCGGCCAAATGAGCATCGATAATATTTTTATAGAAGGCGACAAAGTCCTCACGGTATTGAAAACCGATAAAGAAACAGGCAAAATTAGCTCGGCACGTGCGGATTCTTTATATAGAATTAATGTTGAGGTAATTCTTCTTGTTTTATTCGGACTTTTTCTTGTTTATTTTGCCGGATGGACGGGTCTGCGTGCCCTGATTTCTTTTATTTTTACCGCACTTGTAATCTGGAAAGTATTGATACCGCTTTTTCTGAAAGGGTTTCCCCCGCTTCCTCTCTCCTTTTTTATTGTTTCCTTTATTTCTATAGTCATAATAATATTGATTACAGGTTTTGAGCGAAAGGGAGCCGTCGCGCTTGCGGGTACGATTTCAGGAATAGGTATAACCGCTCTGCTCGCGGTTATTTTCGGACATTTTTTCAGAGTACCGGGAACAGTAAAAGAATTCTCGGAAATGCTTCTTTACGCGGGATTTATAGACCTCAACCTGACAGATATTTTTATTGCCGGAATATTTATTTCCGCTACAGGCGCAGTAATGGATGTGGCTATGGATATTGCCGCTTCCCAACAGGAAGTGGTTTTCAAACATCCTGATATTACTTCCCGCGAGCTTATTTCTTCGGGTTTCCGTGTAGCAAAACCTGTAATCGGAACTATGACCACAACGCTTTTATTCGCATATTCGGGAAGTTTTACATTTGTAATGATGATGTTTATGTCAAAAGGTACTCCAATGGTACATATATTTAATGTAAAGTATATCGCGGCGGAAATATTGAAGACTCTTGTCGGCAGTTTCGGTCTTGTGCTTGTTGCTCCGGCTACAGCGATACTCGGCGGATATATTTACACCTATAAAAATAAGATTAATTAATTTCTGTTGTTTGAATCGGCCTTCCTAATTATTATCAGTATTTTTATGGGTTCAGAGGAAAAGAAGGTATGAGACGAAGTCTATGCAGAGCTAAACGATCTTAAAGGCTGGACCGTCGGATACGGTTTTGCATAAGTCAGATCTACGGCGGACTTGATTATAACGGTTATGAAAATCATAAACCTCGTTACAATACTTTAGTTGATCTTATAGAACATGCCGGTACAAAGGTTCGGATGAACCCCGTATTCACCAAAATTCCGGCGTCTATCATTACTCATGATGGGCTCCTTTCGATTATTAGAAATAAAAGACCGCCCTGTTACGGGGCGGCCTTTTAATTTTGCTGCTTTCATACCATACTAAATGATCATGGCATAGTTTTATTTTCTCTTTAATGAAACCGGTTTTTCCAGGATTTCTCTTAAAATTACCGCTTATTTAAGTTTTTCTCTGCTGAAGTCGAACCGGCGCGATGCGGAACATTTTTTCTTCTTTTTTACATCTGCTTTTGTGTTCATCGCGCCTTCTTTAGTCTTCTTTATAGCTTTCTCATACATTGTTGCGGAACCGGGTTTCTCAAAAAAAGTCTCTGATCTTTTATGAGTTCCGTCAGTGACGTCGGTTCTCTTATCTGCTTTCTTTTTATGCATAGAATCAAATTTTTCATAATCAAATCTTA
>CAYNYI010000173.1:0-3880 GCA_964401455.1 uncultured Fibrobacterota bacterium
GTTGATTCTTAACTTTTTATATCAGGAAGTGTCAGACAATATCTTAACTTCTACAGCAGTGCGTACATCTCGGACAGCATAGACCGGTACCAAATAAAAATGTAAAATTTAACAGGAAGATAAGGCTTAAGGGATTTTATACACAGCAGAAATATCCATCTGAACTGCGTCTGATCAAATATTATGACAGGAAAAACAAAAAATACCATGTTTTTATGACTAACAATTTTTTACTGTCAGCCCAGACAATTGAGCCGGTCTTTATAAAGCGCGATGGAATATTGAAATATTTTTTAAATGGATAAAACAGAACCTGAAAATAAAAACATTTCTGGGAACATCAAAAAACGCTGTTATGATTCAAATATGGGTAGCAATGATATATTATCTTTTACTTTCATTTATTAAATTTCAGACAAAATACTCGTTCAGTCTGAGAGAACTCGCGAGAACGGTGAGTGATTTATTGATGGACAGAGTTTGTCTTATTGAAATATTGAGAACGAAATATGACCGTTTTTATAAAAATGTCAGAGAGCCAAATGTCCAACTGGCATTCTGGTAAATTTTTACCGGACAGTACTGGTCTTGAGGTAATGAATTATCTTTTTTGAAAAAGGAGAAAAATAATGGAATTATCACGGAGTTCCTTGATAAAAATATCCGTTCCGGATATAAAAAGCATTATTCATGCGGCAGAGGATTTGTCAGAAGATCTTAAAAATGTTCTGTCTTCAGATGCTTTTGTAATTATCGGAAATGAAAAAGCCGATATCTCAGTCAGCATAGATAAAAGTTCAAGGATGAGTCCGGAGACCTTTAAACTGTCTGCTGATGAAAACAGTTGTAAAATCACCGCTTCTGACGAACGGGGCGCTGTATACGGTTTATACCGTTTATCCTCAGAATATCTGGGTGTTGACCCGCTGTCATATTGGACCGGTTTATCCCCGGTTACAAGGGAATCTGTTTTAATATCCGGTGAGTACCGCAGTCCTGTTCCGGCTTTTACTTACAGGGGCTGGTTTATAAATGATGAAGATCTTCTGCGTTCTTTCCCGGCAGAAGAGCCCGGTCCTTATATCAATCCCGGGCTGTACAGAAAGATTTTCAGTACAATGAACCGGCTGGGTATAAATACGCTCATCCCCGGGACCCTTCTTGATGTAATGGACGAAGAGGAAGAAAAAATTATTCCTCTTGCCGCGGAATATGGATTGAATATTTGTTTCCACCATATTGAAACGCTGGGAGTAATGGCAGGATACCAGTTCCGCAGATACTGCAGAGATAAACAGAAAAAGAATGTGACCTATTCCTGGGTGAAAAATCCGGACTTACTTGAGGAGGTATGGGACCGATATGCTGAAAAACTCGCTTCATACGGTAATATAATCTGGACGCTGGGATACCGCGGCGCGCATGATGAACCATTTTGGGAAAATGAATCTGACGCTCCGGAAGATGCGGCGGGAAGAGGAGAGATTATCTGCTCCGCAATAAGAAAACAGATTGAGATTGTTAGACGCTATGATAAATCGCCGTCTTTTGTTATAAACCTCTGGGATGAGGGCCGGGTCCTTTATGATAAAGGTGCCCTCTGTCTGCCGGATGAAGCCGTTGTTGTTTTTTCCGACGACGGGCGGACCCAGACCTTCTGTGCGGATTTTCATAAAAGTAAAAACGGACTGAAAAACGGCGGGATATATTATCATCTCCAGTTTTCCACCACGGGCCCAATGACCGTCGAGGAGAACCCCCCGGAAAAGATAGCTTTTAATCTAAAGCAGGCTTTAGAAAAAGATTTTACCGAATTTTCGGTAGTTAATGTCGGTAATATAAAACCGTATATCTACGGATTGCGTCAGACAGCTTCGATGCTTTTTGAAGGTGAGTCCTTTTCGCTTGATGAGTTTAATAATGGCTTTTTCGGATATTATTTTGGGAATGAGGCCGAAAAGGTCAAAGCTTTGTATTATTTATACTACAGCGCTCATATTAACATTGATCCGGAGCATGAAGTACCTTTTTTCAGGCTTTTTCTTGACGGATGTCATAAGGCCCTGCAGGAAGGTCTGGCAGAAATGATAAGAGAAGAGAAAACCGATAATGACTTTTTCCTTGAGAGCTTCAGGTGGCTCATGGTTCGTATGTCTCTTCTCAGTAAAAGTGAGGATGAAATTGAAAACCGAAGCGACCACGCTGATACAGCAATCTGGAAATATAAAAGCAAGCACGAATTCTTTGAATATATTTCCGCAGAATTGAAGGAGTCTATTGATAAATTTGACGGTCTTTTAAAGAATATTGAAGATGTCATTGATTCATCAGAAAATAAAGATGCGGTTTCCCTCCTCAAAGGCCATCTTTATTTAAACGCTTTGACTCTCAGGACTCTGACTTTCAGGAGTCTTTATATGATAAAAACGGTCAAAGAAATTGAGAACCAAAATATCAGGCAAGCCCGGCTACGCCTTAGTGAAATCATAGTATGTATTAAAGCCTTTATTGCAAAACGTGACTGTTTATGCCGCGGGAAATGGTCTTCCTGGTATACCGGAGAACAGAAGATAAATTTCAGAGAACTTTTAGAAGAGTCGAGGCGTCTCCGGACATCGCTCTAACTTGCGTTATCAAAGTCGGCTTTCAATATTTTAAGATTTCTTGAGGCGTTTTTTACAGCCTGTGCCCGGAAATGATTATTATATGCTATGGCTGTCTGCGGTACTTTTTGTAGCAGTCTTTTTTGCCCGGCGCTGAATTCCAATATTTCTTTCTCTGAATAAGAATAATTATATCTGGCATTGCGGTTTTTTATACTCCGGCCGGGGCCTTTTTTCTCCATGACCGGATACCAGTTATTCTTATTTCTTCCGCTGTATCTGAAGTAGCCCTTTTCCGAGGTCGCTTCTTCCGTGAGCGGGAATGCGTGCCCGAGGGGCGGTATATCCGTATTGCAAAGCCCTATTCCTGAGTTACGCAGCGACTTAAGTACATAATTGTTATACCAGCTTATATGTCTGAATTCGATATGTACATCAAATCCTTTTTTTACACAAACGGATGCTGTATGCAGCAGGTAATCTAGTTTCCGTACCGTTCGAAAGACCCTGTCATCCAGCTGCAGCAGGAAGCTGTAGAATTTACCGCTTTCCATAATAGGTGAAACCGCTCTGATATGCTGCGTTATTATATCTTTCCCGGTCTTCGGATCATCTTCTCTGCTGTGAGAGATACTACGGTTCAGTTTTACCGATACTTTTACAGATTCTGACGTCCGGCGGTCAAGCGAAAGAAAACTACCGATATCCGGTTCCCGGTAGAAAGTATTGTTTATTTCTATAAATGAGAAATACTTCTGATAGAAATACAGCCGGTCTGAGTTTCTGATCTCTTCGGAGGAGGCATAGGCCTTTCGTGAAGGAGGGATGCGCGGGGGATTAAAGACTCCTGTCCAGTCGTCAAAGTAGTATCCTGATGTTCCCGCGTATATCCCGTGTCGGGAAAGGTCCGGCGGCGGCGGCAGGGGGCGCCGGCTAGCGGGTCTTATTTCTCCGAAAAGGTCTCTCATTTATCAGGCCTTATACACATGAACCGCTTAGTATTTTTTCGAAGCCCATTTTCCCCCTGATACGCGTAATTTCGGAGCTTAAAATTTCGTCTTTTTTGTTTTCCACTCCGTATACTCGGGACATTGAACGGCTTTCCTGTCTTAAGCCGGAGGCCGTTATTATAACGGCCCTGGCAGCAATTCTCCTTTTATACGCTTCTCTGAAACGTTTCACGGATAAACCCGCGATACGCTCAAAGTTATCGGTCGCGGGAAGACGCGGCGAACTTTTAAAGCTCATAAGCCCGTCCGAATAACACACGCACACAC
>CAYNYI010000174.1:0-3857 GCA_964401455.1 uncultured Fibrobacterota bacterium
TTTACGGAGTTGTAAGCAAAGTTTTTGAGTCAGTTATTAAAACCCCCGTATGTCCCTTCCGTGGCGAACCTACCACCGACTGTCATCGACAATACAATCAATACTGCCGCTTTCTTGAAATTGAACATGAATCCCTCCTCTGGTTTTTATAGGTGATGGCGAAAAGTTCGCCAAAGCGGATTTATACCAATATACATAGAGTTTTGGCATCATGTCAATTAAAAAAGATTAATTTTTAATAAGGACAATGCAGACCGAGGTAAAAAGACGGTCACCGTCATGCAGGAAAACATGCGGGGTTTTATTAGTATGCCAGTCTTTGCGGGATTGGATATTAGACATGAAAAAAGGGTCAGCTTCCGGATGGAAATCTCCGGCAGGCCGGAGCCCGGGTATTTTTGTAAACAGCTTCTCAATTTCTTTTTTTGTAAACATCTCCGGATGCGGGGGACCATCAAGGATA
The DNA here is from genome assembly GCA_964401455.1 of uncultured Fibrobacterota bacterium. Lineage (GTDB taxonomy): Bacteria > Fibrobacterota > OXYB2-FULL-49-7 > CAYNYI01 > CAYNYI01 > CAYNYI01. The sequence continues at coordinate 464 of CAYNYI010000174.1, forward strand.
AGCTCGGTTGTTATTACCGCATAACCGCCCGGCCTGAGGGAGTCTCTGATATTTGTTAGTATTTTTTTTACACTGTTGTGGTTGAATGCGTAGCGCAAAAAAGGAAAGAAACGTCCGCCTTTATTTCTTACCGCGCGGTGGAACCCTGACCATGCATTACTCATATGTTCTATTGAGCTGCATGACCAGACAAAATTAAACGAATGACTGCTGAATTTAAACTCTCTTGCGTCCATCCGGATGAATTTAAGAACATCACGGTTAAATGGAATTTTTGTATAAGACGAAGGAGTTCTGATAATTCCCGGGTCGGCTTCCTCGCTTTTTTTCCATCGTTCTTCAAAATTATCGGCACCGACTATCTCGGCGCAGAAACGGGACAGGTAAAAAGGCAGAGGCTCTCTGCCTACGCCGAGACCGAGTCCGGAGGCCTCGCTGTGAAGAAGACCGGCCTCAGAAAGAATATAGGCAGTATGTGTCCACTCGAAATTTCGGCGGGTATATTCCGTTGAAAGCCCCAACTCCATAGCGGTTTTTTGCCATTTCTCGTCATCCCAGAAATGTTTCCGGGGAAGTGTGCAAAACGGAAGCGACATGAAGGATAAGGCTTTCTGTTTACATTATTGAATAGTTGGGGCCGCCGCCGCCTTCAGGCGCGTTCCAGCTTACATTTCCAAGCGGGTCTTTTATCTCGCAAGTTTTACAGTGAAGACAGTTCGAAAAATTGATTTTTATGTACTCGGAGCCTTTGGGGTCTCTGTCCAGTTCATAGACCTGCGCCGGACAGAATCTGAGGCAGGGATTGTCGTATTTTTCTCTGCATTCTCCCATACAGCGTGATGGATCCGGTATTCTGCAGTGCGAGGGCTGATCCTCTTCATGATTTGTTCCCGAACTGTAGATATCGGTCAGCTTATCAATTGTCAGCTTATTGTCAAAATTAATTTCGGAAGCTGCTTTATTACTGCCTCGCGGATATTTTTTTATTGTTTCCATGAGAACCGAGTCTTTTTCAGAATCTATTTTATCCGACCAGTCTCTGCCCCTCAGAAACATCTGTATCCCGCTCCTGACTAGACCGAAAGCCATTGGGACTTTTTCGTATGATTGATGAAAGTTCCTGGATTTCCTCATATCGGCATAACCCCAGCTTCGTTTGAATTCTTCTTCATATCTTGAAAGAGCTTTAGAAGAAAAGTCCTTTTTTAGAAGAGAATCAAAAACAGTCTCCGCGGCCAGTTTGCCTGACAGCAGGGCCAGATGTATCCCTTTTAGCTTCATCGGATCAAGAAAAGAAGCGGAATCGCCCGCTATAAGAGCCCCATCACAGAAAAGACGCGGCATGGAGTAAAGCCCCCCGTTTGCCATTGTCTTGGCCCCGTACTCTACCATTTTTCCGCCGTCAAGAAGGTTTTTTACAAAGGGATGCTGCTTCAACCTGTTGAATTCCTTGTGTAGATCCAGATAGGGGTTTCTATAATTAAGCCATCCTGTCAAACCTATAGAGACTTTATTGTCATCCATAAAATAAATGAAGCTTCCACCCATTGTATCCTGCGAAAACGGATATCCCATTGTGTGGATGACTCTGCCTTTCTGGTGTTTATCGGCAGGAATTTCCCAGACCTCTTTGACTCCTGTCGCGTAGCTCTGGGGGTTTTTTCCATAATCCAGGGAATTCTTTTTAATAAGGTCTTTGGCAAGAAGGCCTTTTGATCCTTCGGCAAAAACGGTTACTTTGGCGTTTATGTTGATACCTGGCTCAAAATTGGCTTTCTGTTTACCCTCTTTATCTATGCCCATGTCTCCTGTTCTGACGCCGGTGACTCTGGAGCCGTCGAAAAGGATTTCCACTCCGGGGTAACCGGGCATAATTTCTACTTCTCCGTTTTCTTCGCATTTTTCCTTCAGCCAACGGGTAAATTTAGTAAGAGAGATTATCTTGTTACCATGATTTACCATCGGAGGGGGGGTAACAGGATATTTAAATGATTTTTTCTCTGTAAGAAAGTAAACGGCATCAGCTGTAACGTCTGTTTCGACCGGGGCGCCCTCTTTTTCCCATTCAGGAATTAGTTCCGCAATACCTTTTGGATCCATTACAGCGCCGGAAAGAATGTTTGATCCTATTTCCGCCCCTTTTTCTATAAGCAGGATCATTACTTCTTCAAGTTTTTCACCTTCGCCTTTTTCCTCAATACGGCAGTTGTGTTCGTTTATTAGTTTATTAAGGCGGTATATGCCTGCGAGAGCGGCAGGACCGCCTCCGACAAACAGAACATCAACATCGAGGGTTTCTCTTTCTATCTCCGGCATTTGCAGTATCTCCAATTTCTGATGAGTTGTTTGTAGTTTGAATTTGGATTAAATATACATTTTTTTTTTCTTGAAAAAAAGTAAATGAATTCAAAAGTACTATGGGCGCACTTTGGCAAAGGACTTGAAAAACAAACATATTATAGGTATATTACCTTCTTAAACACTAAATGTGACTCCTGCGGGATAATCCTATGTTATATATACTGATTTCTGATATTCACGGCAATCTTGAGGCGCTCAACGCTGTTTTGGACGATATGTCAAATGTCGCTCCCGATTTTACCGTTTGTCTCGGTGATATTGTGGGTTACTGTGCCAACCCGAATGAATGTGCCGCAATTGTTAAGGATAAATGTGATGTGATTCTTTCGGGTAATCACGATTATGCCGCTCTCGGTCTGCTTGATACAGCGGGTTTTAATATTCATGCCAAGAAGGCCATGGACTGGACTTATTCCAATCTTTCCAAAGAGACGACAGGAATATTAAAATCCGCTCTTCTTTTTTTTGAGAATTCCGACTTTACTGCCGTACACGCTACTCCGGATTTTCCTGAAAAATGGCATTACCTTTCATCCCTTAAGGGTGCACGGGACATCTTTGAATATTTCAGTCAAAAGATCTGTTTTGTTGGTCATACGCATATTCCCGTACTTATCTCTTTGTCCTCCGGCGGAGAAATGGATATAATCCACAGTAATGTAAACAAGCTTGATTCAAAAAGCCGGTATATTATCAATACCGGAAGTATCGGCCAGCCCAGAGACAAGGACCCGAGGGCTTCTTATTGTATTTATGATTCCGATGCAGGAACTGTGGAAATAAGACGGGTCGAGTATGATGTTATGGGTGCGCAAAAAAAGATGGAGGACCTGGGGATGCCTTCATTTTTAATTAAAAGGCTTAAGGAGGGCAGATGAAGATTGGAGGTGTCAAAAAAAAGATAAAGACAGACAGGGGGCTTTTTACCGCGTTCATCTCAGTCTTTCTTTCAGCAGTTTTTTTCATTCCTTTTATTTTTTCCTATTTTATATTGTCTTCTGATCTTTCTCTGAAGTTCAACGAGCCTTTTCTT
>CAYNYI010000175.1:0-3853 GCA_964401455.1 uncultured Fibrobacterota bacterium
TTTGCACGTAATTTCGAGTTTTACTCCCCTTTCAGCGGCTTTTTCAGCCAGATCCTCTGAAATGAGGCCCGGATGAGCAAGTATGTCAACTCCGGCCTCAATTGCGGCCGCATTTGTGCCTGGCTCTACAGGTTCGGCAATTGTTTCGCCGTGAACAAGTATAATTCCGACGCCTTTTTCCCTCGCCTCGTCGGTAATTTCGGTAATAGCGCCGGGAGGAACATGAGTTAGCTCAATTCCCGGTATAGTTCGGAGTTTTGTATTTTTGTTAATGACTCTGCAGGCTTTCGGAATATTTTCGAGCAGTAAATCAAGGTTTGACATATCGCAGTGGTCCGTGATGCAAAGCCCGCGATAGCCTGTCATAAGCGCGCGTCTTGCAAGTTCGGATGGATTTAGTCCGCCGTCAGAAAAGGTAGTATGAGTATGGAAATCGATCATAATTGAAGACTCCGTAATAAGGGTAGCGGCGTTACTGAATATTATTCAGCAGCTTACAAGTTTACATAATATATATTATGCGACATGCATCACTGTCTGTTTCAGGTCTTGATTCCGGTTTTTGCGGAGGCTTTTTCAAGAAAAAAATTTGTTTTCCGCTCATGTTCAAGGTCCGAAATATCCCCGTGTCCCGGAAGAATTTTATAATTACCTTCCAGTCTGCAGATTTTTTCAAGCGAACTTTTCATTTCTTTTTTATTGCCGCCCGGTAAATCAGTTCTTCCTATTGTGTTTTCAAGTATTGTGTCTCCGGTTATCATCAAATCATCACATATAAAGCAGCAGCTGCATGGTGAATGTCCGGGTGTATGGATTATGTTAAGTCGGAGTTTATCAAGTACCAAAGTAAATTTATTATCGATCCCTGTATAATTGGCCGGGAATTTTGTATTCTTGAGCCCGATCATATCCTCGGCCGCATTGTAGAATTCTCCGGTAAACTCTGCGTTTTTATGCATAAAAAAAGGTACACGATAGTTTTCGGCGTATTTTGAAGCATGGTAAATGTGATCAGGATGAGAATGGGTGGCTGCTATGAATTTTATTTCAATAGAGTTTTCTCTGATAAAGTTATTTATGTCGTCCCGGAATTCAGACGGATCAATAAGAAATCCGCTTTTAGTTTCTGAGTTATAAATCAGATAAGTGTTGGACGAGATTATATCTGTCGTAAATTTCTTGTATTTCATGTATTCAGAATTGTCCGGTCGAAAGCATGACCAGTGAGCAGGCGTTAACGACCTCTATGCCGCTTTTTGCAAGTAAATCCTCTATTTCCGGGTTTTCGGCGCCCGGGTTGAATATTACCCTTTGCGGGGAAAGTTTAATGAGGTCTTCCCCCATATTGTCTGAAATTTTTCTACCGACATACATCGTGACCGTATGGACTTCGGTTTCTATATCGGAAAGTTTTTGAGCCGTTTTCAGTCCGAGTATCTCTTCTTGCGCCGGATTTACCGGTATTACATTAAAGCCGGCATCTTTAAGTTTAAGGACGCATTTATTGGAATACCTCTCGGGTTTTTGCGAAGCCCCCGCGACTACTATTGTTTTTTCATTATACATAGTATCTAAATGATGATTTATTTACATCCGATTAATCAAGGCAAAAATTTTGGTGTTTATTCGATAAATATACCTCTTTATAAATTTCATGAAGAGGTATAGAATGTTTTGACGCTATTTTTTCGCATTCCGAAAATTCCGGTATTATACGCCTGCTTTTTCCGTTCAGAAGTGCTTTGGCTTTAAGTGTGCCGTATCTGGTTTTTACTTTGACAATTTCTATGCCAAGTTTTATTCTGGAACACTCACGGTATCTGAGACCCGCTGTGCCGGTTTCTCTAAACATTATTTCCGCCATGAGGTCGCGCTGCCCGGAATCACATATAACCGAAAGCACAACACCGGGCCTGCATTTTTTCATGGTAGCCGGAGTAAAGTAAACATCAAGTGCCCCCGCATCGAAAAGCTTTTTCATCGTGTAAGAAAGGATCTCGGGAGAGTCATCGTCTATATTTGTTTCTATCAGCAGAACGGATTCCGCTTTATCAGGGGTCCCCCCTGAAATAATTCTGAGATAATTTACGGATCCTTCATATTCTTTGTCACCCGCTCCGAGCCCTGTGCCCGTGAATTCAAATTCTCCGGAATAAACTGGAAATTTCTTTTTGAGTATTTTTATACAGGCAGCTCCTGTGGGAGTTGTAAGTTCTCCGCTAACCCCGGTTCTTACAGCTTTATCCCCTTTTATTATTTCGCATACGGCAGGGACAGGGACAGGCATTAGGCCGTGAGCGCATTTTACGGTACCCGTTCCAAGATAGAAAGGTGTGAAGCTCAGCGCGTCCGGCTTAAGATATGAAACGGCTGCACTTGTGCAGAGAACATCCGCAATTGCATCAAGGGCTCCTACTTCATGGAAATGTATTTTTTGTGGGGTTGTATTATGAACGAATGCTTCTGCCCTGGCAATTTCACGGAAAATTAAAACAGCTGTTTCTTTTATATCCGGAGCGAGCCCGGTTTTTGAGATTATTTTTTCAATCTCTGAGAGATGCCTGTGTTTATGCTCCGCGGCAGTTTTTATAACAGCCTTGGTACAGGCAGTTGAGTTTCTGTTGACTTTTTTTGCTGATATGCTGATTTTTTTTGTTCCGGCGCTTTTGACAGCTTCTCTCAGTATTTTTAAAGGTACCCCAAGATCAAGAAAGGCTCCGGCCAGCATATCGCCGGATACCCCGCCCTGGAGATCGAAATGAAGAATCTTTTTCATAATACGGGTACCGCCGCTTCGTAGTTATATGTTTTTAAAAAATCATAGGTTATCCAGCAGTAGCCCCTGTCTGCCCAGCCCTTTCCCCAGCTGTTTCTGAGGAGAAAACGTCGTTGTTTTTTATCAAAGCCGCAAATAACCATGGCATGACCACCTTCATAATCCAGGGGTTTTCCGTTTTTTATTACTACGTCCACGGTCTCTCCTCTTTTTGCTTTGATGAAATTTTTGGGTAGAAGCATTGCCACCACTACAGGACGACCACTTTCGAGAAAACCTTCTATGGCCTCCGGATCCTGGCAGGACAGGCGCCCGTCTTTTCTTTTAAGATGATAAAAACTGCGGATGCCGTAACGTGCCCCCTTTTTCGCCTTTACGGGTACATTTGCCCTGCATTTTATTCCCGACATGGAAGAGACATAACGCCAGTCGGATTCTGCGCAGATCTTATTTTTTTTAAGTACTTCGCATCCTTTACCTACATAAAAACCTTCGCTGTTGCAGGCGTCCTTATTTACCGAGCGCATAAAAGAATCGAACATATGCTGTTCCGAAAGGTCTGTTCCGGAATTTCCGCGTCTTCTTCCGGAAGAGGCGGAAACGCCAATCTGATGCTCCAGCGCGGCGGTTATGGCGAAAGCCACACATGTGCCTCTGCGACCCTGGTTTCTGACAGGACCGAATCCAGGTGAAAGGTCTGTTTTCTGTGCGCCTCGATTCCGGGAGGGAGATTTGGACGGTGACGGAGCGTTTCGGCTTCGGTTTTTCCGGGGAGCCGGTTCCTCTCTGCTTCGCCTTTCTACCCGGTCTTCTTCTCTTCTTGGTCTGCGTCGCTGAGCAAGGAGTATTTCGTAATCGTATATATTATTAGGATCCGGAGATATAAATTCGTTGATATTGTCTCTTATATTGTTACTCTTATTTTTCAAGTCTTTTTCCAGAGACTTAACGGCACCGAGATTTCTGATTTCGCTCAATGAGCTTATCTTCAGGGCCTGGAATGCCTGTTTGAAAGCGTTCAGTCCGAAAGATTTTTTCATAAGAACGAAACTGCCGTTGTCTGTTACCGCGTATAAA
>CAYNYI010000176.1:0-3800 GCA_964401455.1 uncultured Fibrobacterota bacterium
AAAAACGGCTCCTCACCCAGCTTTTACGACATAAAAGAACATTTCGGCTTTGCCTCTCCAAACGCCGTATCAAAACATATAAGCGCGCTTACAAAAAAAGGTTTTCTCGAGTCCCGCCCGGGTGCCGTACGCACACTCCGCTCCCTGAGGCCCGACCCTTCCGGTGTTCCGCTTATCGGTAATATTGCCGCTGGAAACCCGGCTGAAGCCATAGAAAACCCTGAGGACATAATGGATCTGCGGGCACTCGGTATCGACAATTCTTCCGGAGAATATTTCGCTTTGACCGTACGGGGCGACAGCATGATAAACGCACATATCGCCGATGGCGACACCGTCATAATAAAAAAGCAGTCATTCACCTCCGCTTCTGACATTGCCGCGGTCATTTACGGCGGAGAAGCAACACTTAAATATATATCACATAAAAACGGCGGCATAACACTTATCCCGGCAAACGACTCCATGGAGCCTTTCGAAGTACCCCCCGACTCGCTGGACTCCTTCAGAATACTCGGAAAAGCGGTTAATGTAATAAGAAAACTATAAAAAAGGAAAAGAAATAAAATGAAGCTAATCGAAATAAATAAAGAAAATATCGATAACGAACATATCTGCTGCGCTATAGGAAACGATAAAACAAACAAAAAAAGGGCCGAAAGCAAAAAAAAATGGATGCAAAAACGTTTTGAAGAAGGCCTCATATTCAAAAGAATCGATGACAGGGGCAAAATGTTTATAGAATATATGCCTGTCGAGAAATGTTGGAAACCGGTTAAAGGTAAAAACCAGTTAATAATAAACTGTCTTTGGGTATCGGGAAAATTCAAGAAACAGGGAATAGCCGCGACTCTGCTTGACGAATGCATAAAAGACGCGCGATCATCCGGAAAAGACGGGATATGCGTAATTTCCTCCGGCGTAAAAAAGCCGTTTCTTACCGACAAGAGTTTCTTTATAAGAAACGGCTTCAAGACAATAGAGAAAGCCCCTCCCTATTTCGAGTTGCTCTATCTGGACTTGTCCGGTAAAGGAAAGGCGCCGCATTTATCACCTGAGGTCTCCACCGGTAAATGCGGAGTAAAAGAAGGATTTCATTTCCTCTACTCCGACCAGTGCCCTTTCATGGAGGAATATGTAAACATAATGGCAGAAGCGCTCCGCACAAAAAACATTTCATCCTCGGTTGAAAAACTAAAATCGTCCTCCCGGGCGCAAAAATCCCCATGCGCTTTCGGAACTCTCGGTATTTTTTACAAAGGAAATCTTATTACTCATGAATTGATACCACCCAGGAAACTCGATAAATTCATAGAGAAAGTAACCGAAAAATAAAGTTTTTAAAAGGAGAAAAGATGTTAGTAAAAATCGCGGCCGGAATCGGGATAGTTTTAAGCCTGATGCTTATAACAGCAGGATATTTCGGAGCTTTTTCAAAAGTGACTTTAAAAAAAGAAAATCGCGGACCATTCAGAATTGCCTATAAAGACCATACCGGCGCATACTCTAAAATAGGACCTGTAATGGACAGTGTCTATGAAGAACTCAAAAGAAATGGTATAGAAACAACTAAAGGATTCGGGCTTTACTTTGACAATCCCGCAGAAACCCCAAAAGAAGAGCTTCGAAGTATAGGCGGCTGCATAATACCGGACTCCGCTGTTTCTCTTCCGAACGGCATAAAAACAGACGTATTTCCGGAAGCACAAAGCATTGTATCCGAATTTCCGTATAAAGGCGGTCTCTCTATAATATTCGGAGTAATGAAAGTTTATCCGGAATTATCAGCCTATATGAAAGAAAACAATATTGAGGGTTTGCCCATAGCTGAAATATACGATACACCCGGCGAAAAAATAGAATACATGATCCCGGCAGGAGCCGGCACAGATACACTTGAGGCCTTTCTGAAATAATGTTTGAAAAAAAAGACAAAAAAAGCGTTTTCACGCATCTTCATGTACATTCGGAATATTCTTTCGGTGCCGGAGTTCCGTCCGTAAAAGAGCTTGTCTCAAAGGCGGTGAACTCAGGATTTAGACAACTCGCTCTCACGGATACCGATAGAATGAGCGCCCTTATAATATTCTACAAAGAATGTAAAAGGCAGGGAATAAAGCCGATACTCGGAGCCGAGATTACCTGTCCTTCGGGAAATGGAGACAAAGCTCTTATACTCGCCGCAAACCGGCGTGGTTATTCTGAATTATGCAAAATCATCACAGAGAGACATCTCGATAAAAAATTCACTCTTGGGAAAGCCCTTTGCGAAAAACGCAAAGATATATTCATTCTTGTTCCATCTCCCGGCCTTCTCGAAAAAGCGGCTTCCGGTGTCAACAAGCAGGCTCTCTTCGCGGAAATAAAACTTAATACCCGCATTACCGCAACTCCGGTTCCGGACATACTTATTAAATCGCGCACGCTCGGAATACCGGCCGCAGCCACAAACCCCGTGTATTTTCTCGACAAAAAAGACCATACAACCCATAAAATACTCCGTGCCATTGCCGAAAACTCAGCCCTTTCATTTTTGAAGCCCGAAGAATACGCGCCCCCGAATTCTCTGATGCGCGGCGCCGAAGAGATAACCGCTCTTTGTGACCGTTTTCCGGAAGCTGCCGAAAATACGGCAAAAATTGCAGACAAGTGTAACATTTTCTTTGAGTTCGGAAAATGGATAATGCCTGAAACAAAAGTACCGGAAGGAGAAACCCCTTATTCTCTCCTTAAAAAAGAAGCCTGGAAAGGATTCAATAAAAACTACAGCGGAAAAAAAGAGAGAAAAAAAGCGGAAACAATACAGAAAAAAGAGCTTGAAGTAATAAATAAACTCGGCTATTCTTCATATTTTCTCATGGTTAAGAAAATAAAAGAAAAGGCCGCTTCCTCTCTACGCGGAGGATACAGAAAAGGAGATAACTGCAGCATACTGCGCGGCAGCGCTGCAAATTCTATTACATTCTATAATATCGGAGTAAGCACACTCGACCCTGTGGAAAACGGACTCTATTTTGAACGTTTTCTCAATGAAGACCGCTCCTCTCCCCCCGATGCCGACCTTGATTTCGGATGGGACGAAAGAGACGCTGTCCTTGAAGATGTCATAAAAGAATGGGGCCAAGAGAAAACAGCGGTTACATGTACAATAAATCATTTCAGAAAACGGGCGGCATTCAGGGAAACCGCAAAAGTCTTCGGTCTCAGCGAAGAACAGATATCGGAAATCTTCAAAAAAGCCGAAACCGGAATAAATGCAGCTAAAACTTCCCTTATCCGTAAAATAATAAGGGAGGCTTTAAAAATAACCGGTAAACCCCGCTTCTTCGGACAGCATCCCGGCGGCCTCCTTATTACAAACAGCCCTATAAGGAAACTGACGGCATGTGAGTATTCAGGAGGAGTAAAAAACCGTATAATAACCCAAATAGACATGCACAGCGGAATAGATGACCTTGGGCTCATAAAATTCGACCTCCTCGGGAACGGTTCAATTTCGGTACTGCGTGACACGCTTCGGGCTATTGAAAAACAAGGCCTCCCAGACCCCGGAGTGTCAGATCTTGAAAAATGTTTTTCCGATGAAAAGGTCCGGGAAATGATAAAATCCGGAAAAACCAGAGGGATCTTCTATATAGAAAGCCCCGCACAAATACGTCTCAATATAAAGACACAGGCCTCTACGTTCAAAGATGTAACGATAACCTCCAGTCTCGTGCGTCCGGCCGGAACCGCCTACACCGAGACTTTTGTAAAAAGAAGAGAAGCAATAAGAAAAGGAAAAAAAGCCTCCGATTTTC
>CAYNYI010000177.1:0-3655 GCA_964401455.1 uncultured Fibrobacterota bacterium
CTATATGACATCGCTGGGCGGACCAGAAAACGTCAGAATGAGTTAGCAGGTAAATTCGGTATTACCGGTATTCAGGGCGGTGGTGCGGGGTGTGTGCTTACCACAAGGGAATTTTCCGCTAAAATATATGATTTTATTACTCATTATTATGAAAACGATTATGAAATGATAAGATCTTTCCATTATTTCAGGCATTTTCGAATTTCTTCTAATCTAAGAATAATGATAGCGAAGGATGATTATGAAAACGGAATCTTAAAAAAACTGTTCGGTAACCGTTTTAGGTATCTGTATCCTCTTCCCTGGAATGGTCCGCTTTGTGTACTTGCCGGGATGGATTTTTCTGAAGAGGATATCAAAAAGGCAGCGGCGATTACAGCTCGCTATAGTAAGGGCAAAGGTCTGGATGAGGTTGAAATCGTTTTGTCAGAAAGTCCGGAAGCGGAACCGTCCGCTGTATATAAAACGGTCCCGGCAACCCCCGGGGAAGTAGATAAATTCAGAATAGACAGTGATTTCCGGAAATTGCCGGACCTTGAAAAACTGATATGCCGCAAATCTCAGACTCCGCAGCAGCCTCCCGCAGAGCAGGAACCAGGGTCGTAACCGCAGCTTCCGGAGGGACAACCACCAGCAGGAAGTTTCTTTGAACCTTCATTTACCGCGAACGCTGATAGTTTTCTGCTCACATCGCTGCTTTTGCAGTCTGGACACTTTTGTTTGTCGCGTGAAGATATTTTATTTACAAGAAGCTCAAAAACAGATCCGCAACTCGCGCATTCATATTCGAATACAGGCATAGATACTCCTTTATTTAATCTATTCAATTTACTATATTAAATTTAAATTTATAACAATATATAATTCAACAAGCAAACTATGAACAAAAGTTTTTTTGTCAAATATCTTTCTGTCCTGCTGGTTTTGGCCGGCTGCCGGTCGAGAAAAATTGAAGAAAAAACTTTTATAAGAATGAGTACGGTAACTACGATAAAAATTGCTGCGCCGTTATTCGGGCTTGGCAAAGATTTCTGGATTCCGGTAGATTGCCTTCTAAAGGATTATGAAGAGTTATACAAATACCACGGGAAGAACTCCAGGATAAAAAAGATCAATGCGCGTACTTCAGACACAGTGCAAACCGGGCTCCTGCTGGATGAGCTTATTAGAAAAGCCATTAAGTACAGTGATACCTTAAACGGACTTTTTGACATAACGCTGATGCCTGTTAAAGAGGCCTGGGGCTTGAATGAAAATTCTACACCGCGTGTGCCTGACACTTTTGAGTTGAAGGACAGCCTCAGGAAAACCGGAATAAACAGAATTACTATTTCTGAAGATACGGGAGTAATAATTTTCAATGATTCTGATATAAGAATTGATCCGGGAGGTTTGATTAAGGGTTATGTTCTCAGAAGTCTTGACAGCCTCCTTCTTGAGCGGAACTTGAAAGACTACCTGATTATTTGCGGCGGAGATGTTCTTGTTCGTGGGAAAAAGCCCGATGGAGACCACTGGCGTATCGGTATAAGACATCCCAGAAACAAGAAAAAACTCCTGGCCTCTCTGCCTGTGGATAAAGGCTGTATTGTCACGAGCGGCGATTATGAGCGTTGTTTTTTCAAGGACAGCATACGCTACCATCACATATTTGATCCCCGCAGCGGATACCCCTGCGATTTGAATATGAGTGTTACAGTATGGTCTCCGGAACCTGTGAGGTCTGATATACTCAGTACCGGCTTTTTCTGTTTTCCGTCCGAAAAAATTATGGAATTCGTTAATGCCCGGAAAAACCTGGAGTGTCTTATTTGTGATTCATCCGGAACATTATCAGTCAGTTCGGGATGGAATGGAGTACTTAAAATTCATTAAAGGAATACCATGTCTGATTATATTGATTTTCCGGAAGACCTCCACGATGAAAAACTGAGGGTCCGCAATATTAACGGTCCTCCGAAAATTTTTAATAAACATGATAAAGACGAAGAACCCGGAAAGCGTCACCGTCACAAGCACCAGAACAAAGGAATTAAAGATGAAGCGGCGGATCATTACGATGCCCTCATAAAGGCTTCTGAAATGGCCCATGAACAATTGTCGGATACTGACTCACCCTATCGCTTTAATATTTACAAAAATGACGGTGAAATTTTCATTGATATTATATCTGTTGATAAAAACGGGATTGCGACAACGGTAATGAAGAAAGATATCAGTCATGAAGAGTTCCGTAAATGGCTTGACCATATAAGAGAACATAAAGGCTTCTTTTTTGAGGGCACAGGTTAAGGGGTCTTTTCTACAGGTTCAGTTTCATTGAAGGCACTTATTATTGCCTCCGCCGCGAGATAAGCGGATCGAACAGTCCAGTATTGGTCGTGAACCGTAACAACAGCAACCGAATATTTCCTTCCCGTAGTTGTGTCGGCGCAGAATCCTGTGAACCAGTCACATCTTCCTTTAGGTGATTCAGAGTCAAGAGAACCCGTTTTTCCGCCGTAAATCATTTTTCGGAAATTTCTACCGTAGCGTATTTTTTTCCAACTCTTTCGCGCTGTGCCTTTTTCGACAGTCTCTTTCATGAGTGATCGCATCATCTCGGAAGAATATTCCGATATCGTTCTGCCGAGTAGTTTGATGTCTCCGGTATCTTTTTTTGAAATAGACGGAGATATTATTTTACCTCCGTTTACGAAAGACGCCGTAATCATGGCGCCATGAACGGGTGAGAGTGTTGTGCTGCTGTTAAATCCGCTCGCTATTTCTGCTGTTTGATATCCGGTGTCTGCGACAATCGTTGCTCCGACCGGAACCCCGCCCGCGAGAGGGATCTCTTTATTGTACCAGAAATTTTCGGCAGTCTCAAATAAAAGTCCGGGGCCGAGATTGTAGAGGCCTATTTTTCCGAAAATCGGGTTTACTGACCTTGCGAAGGCTTTTCTGAATATAATCCTTCTTGTTGCTTTTGAGTCAATATTAATCTGATTCTTATATAGCGTGTGCAATCGTCCGGAGACAGTAAATTCCGTCTCGGGAGAACATTCCGAATATTCAAAAAGTGCAGAAGCCGTAATTATTTTGAAAATTGATGCAGCCGGGAATCCGTTGTAAATGTACCAATTTTTATTTTCGTTTTTCTTTTTCAGGAATTTCGAATCAGAGGAATAGGAAATGAGTGATAAGAGATTGCCGTTATCCGCATTCATGACCACTGCGGCCCCGACAACCGGGTCATAGCGATTGAAAAGCTTTTCCAACCTTTTCTGTGTTTCCGGAAGGATTGTTAGGTCTTCTTTTTTCAGGCCGGCAGGTGATACCCCGGCAGGAAAAAAAGGCGGATGAATAAACGCCGATCTCAAAAGACTGTCACGATTTGCCGGAATTCTGATTTTTGACTCATCTGATTGCGTTTGTTTTTTATTCGAGGAGGGCGGATTTTCAGTTCCGGAAAAAAGTCCTCGGATAAAAAAGGTCAGAGCAATAAGGAAGAGGACGGCTCTTATCCGTCCCTTCTTTGGAATTGAAGCCATAAAAAACCCCGTTGAATTTTATTATCGCACTAGAATATAAATAATCTGCTTTTGATACGGCAACTATCCAGGTTGCCGGGGCCTCTTGCTAATTAAAAAGTTTTTTTTTATCTTAAGCAGTA
>CAYNYI010000178.1:0-3616 GCA_964401455.1 uncultured Fibrobacterota bacterium
TTTGGAAAAGTGTCCTCGAATTACCTAACACGCACACCTGGCACTTTTTACCCCGCCACTGAAAAACCCGCGAAGAGCAATTGCTTCCGCGGGTTTTTTATTAATCCGGAGAGGGGGGGATTCGAACCCCCGGTGGGGGTTACCCACGGTGATTTAGCAAACCACTGCACTCAGCCTCTATGCGACCTCTCCATTTTCCGTGATTTCAAGCCTAAATATATATAATGCGTCTCAAAAATTCAACATAAAATCCGGCTGTTTTATCATAACAGAGTCAAAACTCATGCACAACAAGGCCGCTGCGCAGCTTTGGCTCGAACCATGTTGATTTTGGGGGCATAATCATGTCAGTATCGGCGATATTCATCAATTCGTCTATAGAAGTCGGATACATGGCAAAAGCCGTCTTGAATTTTCCTTCGTCAACAAGTTTTTCAAGTTCAGCTGTACCGCGGATTCCTCCCACAAAATCAATTCTGTTATCGGTTCGAGGATCTCCTATCGAAAGAACCGGAGCAAGCAGATTTTCCTGAAGGATAGATACATCAAGCGATTCAACAGGATGATTTTCATCGAAAGAACCGTCTTTTGCTCTTAGAAGGTGCCATTTACCGCTAAGGTACATGCAAAATGAATGTCTTTCCGGAGGATTTGGAGAATTCGCTTCCGAAATTTCGAATTTATCTGAGATTTTTTCAATGAATTCATCTTCAGACAGTCCATTCAGATCTTTGAGAACTCTGTTGTAGTCGAGTATCTCAAGTTCATCTGAAGGAAAAGCCGCGGTCAGAAAATAATTATACTCCTCTTTACCGGTATGGTCCGGATTATTTTTTCTGCGTATTTCTCTGACTCGCGAGGCTGAGGCGGAACGGTGATGACCGTCAGCTACGTACAGGCAGGGGACAGAATCAAAAGCTTTAATAATTTCATCTATGTCTTCGGTTTTGCTTACGGTCCAGAGAGTATGCTTTATTCCGTCCGAAGCAGTGAAATCAAAATCAGGAGTTCCTTGCGAAATTCTATTCAAGATTGATGAAACGGATTGGTTCGGGCGAAAAGTAAGAAAAACCGGTCCGGTATTGGCGCCGAGAGTATCAACATGTTTAGCGCGGTCGTTTTCCTTCTCTTCACGAGTTAGCTCATGTTTTTTTATTAGACCGTTTTGATATTCATCAACTGATGCACAAAAAAATATTCCGGTCTGGGCTCTACCTTTCATAACCTGCCTGTAAACATAGAAAGATTCTTTTTCGTCTTTTCTAAGGTAGCCTTCTGTTTTAAAATTTTCAAGGTTTTCTTTTCCTTTTGAATAAACCTTGCTGCTGTAGTGATCCTCATCTGAAGGCAAGTCTATTTCCGGCTTAATAACATGAAGAAACGAGGCGGGGTTATCGGAAGCCATTTTTGCCGCCTCTTCTGAATTCATTACATCATATGGAAGACTTGATACTTCTGCTGCCATGTCTCTGGGGGGTCGGAGGGCTCTGAACGGTTTTATTTCCGACATTGTTTTCTCCTTTTTTAAACTTCAGTTATTAGTGCAAATAGTTATATTAATTTTACTTAGAGTATAAAATAAAGAACAATAATGTAAGTTATTTCAGTGACGAGAATCAAAAGATATTAACCGGAGTTGTAAATGAACTTTGAAATAGTTACCATGTGCGATGCCGCAACGGTGGAGGGCGGAAAAATCAATATTCTCGGAGCATTTGACAGCATAAATGCCCCGCAATTTCCTGTTGTGCACCGAGACTGCGCTCTGGCAATGCGAATAAGATTTGAATCCGGAGAAGCAGAAAAATTCGCTCTGGAAATTAACTTTGTGGACATAGACGGGAAAAGCCTGCTTCCCGATCTAAAGGGTAATATCGAAGTCCGGGAGATGCCGGACCCGGTTGCGGTTCCGATAGTTCTCAGAATTAGTCAAATAAAATTTGAGGAAGCCGGAAAGTATCTGATTAATGTAATCGTCGGCGGAAAGCTCCGCTGCAGCGTCCCTTTTTTTGCCAGAAAAATCAAGATGAGATGAATATATGAAACCCGGGAAATTCTTACTTTTCTCTTTGTTTCTGTTTTTTTTATTTTTTACCGTGTTTTCCTGGGAATATTACTGGGGTCAGAAAACGGTAACAGATTCATCGACTTTTACAGAAAAAGATGATGAGTATTCCGATTCCAGAAAAACCGCCAGGATGCTCAGGGAAGCCATATCTCTTATAAGAACCGATGAAACAGACTCTGCTCTAGAACTCCTGGATTCCGTGCTTGCCCTGGAACCCGGTCTGCGTCACGCTCTTAATAACAAGGGCTATGCCTATGAAAAAAAAGGTGTCTTTGACAGCTCCGTTGCTTATTATATGAAAGCCTACAACGCGGACTCCTCATATTCGGTACCTCTTTATAACGCGGCGAATGTTTATTTGAAGACAGGGGAACCTGAGAAAGCCATAGATCTTTACAAAGCATATTTCGCAGCAGGTGGCAATATTAAGGGGAGCTACCTGAATATGAGCTCGGCACTTAGTCTTGTTAAAAAATACGAAGAAGCCTCGAAAATACTTTTGAAAGGCTGGGTTTTATATCCCGAAGATCCTGAAATATGCGTGAACCGTGCTGTTTTAATGGAAAGCCTCAACCGTGACAGTGCAGCTTTTATTTGGGAAAAATGCACAGCTATACTTAAAGCAAAGGGTACTCCGGAAAAAGATATAAAGGAGATCCAAAACAGAATAAGAATTCTAAGAGGAGGAAGATAGTGATATTCAAAGTCATTATGCTTGCGGCAGCTGGGTTATTAATAAGCGGATGTAGGGGGCAACAAAAGGCACCAAAGATAGAAGTGATTCTTATTGAAGGTAATGCCGAAATTAAAGAAAAGGGCGGGACCGGTAAAAGCATCAAAGCCGGGGACAGTATAGACCCCAAAAAACTTATTCTGGTTGATAAAAATTCATTTTTAAAACTTAAAATTATCTCTGACACACTTATTGTTCCCGGGCCGGCGGGAATTATGCCTAACACAGTTAAAGGCCGAGGTGAGTTTTATATTTCATACGGCCGTGCGCTTGCTGTTTGCAGTGACTCAACAAAGGGACTTACGGCCAAGACCCGGAGGATAGAAAGCGTTTCTCCAGGCGGATCCTTTTACATAATTTCGGACCCGGATTCCAGAATATCAGAAATCGGAGTTATTTACGGAAGATCCTATATTAAATTAAAAGACGAAAATTCTGAAAAAGCAGTTCTGAACTCAATGGAAACATACAGAGTTACCGAAAAACAGGGTAGCTATAATTTACTTCGCCTTCCCGAAAAACGCATTGAATATCTTGAAGAAATATTCGGAAAAAACATTTTTTCCACTCTTTTAAAACGATACGAAAATTACTCGAAATCCTCAGGAAATAAAACTCCGAGGATTACAACCCTCGACGAAGAAGAGGCGGTAATAGGGAAAAAATATCTTTATAACTGCAAAGCTGTGGTTCTGGATGGTGATGAGTTAAGATACCTTCTCGGAAATACTGACAGCTCTTTAAGCATCGACCGGTCAAACGGAGTGATTTCATGTATTCCTGCCCGTAAAGGTGAAACGAACATGTGCATATAT
>CAYNYI010000179.1:0-3589 GCA_964401455.1 uncultured Fibrobacterota bacterium
GTAACACAATTAATTTAAATAATTACTTTGTCCAATTCCATCTGAAGCAAAACATATCATACACGCAAAATTAATGTTCAACTAAATCTTCCCGGGGTAAAACAGGCCGTCTCCCGGGAACAATCTCCTTGTCGATCATATTTAAAAAATAATTATTTTTCTTTGATAAAACAAACATGGCAGAATCATCAAAACCTGCTCTCAACTTTTAACAGCAACTCCTGTCTCCATAGCCCGGAGCCGAATCCGACAGGTTTACCCGAAGCCCCGAGAACTCTGTGACAGGGAACAAGAATCGGAAGGCGGTTTTTATTATTCGCGTTTCCGGCAGCGCGGAATGCCTTAGGGCTTCCGGCCATCTTCGCCAGTTCTTTATATGAGCGGGTTTCTCCATAAGGGATTTTTTTTAAGGCATCCCAGACTTTCATCTGAAAAGGTGTTCCGCATGCGGAATGGGGGATATCGAAACTTCTGCGGCTTCGGGAAAAGTATTCCGATATCTGCAGTGCGCATTTTTCCGTAATGTCCGAGGGGGTTGTTTCCGCGGGAGGGGAATCTGAAAAACTGATGCCGGTTACTGTATCTTCAGATCCGCTTATTATAATAAAACCCGCGGGAGATTTTATGAATGATGAAAAAGCTGTTTCCAGAATTCAGCTCCGGATTTTATCCCGCATAAAAATGTTCGGCACCTTCATAAGGATAATATACGAGAGGTTCATAAACCTCCAAATGTTTTTCGGCGATTTTTTCCCAGCATAGTTTATCAACATGCGCGGCTATTTTTGACTTCATGTCGGCCATGAATTTTTCATCAGTAAGAATCTTGACTATATTTTCTACATATTCATTATCATCCGCGGACCAGAGACCGCCTCCGCTTTGCTCCACGGCTTCACGGAAAGCCGGCAGATCGGAAGTAACGACCGGTTTGTTGAAGGCAAAGGCCTGCGCCATTATTCCGCTCTGGGCGCCGACGGAATAGGGTTGCACCATTAGGTCGCATGCGGAAATAATAGTGTCGAATGTATGCTGCGGGAACTGTCCCTTCAAGACTTTTATGTTTTCTTTGACAGGAGAATTGCGTATGAGTCCGAAGAGTTTGTCGAGGTATTCTCCGCTGTGAAGGAGCCTGAACTTTCCGGCTATAAGAAGGACGGCTTCGGGTACTTTTTCTACAATCTGAGGCATTATTTCAACCATTTTGTGAAAATTTTTTGTTTCTCTGAAATATCCGCACTGAAGAATAATCTTCTTTCCTTCAAGGCCTGTTTTTTTTCTCGCGTCTTTAACAGGGGCGACTTTACGGATTCCGTGCGGTATTATATGGATTTTCTCTTCTTTTCCGAAATATGAAACGAGGGTTTTTTTCTGTTTTTCTTCATGAACAATAACAGCCGTACTGTCATTCATAATCATTTCGGCCGCTGTCTTTTCTTCATGGCTCAGCTTTGGGAAAACCGTATGCAGCGTTATGACCACCGGAAGACCGAGTAATTTGTATCGTTTCAACAGTTCTGCGATATTTATGCTGGAGCCGGTGCCGTAAAGATTGAACTCATGCTGGATATGCATTATATCCGGTGTCATTTTTGTGCTTATTCCGAAGATTTTTTTTGCCATATCGGCATCGTCCGGCCAGTAAACCGGGAAAACGCCATTGCCGGCACCGCCGATCTGGCTTATTACAAATGTTTCGTTATTGAGCTTGTCCAGCCCCTCTCTGAAAAATTGGGTATAGGTGCCGATTCCGCACTCAATGGGCGGGTGTGTGGATACGAGTCCTATGCGCATTGCTTTTCTCCGGGTTAGATTTTAACATGAAATTTGTTATTACAATATAATTAATGTTTATCTGCCGGCGCACGGACACGGATCCTGAAAAAATTAATTTCTTGCGAGATGGCCTTCCTAATGAAAGATGATTTTTTCATTTTACAAGTATTCCCTTTCTGCTTTTATCCTGAACTTGCCGCCGCGCAGGTAAAAATAGTATGATATAGACATGGCTAAAATCAGAAAACATATCAAGGTCTGCGGAAGGGTCCAGGGAGTCGGTTTCAGGTTTTTTACTCGATCAGCCGCTTCAATGACCGGTGTTCGGGGTTTTGTTAAAAATCTTCCTGACGGCTCTGTCGAGATCGAAGCCGAAGGTACTCCGGAGCAGATGGGGCTTTTTCTTCAGAAAGTCGAAGAAGGGCCGTCTTACGGAAATGTCGAGAAAACCGAAATAAAGCCGGAAACAAACCGCGTTTATACCGGGTTCGGTATTGAGTACTGAATTTATGGATTTTCTTTTGCTTTTTTAAATGAAAAAGCGCTTAAAAAGTCATGATATTTTTTTTTTAAATATTCGCGTTTTGCCTCTCTTCAAGGCTGTGAAATATGATATATTTACTACAAGGAGCTGAAGCGTTTATTCAGCCGTAATTATTTATTTTAAATTTGGGGTCAACATGCCTACAGGAAAAGTCAAGTTTTACAATGACGCAAAAGGATTCGGATTTATTCAGCCCAATGACGGAGGAAAGGATCTCTTTGTCCACCGCTCTGAGATTAAGGCTGAAATGTTGGAAGAAAATGACAACGTTTCTTTTGAAATCGGCGATGGACAGAAAGGTCCATGCGCGAAAAACGTTTCACTTACAGATTGACGACAACGCTTAAAGAGTTCTGATATCTTCAAAAAGGGGTTCCGGGATCCGGAATCCCTTTTTATATTTGAAATACTCAGACACAGACATGAATATTTTGCATCGCCAAATTTTTTATCTATATTGTAAGTACGAAATTATCTGCCGTCCTGCTTTTTGTTTCCACCTTATTTGCCTATGGCTCACCTGTGAGAGTGGACTGACCTGCTCCGGGCGAGGTTGTCCGCAACAATTCAATGATTATACGTGCCGAAGTATCTGAATAGTACTCGGGTATTAAAGGAGTTGAATTCCATGCCCATTATCCGCTTCCGGAATTTATTTTATAAGAATAAATACCGGAACGGGGATTCTGTCAAAAAAGATAACTCTTCTTCGATAACAGCTTGGTATTTTTTTAAATTAGCTTCCGCTGATACAGTGCCCTTTATCAGCGGAGCATACCGAGCAGGCTGTCTATATCGCTAACGGCCAGATTGGTTGTTTCATCGCAGGCGCCGTAATAGATATAAACTTCTCCGTTATCTTTTTTAACGGCTCCGTTTGTGAAAACGACATTCGGGAAAAACCCTTTTGTTTCGTAGTCCGTCTCCGGTACAAGCACCGGTTCTTCCGTTCTCTTTATTATCTTTGACGGGTCTTCAAGATCCATTAAAATCAAACCAAGAGAATAAATCTGGTTTTCTCCCTTTCCGTGGTAAATTGTAAGCCAGCCTTGGTCGGTCTTTATAGGAGAAGAACCTCCTCCGATTTTCATGCATTCCCATTTGGTGTCATACGGTCTCGCGATGCATTTATGATTGCCCCAGTGTATCAGATCGGGGGATTCTCCGTACCATATAGAGGGTTTGCCGAAGCCCTCATTGTGTGGTCTGTGGAGCGCACGGTATTTACCGTTTATTTTTTCCGGGAAAAGAGCGACATCTTTATTCGGT
>CAYNYI010000180.1:0-3571 GCA_964401455.1 uncultured Fibrobacterota bacterium
CTGAAATCGACGCCCTGTTTGACAGGTTGCCAGACCGGTTCTCTGAAGACCCCTTGATAGCGGCAGCATCCGAGAACGAAGAAATACTGATCTGAGAGGTCTGAATGAAAAACAATGTCGAATATGTTTGTCAAAGCTGTGGATCGTCCTATCGTAAATGGATAGGCAAATGTCCTTCATGCGGAGAATGGAATTCCCTTGCCGAGACCGCTCCGGTTTCTTCCGGCAAGACCGCGGTTTCTTCCGGACCCGCGCCGGAGCCAGTTCCTCTTTCCGGTATTGAGGTACAGGAAACCGCGAGGATTGTGACCGGTGTCGGAGAGTTCGATAATGTACTCGGCGGAGGAATAGTTTTCGGCTCTCTCGTGCTGGTGGGCGGAGATCCCGGTATTGGAAAGACCACTCTTCTGATGCAGGTTTGCTCTTCAGTGGCGCTTGGTGTCGGGGATGTTCTTTATGTCAGCGGAGAGGAGTCGGCGCGTCAGCTGAGGTTGAGGGGAGACCGGCTGGAAATAGACTCTGACAGGTTTATGATCCTTACCGAAACAAATCTGCGTGATATAGAGAGAACAATGGATTCCGGAAAATACAGCTGTGTTGTAATAGATTCCATACAGACGATGTTCCTTCCTGAAATTCAAAGCGCGCCGGGCAGCATTACCCAGGTCCGTGAATCTGCCGCATATCTTATGAAAATTGCCAAGAATAGGAATATTCCTGTTTTTCTTATCGGACATGTTACCAAAGAAGGCAGCATAGCGGGTCCGAGAGTTCTTGAGCATATCGTGGATACAGTACTTTATTTCGAGGGCGACTCAAGCAGGGGGTACAGGATTCTGAGAGCCATAAAAAACAGGTTCGGCGCGGCGAATGAAATAGCTGTTTTTCATATGGGCAACAAGGGCCTTTCTGAAGTTATTAACCCATCCGAGGTATTTATGTCAGAACGCAGGGAAGGTGCGGCGGGTTCGGTCGTAACCTGCACAATGGAGGGGACAAGGCCCCTGCTTGTCGAGATCCAGGCACTGGTATCTAAAACCACATACGGATACCCTCAGAGAGTGGCTTCCGGGATAAATCAGAAGCGCTTAACCCTGATACTCGCGGTTCTCGAGAAAATTCAGAAATATCCGACCGGTCAGCTTGATGTATTTGTGAATATCGCCGGCGGACTGAAAGTGGACGAACCCGCGGCGGACCTCGCTGTGGCTGCGGCCATAGCCTCGAGTTTCCGGAACAAGCCCGTTGCGAAGGGCCTTATAATAATCGGGGAAATGGGGCTCGGGGGCGAAGTGCGGCCCGCGGGGGGGATGGAAATGAGGATCAAGGAGGCCGCAAAACTCGGTTTTAACAATATTATCGGGCCTTCTTCGGGTTTTAAGGGAATAAAACCGCCGGAAAATATCGGAATTTATAAAGCGGATGATTTGAGGGCCGCTTTTGAAGCGGCCCTCGGCACTGTCCTCTGATAAGAAAAGCGTTTATTTATAAAGAGAATAGTTCCTGAGCGCGTTTATTCCTGCCCTGAGGGGAATCAGATAAGCTGAGATTATGAGTATCATGAACCAGAGGAATATTCCTATTATCTGACCTACAAAGTTATATTCCGTTGTAGTTGTGCCGTCGCTCCATTTTACCTTTGACTCAGGGTTGGAGAATAAAAAGGCATTTGCAAAAGTGGCTACAATACCGCCTCCGGAAACTCCGCTTCCCTGGCGTGCCCTTTTGTCAACAAGCCAGCCAGGTGCGAGGCTCCCGAAATAGTATCCGGCGATACCGATAAGGAAATACCCTACGGTCGGGCCGAGGTCCTTGACCATGTCAATGAAGCCCTGCTCCTGTGTAAGCGGTCCGTTTCTTTTTATGAATATAATGAAAGCCAGTACGAGTGCGGTGACGGCCATAATTTTTATGGAGCCGTTGAATTCTCTTTTCTCCCACTGCTGTACATAATGTTCAAATTCCGATATCTGCTGCTGTGCTTCGGGGTTATCGGTTTTAAGGGTCTTTGCCTTCTCGAGCCAGTCTTTCGCGGCGCGCAGTTCCTTGATAGTTACCGGTTCACGCAGCCCCTGTTCCTCGTCTACAACCGAAATGGACTCCCAGGCCTTACCGATAAGTTCAATGGCTTTATTGCCTGATGGGACTGAAGCTCCTCCTGCCGTTCCGGCGGAGGCATCTCCCGCTGCCGCCCCGGAGCCTGCGGGAGGTACTGCGGATTGCTGATTTTCATTTTTGTTTTCTTCCATAGTTCTCCTCCTTAATTTTCTGGTTATTCAGACATCATGAAAAATTATTCAGGCAGATTTACTTTGTCTTATAAATGTCCTCAATGCTTTTACTGAATTTCTGAGTTTTTCCCGCATTCCCTTGTTGACGACAAGAGACTCGTCGAAGCTGAATGAATAAAAGTTTCCGTTGTTCAGTGTTATTTTGACTTCATTATTCCCATCGTCAAGATTAACCTGTGTTATGTCTTTATAGAAGAACTCATGTGTCTGTATATTGCTGAGAAGATCGTCCTGAAATTCATACCGGCATGCATATATGGCGAGAAAGTGTTCGGTGAACATGAGAATATAAAGGTCCCAGTCGAGATACCTGTATGTATCGTCCCTTCCGAGAGCGTATCTGTCCGCAGGTACCGGTACGATTAAAGAATCGGCGATGAGTTCGTCCTCGTCAAGGCCGAATTGTTCGGGAGCGAGCTTCGCGGCGATATTTGATGCCGCGTCAAGAAACATTTTGTCAATTACTTCGTCAGCCGGCCGGGTCTCGAAGCGCGACTGCATTTCTTTATAATCCTTATTGTAGCCGGCGAGCTCCGCGAGGTATTGTTTCTTGTTATAGAGTATAAGACCTATTCCGAGGACCGCCATTATTATAGTGAACTTGTTGAATATCGAATCCCCGTCAAGTTTTTCTTCGAGTTTCTGTTCGGCCTTTTTTCTTCCTTTTACGCGCCATTTTTCTTTTTCTTCTTCGGAGGGTTTAAAAGGTTTGTTCTGCCCCGCATATTTAACACCGAATTTTTCCTTCTGGGCCCTGTATATTTTTCCGTATTCCGCGCGGGCCATCTTGTCGAGGTTTTCTTTTTTTACCTGCGGTATCCTGCTCCAGCTTCCATACAGGAGGCCGATTACAAGGAGAATGATTCCGACGACAGTCAGAGAACTGTCTTTCTGCGGCTTCGCCCTGTCCATGGCAATGTCCGGGTCCTGCGCGAAGAAATAATGTTCCACTGTGTCTATGTGCTGCTGTTTCTTTTCAAGGTCCATCGGAAATGTCTCCTTTCTTTGTCTATGCTTTTCTTATACGGTTTACGAGGTTTTCGTTCTTTATCGGCACATGCTCCAGAAGCATTTCCACTTCATCAAAATCATAGTCTGCTTCCTCGGCATCGGAAATTCTTTCCTCGCATCCGGGACCATTGTTTCTCAAACCGTTCCGTGCATAGAAATCGTCCTTTATTATGGCGGACAGATAATAGTATTTGGATTTATCGTCCATGGAAATAGCTGTTTCCAGGAATTCCTCCACTTTTTTAATATCTCTCGGATTATGCCTTTTG
>CAYNYI010000181.1:0-3484 GCA_964401455.1 uncultured Fibrobacterota bacterium
GGAGCCACTTAAAAAAAGTCTTTTAACTGTTACAAAAAATCAGACCGGCTCAGTCTTCTCAAGGCATCTATCGTATAAACTCTTTCCTCTGTTCTTCAAATTATCCTCCGATGGTTTTAGTTTTTTATTTCCGGTTAGTTATCTAAAAATAATCTGTAACTAACCGTAAAATTCGTAAAACCTACCGGAAAATTTTCCTTATTTTAAAAGAAGCATTCGTTTAGAAAATTCTTTTCCATTTATTTCGGCTCTGGCAACATATGTGCCCGAAGGCCATTCTGAAGAGTCGATCAGGAAAGAAAAGCTGCCGGAAGACTGTCCGGAAAAATTAGATATTTTTTTGACCAGATTTCCGTTAGGATTATATATGCTCAGATTGATATTTTTACTCCCCTCACTTGTGTGCAGGGTTATGGTCGTAAGAGGGTTAAAAGGGTTCGGGTTTATCTGAATAATTTTCCTTTGCTCTTGTGGAGCTGTGGAAGATTCGTCAATTTTTGTTTGGGGTTCTTTGAATATAGAACAAGCGAGGCGACCGTTATAGCTTCCATAATGGTAAAAAACCATGAACCTTTCTTTAAACCATACCATTCTGGGACGAAGACGTCCTTCTCCGCCTAAAGTTGATATAGATTCACCTAAATTATCTGTGACATTCTGTTTTGCGGAAAATGTCTGCCCGCCGTCTTCGGAAAATGTGTAAACCAGGTTGCCGTTTCCACGTGTACCTCCGTCTGACTGTATTCCGACAACAAGTACTTTCTGCCCGTCATCGGAAACCCCTATAGCAGAAGAACCCGATTTTAAATGCCAGTCACCAAGGTTGTCCAGGACTTTTTTGTCATTCCCGAAAAGGGTGTTACCGTTAGAAAGATAACGGTTATAATAAACTGTGTTTTCCGCTCCGTAAACAATATCGGTACCGCCTGCTCCCCATGCACAGACATCAGGAAGACATTGCCGACCCGTTCCGTCATTATGTTCTTTTTTTGAACCGCTGAGCGCGGCGGGTACATCGGTGGAGCTTGTTACATTTGTCGAAAAATAATAGGTTTTTCTTCTATCCTCAGTGGGCCAGGGAGACCCGCTGAATAAATGCAGACTGTTACCATAGCTGTCGACACGATAGTCCGCGTCAATCCTCAGCCAGTCTCTTGACGTTGTTTTACCGAGATAGTCCAAAGAAGATCCGACTACTTCATACATATGTATATCGGCATGGACATTGGTGCCGTTCTGTCTTGAATGCATACAAAAGACTCTGTTATTGTCAAGGACGGCTACTCCGACTACATAATTACGATCAACCGGGTCGGTTATTTTCAAAGCAGAGCTCCATGTACCGTTGGAACCGCGCCTCCTGTACCTTATTATGTGTGTATATTCACTCCAGGTTCCGCCATGTCGCGTCACAATATGAACGGAACTGTCCGGACCTGTTGCCAATGCAGGGGGAAATCTCATATCTCCCATTGCATCGTCAGAAATGTGATCTTCGGTAAGAGTTACATTTCCATCTTCGTCAATCTGATTATAGCTTGAACTGATCAGATGGATTTTACCGTCTGGCCCTTTGTCCACATCAAATTGAGGGCCGTCAATTAAAAGGATTCTCTGCGTCCAGACAAAATCCGCCCTGATGACAAAAAAAGACACCAGGATAGCAAAAAGCATTTTAAAATTCATTTTTTCACCTTTTTTAAATTAAAATCACACCCTATTTACTATTAAGAAGTATTTCCTTATTTCAAGAGCGTTATCTTTTTCGTAAAACTCCGGTCTCCAATTATAACCCGGCATGTATAAATGCCCGCCGGCATATGGGCAGCGTCCCAGGTATATGTGTCCGCGTGCGCGCTGGGGCGGTGCCTCGGCTCCGCTCGGCAACCGCCCGCCATCCCGCGGAATAGCCCGCGCCCGGACGATGCGACGCATCGCCCGCGCACATCATATATCCGTAATTCCGGCACTGTTGCGGCATTAAAACCGGCAACCGTTATCAGCGCAACCGGATTAAACGGGTTGGGTGAAACTGTGATTTGCGGTTCTGCGAGATTCGTTAACGAATGATTGAACGCGCTTACCGTATTGGATCCGGACGAGGGGACAACAACAACCATATACATATTTTCACCGCCGTTGGCGCCCAAATTAACCGTGCCGGCCGAAAAATCTTTAGAATAAAGGCTGTATGTGAGGTTACCAGTGAAATCATCCGCCGTAATATCGTCTCCGGTATCCTCGAAGTCCGCCATCCATGACGGAACAGAAGCACGGTCATCCGATATTATAAATACGCTAACATCTATATTAACATCAAAACTGATCGAGTTGGCATTGTTATCTTTATCAGCGTTAGCAGTGCGCAGATAGACCTCTCCGGTATATCCTTCCGGAACAGTCTCAAAAGTGTAGTCACGGTCAATAAAAAGTTCTTTCCCGGTTTCGAGAGTGTCCCACACGTATGCGGCGCCGCTACCGACAGAAAGGTCTGTTATTATAAGCTCTCTCACATATTCAAAATCCATGCTGCTGCCGGCGGCAATAGTATTACCGGCCGAAGAAACATCGGATACTCCGCTAACACTTAGACTATATATAGTCCCTTCCGCAAGAGTTGATACGGAAAGCGTAACAGTATTGCCGGAAGAACCAAGAGAAGCTGAATTTACGGTAATACCGTTGTTGATACTGTAATTTGAAGCGTCTTCGGCGGAAGATCCGGTTATGGCTTCTGAAAACTCTATGCTTACCTGATTCGGGTTGGCGGACGCAGAAACCGATGCTATTGTAGGAGGCGTAAGATCAGCGTCGGTTGTCGCGGAAGTTTCGGCGGAATAACCGCTTTTTAAGCCCGATCCGTTTACGGCTTTTAAACGGTAGTAAAATAATGTGTTCTCCATTCCGGTATTATCTGTGTACTCTGTTACATTGCCGGCTGTTGTTAAAAGGGTGGTCGGAGAAGACGATGTGCCGCGGTAGATTTCGTAGCCCGATATGCCGCTCTCGTCATCTGACGAAGCTGTCCAGGTAAGCAGTATGTCATTGCCGGAGGCTGAAGCGCCAAGACCGGAAGGGGTAGAGGGCGGGGTGGTGTCGGAAACCAGGCTGAAATCGCCTACCGCAATTGCCCAGTCTGAGGAATGCGGAAGTGTTATGGTTTGATTAGACGCACTAAGAGAACCGAGGTTTATCTCGCTATACTCTGCCTTGGCGTCAACAGCTATGGCCTGCTGAGATCCGCTCATGGATGAAAGGTCGAAAGTTATTGAAGATGTGTTTTCTTTATAGAGAATCCAGCGGGTATTATCGTCACTTTTTCTGGAAATTACTCCGCCGCTGATGCCGTTGCGGTCCATATCAAGTAAAAAGCGGTTCTCCCAAAACAACATATGTGTATTAAGCTGCTCCGGATTCGGATAGTATCCGTCATATCCATGATGACTTCCCCAGGGGAAATAGCCCCAGATAGAAGCAGCTCCGT
>CAYNYI010000182.1:0-3391 GCA_964401455.1 uncultured Fibrobacterota bacterium
TGGAGAGGGTTAAGCAGCGGCAGCGCACTTGATGAATAAAGTTAAGGACTGCAGCAGCTGCGGGAGTATTCTTGAAAAGTCCACCGAATTACGGTATCGCAAATCAAAAAGAAGTTGATAAACAGCAGATTAGTATATATAATAGCTGTGAAAGAAAGGAGCAGTACGAATGGCTAAGGGATTAAATACAGTGAAAGAATGGTATGAAAAAGGAGTTATAAAATGGGTAAAGAAAGATTAAAAAAGATAATTAAATTCATAGAGGATAACTTAAAAGACAGCGGGATAAGAGTATCTAAAATCGTTGTATTTGGTTCGCAGATAAAAAACAGCACAAACAGGAATAGTGATATTGATTTAATAATCGTTTCTGATGATTTTAAAAACAAGGATATTATTAAAAGAGGCAGGATGACTATGGACGCTGAAATACAGGCAATAAGAAAATTCAGAATACCTCTTGATGTTTTAAAAATGACAAGGAAAGAATACAGCGGGGGAAATACATTTATGGCTGAAATAGCAAAGGTAGAAGGAAAAGTTTTTTACTCCTCACATTAAGTCAAACGAGCAATCCTATCAAGCTAAGGAAATTCCAAACCTCTTTCGGCATTCTTCTGATTATATTTATAGTAAACACCCGCAAAACATAAAAGCATTCATCCTTTGCCCGAAAAGTGACAGGATATTGTTTTGGATTTTCTTTTCCCCCTCTCCCTTCCTCCTTCACTTTTCAAGTTACGAAGGACAAGCTGCGGGAGAGGATAGATTATGTTGCAGGCGGTTGTGTGCCTGTTACTACTCTTGGAGAGGGTGTACCATAAACCCGAAGGAAATGAGTGGTTCGTGGTTAAGCAGCGGGAATAGCCGCGGCAGTTCTCCGGGGCATTATTAAAGAGAGGGTGATTAAATCAATAATTTTTTGTGATTTTAAAGATAAATAAAGTCTATAATATTTGTAAAAGCTTGCAGATAAAAAAAAGCAGCTTGACTCTTTGTCAGAAAAAGTATATAGTTTTTCTGACAAAGCCGGGAGGTGTATATGCAGCAAAGTATTGAAAAAAAAGTACTTACTCAAATAAAGGCAAAAGGGCGGGGAAGCGTATTTACACCAAATGATTTTCTCGGTATTGGAAACCGTACCGCCATAGATCAAGCCTTGGGGCGCCTGACTAAAACCGGAATTATCCGCCGTTTAGTCCGCGGGTTATACGATTACCCTGAGAAACACCCGAAGCTGGGCAATCTTCCGCCGAATTATGAGCGGATAGCGAAAGCTTTGGCAGGAAGGGATAGTTTGAAAATTCAGCCTTCCGGAGCGTATGCCGCCAATCTTTTGGGATTAACAGAGCAGGTTCCGGCAAAGATTGTTTTTCTGACAGACGGCCCTAATCGTACGGTGCAGATTAACAAACAGCAGATTGTGTTAAAAAGAACAACTCCCAAAAATATGGCAGCGGCCGGACGTATAAGCGGGCTGGTTATTCAGGCTCTGCGTTATTTGGGGCGGGAGCATACGGATGGCCATATTATTGATATACTTGATAAAA
The DNA here is from genome assembly GCA_964401455.1 of uncultured Fibrobacterota bacterium. Classification (GTDB taxonomy): domain Bacteria; phylum Fibrobacterota; class OXYB2-FULL-49-7; order CAYNYI01; family CAYNYI01; genus CAYNYI01. Next base: position 1,551 of record CAYNYI010000182.1, read on the forward strand.
GGTTATCTGCCGGGGATAAACAACAGCTTGTTAAAGATTTACGTTTGGCTCCGGCATGGATAGGAAATATATTAAGACAATTGCAAAAATGAGAGGGTTATGGATAAATTTATACAGTTGAGGAATAAAGATAAACGTGCTTATTTTGAGACAGCCGCGGCAGACCTGAACGTAATGCCGCAGCTGGTTGAAAAGGATTTTTGGGTATGCTGGATACTCAAAATCCTTTTTTCACTGCCTGAATCAGGCGGGCATTTAACATTTAAAGGCGGGACATCGCTTTCGAAGTGTTACGGCGTTATCAGGCGTTTTTCTGAAGATGTTGATGTTTCAATAGAGAGGTTTTTTTTATCGGGCGAAGCTTCTATTGAACCTGATAAAGATAAAAGCAATAAAGAAAACCAGCGAAGACTTGAACGGCTTCAACTTGCGTGCAAAGAAAAGATTTCTAACACGATTATTCCTGAACTGGAAAGAAGTATCGGGGATGTTATCGGGGATAAAAAAATATGGGGGCTTGAATTGGATCCTGAAGATGTTTTAGGGCAAACGGTTTTGTTCACTTTCCCGCGTTCTTTGGCCGGCAGTACTGAAAGCTATGTTAAGTCCGCCGTTAAAATAGAATTCGGCTCAAGAGCGGATCATTGGCCGGTTGAGAATATGACAGTCGCTCCTTATGTCGCTGATGTTTCCGGAGGCGATGTTTTTGAAAGCGCGCCGGTGCGTGTATTGGCCGCGGAGCGGACTTTCTGGGAGAAAGCGACAATTTTGCATATGATACATAATTATAAAGAAGGCAGGAATGTTCCGCTTAGAATGTCGCGGCATTATTATGATTTATCCGCTATGGTGGATACGCCGATATACAAAAAATCTTTAGAAAAAACAGCGCTGCTTAAAGAGGTCTCTGAACACAAGGCATTATTTTTTAAGGCAAATTGGGCTCATTATGAAGATGCCAAGCCCGGCAGCCTGAAATTATTGCCGCGGAAAGATCAGATAAGCCGGTTAAAAACAGATTATCGCCAGATGCAGGAAATGTTTTTTGAAGAACCGCCTTCGTTTGACGCTGTTTTGGGAAGATTGAAGACGGCCGAAAAAGAGATTAACAGCATAAAAAAATAAACCGTTGAATAATAAATTAATTTTAATCGGCGGAGAAAGCAGGATGCAAATAATTTAATGTATCAAAAACCGTTATGAACTTGGAAATATTAGTTCTGGAAATGATGTGCGTAGTGTAGTATTTTGGGAATCTCAAATGAGCCGTACGAATTATGTTCGGACTTTATTCTTGCAAAATGCTGACAGATTTCGGGATTATAGAGTTTTATGGAATAAATATAAGGAGGAGTGTTGCTGGAAAAGAAACACAGACAGGCAGGTTCCGGAAAGCTTGTAACCCCGATGATTTCCGGCGGGTATTTGATTATATGTATTGCGCATACAACGCCAAGCAGGTATAAGGCGGAAGGATAAAAGAAGATTAAAGAATACGATGAACTGAACGGAATTATAAATAAACAAACAAACCGGAGGGTTGGTGAGATGAGGAAAATATTAATTATGCTTGGCGGGATGCTGCCGGTACCAGTGGTAATATTCGGCGCGGCAGAGGTGAAGTGTGGATGACACAGTAACAGCCGCTGCGTCACCCTTCCCCCGCCCCCTTCCCATCGCTTGTCCGCCGGAGCTTTGGCATAGGTGGGAGGGAAGGGGAGAAGAACTGAAGACAAGAAGTTCCCTCTCCCTTCTGCCTGCGCCAAGGCTTTGGCAGACAGGCGATGGGAGAGGGATAGGGAGAGGGTGTTGCAGCGGCAGGAAGTGCGGCAATATTAGTG
>CAYNYI010000183.1:0-3349 GCA_964401455.1 uncultured Fibrobacterota bacterium
CAGTACTAAGCTTTCAAGCAGCCGCCGAATTTACAGAAAGAAAGATACACTCTCGTGCCTGTAAGCATTGACAGAACCTCCTTTGATGTTCTTAATATAAAAAAATTTAATTCTGTCCTCGAAATATATAACCTTTACACCTGGCACTTTTTTCCCCGCCACTGAAATTGATTCTTAATCCCTCTTTCCGGGCTTTCTATGGCCTTTTCTTCCCTCGGGCCCGCGGTGATGATCTCTTCTGCCGCCTTTTTCTTTTTCTTTTAGATCAATCATACGTCCGAGCATTCCGGACTCAGCCAGTTTATTGATCTGTTGGTCGGTAAAGATATCAAGTACTTTATTGATGCCTTCATACCTGGCATCATGCATTTCCTCCTGAGCGGACTTGATATTAGCGATTATTTCCTTTATTTCGCCGCGTTTGACGGAGTTTTGGACATGCAGCTCCCTGAGCCGGATTTTCTCCATTTTAATTTCATGCCGGTTCTCTTCGGCTTTTCTCATGGTTTCGAGTCGAACCGCCTCCAGACTTTTGAACTGGTCTTCACTGAGCCCGATTTCAGTTTTTAATTTTTCCTGCATGTTCTGCCTCATATCTCCGCGTTCCTTTTTACCGGAGCCGGCAAAAGCGGAAAGAGCCAATACTGTCAGCAATGTGAAAATAGTTTTTGTGCGCATTTCAAATCTCCTTTTTTAAGGTTAAAAGTAATCTGGAAAATAAATTCTGAATACTTCGAAATAGTCTTTCGTATATATAGTGTCTATCCCTGAGAAGTCTATATTACTGTATTCGGTACTGAAAACGGCGCTATCGGTTTCTAATTCACTAAAAACCGGGCTAAACAGGCCGTTTAAAAAAGTAGACAGGGTGTCGTAATTCTCAGCGCATATTTCATTACCGCTTCCAGATGTAAATGGAGTAAGAGTAAAAACGCCTATTATTATGGCGGCAGCTATGGCGAACACGGAAACCTTTATATATTTTTGCACGGCTAATTTTCTTTTAACGGCAGGCCAGAGAGTGTCAGGTGCCGAAACCGGTCCTTTGTTTTTGAGCAGCATTTCAATATTTCTGAATTCACTCATAATAAGTTTTCCTTTTCCCGAATTTTTTCGCTGATTTGCCTCATTTTCTGTTTTCCTCTTGACAGTCTGGATTTAACCGTCCCTTCTTCTGTTTCAAGAAGATCAGCCGCTGATTTTATGTCATATCCTATTATATCACATATAATTATAGCGATCCTTTGGTCCGGACTGAGCTTTTCCAGTAGAAAATTTACTTCATCTTTGTATTCAGAAGATTTAAAATCCTCTTTCGAAGTCATATTCAGAAGTATTCCTGTTTTTTCGTTAAGCGTTTTTTTATTTCTTCTGTATATATCTATACTTTTGTTTACCGCCGTTCTAAGTATATATGATGGCGCGGTTTTAGGCTCAAGAGAAGCGAGTCTTTTATTTATTGCCAGAAAAGTCTCCTGCGCCGCGTCCATTGCATCGTCCCTGTTTAGAAGATACCGGTAAGCTATGCTGTATACCCGGTCTTTGTATTCCTTATAAATTTCTTCTATTTTCAATGTTATCTTTCAGCTATTAATTTATCTCCTCTGCTCTTTTATTAATATACGAATCAGAATCGGGGGAAGTTCCATTTTTTTTGCTGAATGCTTCAGTATTATATGTATATTTGTTAAATATGACATATGTGCTTTTCGTAATTACCACCCTCTTTGCCCTGCTATCTTGTCAAAATGTCGGCACGGATAAAGCTGCTCCGGAGAATTTGCGCGTAATTTTTATAAATGCGGGAGACGGTGACTTATGTATTCTTAACTGTCCCGGAGGAAAGAATGTAATGGTTGATACAGGGCCTTTTGATTCTTTGATGGAGTTTTTGCCTTCTCTGCCGGAGTTTGTTCCGGGGGGAAAGATAGAACACCTTTTTCTTACGCATCCTCATGCCGACCATATAGGTAATGTCAGAGAGATTCTTAGTTTATTTGATGTAAAAAAGGTCTCTGTTGTTCGGGGGCCGCCTTTTGGGTCTTTCTATACCCGAAGAATGGATTCCGCTTTTACAGCGGCCGGAATTATTCCCGATACCATTTTTATGAATGATTCTTTGTGCTGCGGAGAAACAGTTTTTCATATGCTTTGGCCGCCGGACTCTGTTTACAGTGGTGAAGGAAATAATGTAAATAACAATTCTCTCGTGTTATTATCTGTGTATGGTAAAACGGAGCTGCTTCTTACCGGAGATTTGGAGAATTCTGCTCTCAAAGATTTTACCCATAAATGGGATCGCCAGACTGTTGACCTGCTTAAAGTTCCACATCACGGCGCATCTTCATCATTTTGTCCGCAATTTATTCAGGTTCTCTCTCCTGAATACGCTCTTATATCCTGCGGAAAAGAAAATAAATACGGGCATCCGGACAGCTTATTGACTGCTTTTTTAAAGCAAGGCGGATCAAGGGTTAATATTACCGGAAGAGATGGAAACGTTATATACAGGAGTGACGGTTTATTTTTTGATCTTGTGAAACCGGAGGAATAAATATATTATATTAGTTATATGGATTATAAAAATGATAATAACTATAACTCTCCTGATGAAATGGTCGAGGTTTACGACACCGATTCAGTCGTGGATATTACAGGAAAATACCGTTGTTTTTCATGCGGTTCGGAAAGGATTATTCTAAAAGGTACGGTTTCCGGAAGCTGTGAAAATAATGAATGTGCTTCCCCGGACGAAGGCTGGGAACCGGTAATTAAACTATTCTGATATGGAAAATTTCGGCGATAAAAATATAATTCCGGTGGGAGCAGGCAAGGGCGGCGTAGGAAAGACTTCTCTTACCGCTTCGCTTGGTTATATCGGCGCGGGTTCGGGCCGGAAAGTTACCATTGTGGATTCTGATCTTGGAACAGCTAATCTTCATCTGCTCACAGGCGTAAATTACCCATCTCTTACAATTAACGACATGTTCTCCGGTAGAAAATTAAAAATGAAAGATATTGTTCTTGAAACCCCGTTTGAACGGCTTTTTCTTGTAAGCGGCGCCAATGATATCCTGTCTCTCGCGAACCCCAGCTACAGCAGGAAAATGAAGCTAATAAGAAACCTGCGAAAGATTGATTCCGATGATATTTTTGTAGATATCGCGGGAGGTGCATATAATAATTCGATAGATATTTTTTCAGTTTCCGGTTCCGGAATAATAGTACTTAATTCCGAACCTTCGGTACTTGAAAGTACATTCGGCTTTCTTAAGAATACGGTTTTTAGAAGACTTTCGGTATTGTTTGCGAGTAACAAACTGATCACGGATTTTATCCGCGAAGTATC
>CAYNYI010000184.1:0-3342 GCA_964401455.1 uncultured Fibrobacterota bacterium
CATATATTCTAAGATGAAAACCCACGGCATGAGTGAATGAGGCCAGGGATTGAAATATATCATACGACAGCTCCGGACCGGAAAAAATTATTCAAAAAACGTACTCAAAAATAAGGCGGCTGAAAAACTCCGTATTGATCCTGAAGAAATATCCGGCATAGAAGTAATAAGACGCTCAATAGACGCAAGAGGCCGTAACCCGGGCTATGTAATAACCGCTGCCGTCAGCACAAAAAACGAGAGTGTCAGCGGTGCGGAACCCCTTAACGAAATTCCTCCCTTCAAAGAACTGGAAAGCGGGTCCGATAAACTCCCTGCCCCGGTCTACATAGCAGGAGCGGGTCCTGCCGGGCTTTTCGCGGCCCTGCTCCTCGCAGAGAAGGGATATAAACCTATAGTCCTCGAAAAAGGCCCGCCCGCACCGGAAAGATATAAAGCCATTGAAGAAATGCGGCACGGTGGAACAAAAGCCCCCGATGCGGACATCTATTCCGGAGAAGGCGGTGCCGGGCTCTATACCGACGGAAAACTGAATACACGGGTCAACCACCCTTATACAGAATACGTGCTCGAAACCCTTTGCGACTGCGGCGCTCCTCCCGAAATACGGTTCGACGCCAAACCGCATATAGGGAGCGACCTCCTGCCGGGAATAATTGTGAACCTGAGAAAGAAAATCGAGACAGCAGGCGGCACCTTTACTTTCCGCACAGCGCTAACGGATATCGATACCTCTTCCGGGCAGGTCAGCCGCATAATTTTCAAAGACACTTCAGAAAAAGCCGGAGCGCTAATAGGCGCATTCGGCTCTTCGGCTTATGAAACAATTTCAACGCTTATAGAAAAGGGCGTACCCCACAATCTCCGGGGATCTCTTATCGGCCTAAGGGTTGAACACAGACAGCATATAATCGACCGTGCCTTTTACGGGAATACCCTCCACGCAGAACATTTCGGCCCTGCGGCATATTTTATAAAATACAGGGGATTTGCACCTGTCCACTCCTTCTGCATGTGTCCGGGAGGCGAAGTCCTGCCATGTGCTGGATCCGGAACCGGTTTTTCCACAAATGGGATGAGCAGAAGCCGGCGCGACTCCGGTTTCGCCAATAGCGCTATTATTACCCCTATACGGAAAGAAGACCTTGGAGACTCATATAAAACGGCAATTTCCTTTCTACATGGCACAGAAGCCCGCGGTGCCGAGCTTTCCGGCGGGAAAAACATACTTCCCGCACAATCTGTCCAGGAGTTCTTGAAGAAAAAAACCGACGGAAAACTACTGCCGGCCCCGAAATCCACAAAAAGACAACCTGCCCCGTTACAGACACTTTTACCGGTGCATTACACTAGAGCCCTCGAAGAAGCCCTCTTATTTTTCTGCAAAAAAATACCCGGCTTTTCCGAAGGCACCCTCTACGGTCCGGAAACGAGAACCGGTTCTGTAATACAATTTGTGCGCAGTTCGGACCACACTATTCCCGGATTTTCAAATATGTATTTATGCGGCGAAGGCGCGGGCCACTCCGGGGGTATAACAAGCTCTGCTGTGGACGGTCTTAAAACCGCAGAGGCGCTGATAAAAAAATACAAGAGACCGGACTTTAGCGCTCTGTAGAATTTTTCTACAATAATAATTTTATCTTTAATATTTCATTTGATTTCAATTAAAAAAATGCTTAATTTACATGTATGCCTTTTAAATCAGCAGTAGACAAACAAAAAGATATTAGCTTCTTCAAAGCATACGGACGTGTAGCCACGTCTGACATTCTTAAAGAGATCAACACCTCAATAACTAAAAAGAGGAATGCCGGCATAAGCAAAAAGCTAATAGACCTGACCGGGGCGGACCTTCACATTAAGCTCCAGGAATCCCAGACTATCGTAGCCATGCTCAAAAGGCTTTCCGCCACCCTCCGCACCGAAAAACTTGCGCTCCTTGTGGGCAAACTACCTAAAGACTTGGATATGACAGCTCTCGTTAAACTCATAAATAAGCCGGGCTCCCGCATAAGAATTTTCTTTAAACGCGAAGAAGCCGTTTCTTTTCTTATGAGGAACACTTCAGCCATGAGTTCGGCGGACTGAGCCCCTCATAATCTTTTTTCTTTTCCCTGAAAATACAGCCCGGAGATATTGTAAGTGCAAAGCGCTGCATTAAAGATTATATTAAATACCGAAAGCAGCCGTTTCAAAATTACAATCTGAGTAACAATAGTGAAAAAATTAAAAGCCAGAAAAGAATTGGACTTTAACAGAGGATGGAAATTCCTCAGAGGCGATGTTATAAATTCGCATAAAGAGGAATACCTTTCAGACCATTTCTGGCGAGAGCTGGACCTTCCTCATGACTGGAGCATCGAAGGTCCTTTCCGCAAAGATAATGCCTCCACTATGCGGGGAGGCTATCTCCCGACCGGAATCGGATGGTACCGAAAAACATTCGCCCTGGATAAGTCAGATGAACAAAAACAGTTCTTTGTCGACTTTGACGGTATTTTCGGAATCAGCGACGTATATGTGAACGGCCGCCATTGCGGATATAACCCTAACACTTTTCAGGGTTTTCAGTACGATATAACCCGGCACCTTTATTTCGGTGATAAACTTAATGTCATGGCAGTGCGGGTTGACAATTCGGTTCAGCCTGCATGCAGATACTACTCAGGCTGCGGTATATGCCGCGATGTAAGACTCATTATATGCGGCCGGCCCCATATAGCCCAATGGGGTATTTTTGTCCGCCCCGAAAACGTTAACCCCCGGAAGAGGACGGCCCAGGTACATATTGAGACTGAAATAATAGATGAACTCCCCGAAGGAAGGCAGATTACTGTATCGCATACGGTCTTATTTAACGGCAAAACCGTAACTGATTTTGTTCAGAAAATAGACCTTGCCGGCAATAAACCTCAAAAACACTCATGCACTATACCACTGACCGATGCGAAACTCTGGGATACAAAAAGCCCGCATCTCTACAAACTTTATACCGGGATTAAAAGCGGCAATACGCTGATTGACGATAAAATCACCACATTTGGGGTGCGGAAAATCGAATTTACTCATGATAAAGGATTTCTTCTTAACGACCGGCAGCTGAAGCTCAAAGGAGTTTGTATCCACCATGATAACGGCTGTTTGGGTTCCGCGGCCTACAAAAGAGCTGACGAGCGAAAAATAGAACGGATAAAGAACATGGGTGCCAAGGCCGTCCGCAACAGTCATAACCCGGTTTCCCGCAATTTTCTCGAACTCTGCGATGAGATGGGTGTTCTGGTAATGGCGGAAGCGTTTGATGAAGGGAAAATGGGAAAGAATCCCGCCACTATGGAAAAC
>CAYNYI010000185.1:0-3233 GCA_964401455.1 uncultured Fibrobacterota bacterium
AGAGCTTAGCGGGGCTTATGCCGAGAACAGGGCGGTTCTCGCCACTCTCACCGGTAGAAAGATAGCAAAGACCCCTCTTACGGCTGTATGGAACGGGCCGAAAGTAAAAAAACACCGAAACAGGGCATTTGAGCTTGATCCTGATAATCCGCGTGCGCTTTATCTGACCGGAAGCAGTTATTATAACGCACCCGGGATTCTGGGCGGGGCGGATAAGGCCCTCGGGTATTTTCAGAGAGCCGAAAAAGCATATGAAAAAGAAATGAAAGAAAAAAAAGAGCCATATCATCCGCGCTGGGGCTACAGTTCCGCGCTGACATTCGCTTCCAAATCTTATCGTAAAGAGGGAAATGAAAAAAAGGCACGGGAATATATATTGAAAGCACTTGAAGTTAATCCCGAAGACAAATTGGCAAAAAAAGATCTAAAAGAACTGGATCAAACGGAGGGGAATAATGGAAAATAAAGGCAAGAAAGTCATTGTAATCGGTTCCGGCCTCGGAGGAATATCAGCGGCGATAAGTCTTCGGAACAAGGGCTATCAAGTTGAAGTATTCGAAAAGAACGAGAAGATTGGCGGTAAGCTGAATTTCATATCGGAAGAAGGTTTTTCTTTTGACCTCGGGCCTTCAATTCTTACTCTGCCCGATATATTCCGATCGCTTTTCGAACAAACCGGCCGTAATATGGACGACTACATAAAAATTCAGGCGCTTGACCCGCACTGGCGCAATTTTTTCGAGGACGGTACTGTTGTTGACCTGTGGGGGGACCGGGAAAAGATGCACTCCGAGCTCAGGAAAATAGGGGAAAAACATGTCGATGAATTCGAAAAGTTTATAGCCTATTCCGGACGTCAGTACGATCTTGTAAACAAAGGTTATTTTAAGAAAGGTCTTGACCGCACAGTTGACTTCATGCTTAATTACAGCCCTATGGATTTTTTCCGGATGGATTTCTGGAGTACAATGGATAAAGCCGTCCGTAAATATTTCAGTAATGAGCATCTTGTAAATATCTTTGATTTCTTCATAAAATATGTAGGTTCTTCCGCTGTGGACGCGCCGGGATTTATGAACTGTCTTCCCACTATACAGTTCCGCTACGGACTCTGGTATGTGCCTGAGGGTATGTACAATATTGCAAGGGGCTTCAGAAAATATATGGATGAAATCGGAATAAAGATACATCTCGAAAGCGAGGTCGTTTCAATAGATACAGATAACGGTAAAGCTTCGGGAATAACACTGAAAGACGGACAGAAACATACTGCGGATATAGTTGTTTCAAATATGGAGGTAATTCCGGCATACGGGAAACTCACCGGTGAAGATGCCCGTTTCATGAAGAAACTAGAAAAATTCGAACCTGCCTGTTCGGGGCTGGTGCTTGATATAGGAGTGGACAGGGAATACCCTCAGCTTAACCATCATAATTTTTACTTTTCGAAAAAACAGGCTGGCCATTTTGATTCTGTTTTCAAGAAGAAAGTCCTGCCCGAAGATCCGACAATCTATCTTGTCGCCGCCTCCCGTACAGACAAGTCCGTCGCGCCGGAAGGATGTGAGGCGCTGAAAATTCTGCCTCATATTCCGTACCTCGGGGCAGGCGGAAATACCTATACGAGAGATGATTATATGAAGTTCAAGGAGAGGATTCTGGATAAACTGGAAAGAATGGGTCTGGAGGGGCTCCGGGAGCATACTGTTTACGAGCATGTACTCACTCCGTATGATATACAGGAAAAATATTATTCAAATAAAGGGTCCGTTTACGGGGTCGTTTCCGACCTGAAAAAGAACTTCGCTTTCAAGGCGCCCAAGAGAAGTGAAAAATATTCAAACCTGTTTTTTACAGGAGGAAGCGTAAACCCCGGCGGGGGGATGCCCATGGTGATGCTTTGCGGAATAAATGTGGCCGAAGCAGTGGAAAAATCCGGGATTTAATTTTGTTTTTTACAGAAGCATCTCTGTTAATAATCCTCTACATACTTCTCGCCTTTTCCTGGCTTACGGGGATTTGGCTTATTTTTCGTGTGCCCCGCTGTGTGCCGGACACTAACCGCTGTAAAGACAGCGCCAGGAAACCTTCAGTCATAATTCCCGCGAGGGATGAAGAAAAAAATATCGGACAAATTCTTTCAGGGCTTAATTCTCAGGATATTAAACCTTTAGAAATTATAGTTGCGGACGACGGCTCTTCTGACCGGACTGCAGCCATCGCGGCTGAATACGGAGCCATTGTTGTTAAGTGTCCGCCGCCGCCGGGGAAGTGGCGCGGAAAGACCTGGGCCTGCCGTCAGGGGGTTCTGAAAGCCGCCGGGGATATATATCTATTTCTGGACGCCGATACCCGGTTTACAAAAGATGGACTTTGCGCTCTATTGAGCTCCTGGAAGGGCCCCGGGACCGCGCTTTCCGCCGCTCCTTATCATAGAACAGAAAAATTTTATGAAGAGTTTTCAGTCTTTTTCAATATTGTAACGGCTGCTTCTATGGGCGCTTTTATTCCCGGAGGCAGAAAGAAGGCTTCAGGGCTTTTTGGCCCCTGTCTTATGGTACATAAAAATGATTACGATATTTCCGGCGGGCACGAAGCGGTAAAAGAAGAAATCCTTGAGGATCTTTTTATGGCCCGGAACTTTAAAAAGAACAAAATTCGTCCCGATCTTTATTCGGGAAAAGACGCGCTGAATTACAGGATGTACCCGGATGGTTTTGCATCACTTCGCGAAGGATGGATAAAGGCTTTTGCGAGAGGAGCCGGAGAGACCCGGCCGGATCTTCTTTTAGCGGTTATTCTATGGCTATCGGGATGCGCGGGGGCCTTTATTATTCCCCCCGCTTTTTACCTGACCGGAATGGGGAGTGCTTTTGTCTTTATACCGTATTCTATGTTTGTAATTCAGGTTTTTATGAATGCCCGTAAATTCGGTTCTTTCCGTGTTATTACGGCGCTTCTTTATCCGGTTCACCTGGTCTTTTATTTTGTTGTTTTCTTTATTTCTCTTCACAGGCTTAAAACCGGGGCTCCGGTTACCTGGCGGGGGAGAAGCATTAAGGGAGGCCTGAATACAGATGCTGATTGAGATGACGCCGCTATGGATTGTTGTATCGGATTTTGCCGCCTGGTTTCTGATACATATGGGGGCAGCCTGGCTGGGAACTTCTCTGCCTTCTAAATTCTTCAATCCCCGGCAATTTTTTTTCCGGGCCCGTAAATGGGAAAAGAGC
>CAYNYI010000186.1:0-3226 GCA_964401455.1 uncultured Fibrobacterota bacterium
ATAAAAAAATTTAATTCTGTCCTCGAAATATATAACCTTTACACCAGGCACCTTTTGGTACGGTCAGCGAACCAGCCGGAAAAATTTGACATAACGCTTATAATAACTTATCTTTAGACTGAAAATATTAATTCAGCCTTTTGAAAGGGGGCATGGATAAATGATAGGTGTTGAAGTTAGAGACAATGAAGCTTTTGAGAAGGCTCTCCGCAGGTTCTCCAAAACATGTGAAAAAGCCGGTATTGTTTCGGAATTAAAGAAAAACAGATATTACGAGAAGCCTTCCGAGATAAAAAAGAGAAGAATGAGCGCCGCCAGGCGTAAGCTGCAGCGTGAATCCTCCATGGAAAACCACGACTGAACTTTTAAATGAAAAGAAATACTTTGATAAAAACCGTCCTCGCGGCGGTTTTTATTATTTTTATTGCCCTGCTTATTCCCTCGTCTCTAAGATTCTTCAGTACCGGACCCGACAAGACCGAAGTAAAAAAACTCTCTTTTTCTTCCTCAGCGCTTTTTGAACCTCTGGCCGGATTTCCCCCGTTTTTTAATCCGGCTGAAGGAATACTTAATCAAAAAGATACTGCCTTTCTTTTGCGGGACACTCTTTCGCGCGATACGGTAACAGTAATTAAAATTTCTCTGCCCTCAAAAGCGGTTGTAGCTTTTCAGAAGATTCTCGATTCGCTGGAATATAATACCGATAATGTACGTGTCTTTGCTGATAAAAATTTAAAAGCGGCTGAATGGCAAGGTCAAATAAGGCAAAAGCTTGTCGTTTACGAAAATTATCTTTTTTATGAAAAAAATGGAAAAGGTAATTACAGAAAAATGATAGATATTTTGCAAAAAAAAAGAGAAACCAAAAATTGATTTCTCTTTATTACAGTCGGTTTCTTTTTTGTTTCATAGAAAACCCTTTAAATCAGTGAGGTTGCGATTTTTTCGGCTATCTGATCTACTGTTGAGTCGGATAAAACATATCTTTCGTTTTTAACCGCTTCTTTTATCTGCCTCACCTTCACAGCCCGTTCTTCTTCGCCGCTTTTCTTTATCGATTCTATGAAACGGTTAATATCCGCAGCATCAGATGATATCTCAACCGAATCTCGGGAAGCCTTATTCTGCTTTTTATCAGGAATACTGATATCCATCTTTTTTTCACGGATTATCTCCGATACTCTTGAAATAATGGAAAGTTCCATCCGTCCTCACCTCCTTAAAAGATTTATGTTGAATTGTCTGGTCTTTACTTTACGACCTTCATTATATTTATCGGCATAATTCACTGAAGCCTTTACCCGAATTTTCATATTATGGGAAGCGAAATATTTAGACCGAAAAATATCGTAAGTGTTTGATATGGAAAGGGATAGTAGCTGAATTCGCTTTTTCTCAGATAATTTCCTCGATTTTTCTTTTTACAATTCCGGCGTCTGCGGGAAGCTCGAGGGGTGTATTCGCGAATTTGGATTTAAAACCCTCTATTTGGTCTTTGTGATATCTTACTTTAAATTCGGAAAATTTGAGCCCATGCGCCGTTGAAATAACCACGACACGGTCTTTTTTGCTTATTATTCCGTTTTCAAGACATTTTCGCATAGCTGCAAGGGCGACCCCGGTATGCGGACATGTGAACAGGCCGGCTCTATCAGCCATTGCCGAGGCATTGGCGAGTTCTTCTTCAGTTGCCTGTTCAACAATTCCATTGAATTCTTTCAAGACCTTAATTGCTTTTTTTACGCTTACAGGATTTCCTATTCTTATTGCGCTTGCCATTGTGGAACCGGCTTCTATCGGAGAAAAGGTGTCCCATCCGTTCTTATAGGCAAGGTACAGAGGGTTGGCTTTCTCGGCCTGGGCGAGCACTATTTTTGGTATGCGATCTATAAGGCCGAGTTCTTTCATCATTTTGAAGCCGTTTCCAAGAGCCGAAACATTCCCGAGATTTCCCCCCGGTATAACAACAACGTCGGGAACTTCCCACCCGAACTGCTGGACCATTTCGATGCTTATGGTTTTCTGTCCTTCTATTCGTAGCGAATTCATGGAGTTTGCCAGATATATGGAATTGTCCCTGGTTACCTGCTGTACTATTTTCATGCAGCCGTCAAAATCTGTATCTAATGAAAGAACAAGGGAGCCGTTGCTGATAGGTTGAATGAGCTGCGCGACCGTTACTTTATTACTTGGCAGAAAAACGATTGACTTTATACCGGCCGCGGCGCAGTATGCCGAGAGGGCAGCCGATGTATCGCCGGTTGATGCGCAGGCCACCGCCTTTATACCCGCACCTTTTTTTATCATGTCGTTGACCTGGGAAACAAGGACGGTCATACCCAGGTCTTTGAATGATCCTGTATGGCCGTTACCGCAGAGTTTAACCCATAACTCTTTCATACCAAGTTCTTTGCCAAGTTGTTCGGCCCAGAAAAGATTTGTATTTCCTTCGCATGTCGAAATAATGTTTTCATCATCAATACCGGGAAGTACCCATTCTTTTTTTGACCATATCCCGGATGCGTACGGCCATTTGATTGAGCCGAGCCGGCTGTCAAAAAGGTCCTTCCATTCAGAAGCGCTCTTCTGCGCAAGGGCCTCCATATCATGGCTTACTTCCAGAAGCTCTCCGCATTTTCTGCAGCGGTATATTATTTCATTGAGGGGGTATTTTTCTCCGCAATCCGGACCTATGCATTTGAATTCTGCTTTGAACGGCATTTTTATTATCCTTTTTCCGAACCAAATTTCAATACAATCGCTCTAAAAGATAAGATTAAACCTTTTGAAGGGTCAATATTATTTTTTTACTCTTTGGTGACAGTGATTACTTTTTTTTCAGACAATCTTTTCTATATTTTAGAACGAAGGAAACTTTAAATTTCCACATCGATGATTTTACCAAAGACTTTGAACTTTGATTTGTTGTTTTAATTTGTTATATTAATAATGAATGTGTATGTTGGTTTTGACGGGTCGAAATTTTTAATCGTCTATACATTAATAGATTTAGAATTTTAATTTTACAAAGGAGTCTCTATGCTTAGACGCAGCCTCTTCCTCTTTTTCCTGATGCTTTCTTTTTCATTTTTCGCATGCGATCTTTTAAGTCCGGAGGATGATGAGGAAGAAAATGATAATGACAATACTCAAGTTGAGGACACAACCGCAGATGATACTCCCGATCCTGTTGACGCGTCTCTTATTGAAGGAATTGTCTGGGAAA
>CAYNYI010000187.1:0-3041 GCA_964401455.1 uncultured Fibrobacterota bacterium
CCTTTAGAGACAGCCGAATCAGCTTGCGCGGCAGCCTTTTCAATAACTGTATCGGTATATTTAAAAAAGCCGAACAGGGCAATAAGGACCGCAAGAACCACAGAAACAAAAATAAGAGCCGGCTTTGCAGTTGACTTGGTAGGTTTATTTTGAAGATCTTTTTTCTTTTCCTTTTTTCTCCTCTTTTCTTCAAATTTTCTTCTTATTTTTTCTTCCCTTTCCTTATTCAGTCTTGCCTTTTTTTCCTCCATCTCGATCTTTTTATCAGCTTTAGAAAAATACTCTATGCTGTCTTTCTCTTTTCCAGGTTCAAAAAGAATATTCGCAAACGATACGGGGTCGAAACTGTGAAGATCCTCTATTTTCTCTCCGCATCCCAGGAGTTTTACCGGAATACGGTATTTGTCCACCGCGGATATGACCAGACCACCTCGGCTTGTGCCGTCTATCTTTGTCAGAACAATACCTGAGAGCCCCAGGGCTTCATTGAAAACTTTGACCTGATTAAGACCGTTTTGACCGGTATTGGCGTCAATAACAATAAATGATTCATCAGGATACCGGTCTCCGTGTTTTTTTATGACCCTGTCAATTTTCTTGAGTTCCTCAATCAGATTTCCTTTTGTATGAAGACGTCCGGCTGTATCTATAAGCAGGACATCGGCTCCTCTTGCTTTGGCGGCGTTACACGCATCGAATACAACAGCTGCCGGGTCCGCTCCGTCATCCTGTCTTATTATATCACAGCCGGCTCTTTCGGCCCACTCGGTGAGCTGCTCAGCAGCAGCTGCCCGGAAGGTATCCGCCGCCGCCACTATAACCTTACGGCCGTTTTTTGTCAGTTTGTATGCTAATTTACCTATTGTAGTGGTTTTTCCCGTTCCGTTTACTCCTGCAAATAAGTATATCAGAGGCTTTTCGGATTCATGAGTTCTAATATCCGAACTACCGGCGCCTGCAAGTATCTCAGCTATTATTTCCTTAAGGACCTCTGTTCTGTTGCCTGAAGGTACTTTTCTTCGTTTAAGCTCTTCAATTATTTTAAGAGAGGTCTCCATACCTGTATCGGCAGATATCAGAAGTTCTTCTATTTCCTCATATACCGACTCATCCTGACCGCCCTCTATCAACAAGTTTTTAATTTTCCCGAAGAAACTGTTTCTTGATTTCCTCAGACCTTTTTCCAGATTATCAGCCATTTTAAAATTTCCCGTTTTTCAGTTTTAATTTTTTAAGTACCGTAAATATCTTCATATAAAGGCTTCATTTTTTTCATATTGTCATAGACTTCCGCTGCAGTTTCAGAGATGGTTTCCTCGGCGAGAGAAAGTTTGTCAAGACATTCTTCATATACCGGAGGCTGGCTGCCGACAGCATGCTGAGAGTAACCCAGAGCGCATGCGATACTGTCCGCGACATGAACAACCGCGGAATATTTTGAATAATATCCGGATTTAAACGGTTCATGATGATCTCTTACCGGGTAAAAAAGTTCCGGTGCGAATTTCCATTCGATAAAAGCGTCACCTCCCGCGTCGGTATGATCGTACCCGAACACACTAAACTCGCCCTGCAATACATTTACAGATCTTGTGTCTGAAAAGTCAACAGCCCTTTCATAATTCTCGGATGAATCAAGGCAGAGCAAATACTTGCCGATATCATGAATAAACCCGGCGCACCTTGCTGTATCAGGATTTACCTCCATCCTCGGGTCAAGATAACCGGAAATAATGTAAGACGCCTCTGCCGCTGCCGCAGAGTGCAGAGCAGCCTCAAGAAAAGGCATTGAGTAGATACGTCTGTCATTTTCTGATAGAGAGTCTGATTCTGCCGCAATTTTTTTAATACCCTCATCTTTAAGAATATTTATAATACCTGACACCGTACTTACAGGATTAAGTACTCCGCGTTTTTTACCTGCATGATTGATAAGATTCACAAGAAAAGCCGGACATATATAAAGCGACACTGAGGATATACTCTTAATTTTCTCCAGATAATAAATAAGAACTTTTTTTAAAAAAGGTAAAGCTACCGGTCCCGTACCGGAAGGCAATACCCGTTCTCTATCCGGAATCAAATTATACCTCGCAGATCAGGAATTAATGATGTTAAAGAAGAGACTTGAATTCTTAATCTCATCGGCAATTGTACCCCTCAAAGAGGATAATTCTTCATCTGTAAGCGATAATAGATCTTTTGTTTGCGGAGACATTTCGGGGTTCGGCTCATAACAGACTGATTTACTTCCGAGAGAATGGGCTATCCAGTCCGAGAGATGAACAATATACACCAACTCACGGTTGGAAGGGGCGCTTTCGGGGAAGTGGTGGTAAAGAATCGATTCTTCAATATCAAGAGGAAGGTTCCATTTCGAGGCCAGAATACGGCCGACATCAGAATGATTTATATCAAGAAGCGACTCCTCCGCACGATAGGAGGGAATTTTTTCTGATACTGACTTTTTAATGGCTTTTGAATAATCCTGATTAACAAACTGCTCAAAAACGAGCTTTCCGATATCATGCAAGAGCGCCGAGCAAAATGCCGATTCAGGATCAAGAAGCTTGGATTTATGGAAATTTTTCGTTACAATTTTTGCAGCAATAGCTGAAGCAATACAATGCTGCCAGAATTCCGCCCTGTTAAAGACCGGAGTCTTTACAGGAAAAAGTTTGACAACCGAAACACTCAACACAAGAGATCGGATAGTATTGAACCCAAGAATCACAACCGCGCCCCGTACTGAGCTAATTGATCTCGGTATCCCGTAAAAAACCGAATTCGCGAGTTTAAGAAGCTTTGAAGTAAGAGCCGGATCCTGCTCTATATACTGGGCAACTTCTTCCGCGGATGATTCCGGACTGTTGACAACATCTATTATTTTTTCCGCTATATCAGGAAGCGTGGGAATATCGCCCATTTCTTCCACGTGTCCGCTGAATTTTTGTATTATTTTTTCATTTTTCATTAAAACCAGATATTTAAATAATTTCCCCTTTTAAAGTTTTTTTACCCAAGGAATTTATAACAGCTTT
>CAYNYI010000188.1:0-3029 GCA_964401455.1 uncultured Fibrobacterota bacterium
TGGAGCCACTTAAAAAAAGTCTTTTAACTGTTACAAAAAATCAGACCGGCTCATTCCTCTTCCGTGGTTATGAGTAGCCAATATGCCTTTTACTTCAGGGTGATTGATAAATGCAATGCCTCCCACATCACCGGCCTGCCAGAATCCTCCAAGCGAATCAGGTTCTTTCCATATAGGGAGCTGCTGTGCCTCTCCGTCGGCATATGTATAATAAGGATCGCGGCGCTGCTCGTTATCAATCGGAAAATCGAGCAAGAAGTGAGCAGTTGTGTCTCCTATGCTCCATACTCCGAGGGCAGGTCCGAGAGGAGAACCCAGAACATCATAACCTCCGCGCCCCACAAGAAAGTTGTTCCCATCGGCATAGGAATTTGCCCAGTTTGTATCGCTGACACGTATAAAACCAGACCCCAGTCCTTGCATCAGGTGAAACTCTGTGTACTCCGTATCGGGTTCCTTAGTTACCGCGTATAATGTTTCAGTTCCAGTTGCAATATTAATCTTTGCCATCCATGTAGGTATGAAAGAACCGCGATAAGCCCTGCGGCCCGATGTGAGCAGCTCATTCTCTGAAAGCCAGAATACGCCTTGTGGAGACATGTTATCCACAGAAGCAAAAACCTTCTGAGTTCTGCCTTCAGTCATTTCCGGCCAAGGTTCTCCTGGCGCACCGATAGTGTCAGGTTCAAGAAGTTCAACCACATATCCCCGTACATGGCTGATTGCCCATTTATTGCTCTCCGGGAGATGGTCGATGCCGAGAGAACTCCATTTCAGGGCGGCATCATCCAGCATTACATCCGGGGCATTAAATCCGCCGACGAAATTCAGATATCTTCCTTTAAGAAGAACTTTGTCTTCTGCCATTAAGATTGAAACTATCAGAAGCAGAATGGTGGAAAAATATTTTTTTAACATAATAGTCTCCTTATTATTTAATGAGAGAAATTCTTTTAAAATAGTTTGTTCTTCCGAGGTCAATTTTGGCTATATGAGTACCGGAAGGATTTTTGGATGCGTCCCATTCGAATCTCAGAATTTCCTTTTTATGACCCTTGGGAGCGCTGAATTCTTTTATAAGTGTGCCTTTTATATCAAATATTTTCAATTTCAAACCGTTCTTTCGGGATTTTTCATCCAGCCGGATCTTAACAGTTGTATTGGGATGAAACGGATTGGGAGATGCTGTTGTCAGGCTGTAAGGTACCTGCGGAACAGTTACAAGGCCGTATTCGTCAGCCGTCCCGGTCCCGGTAAGTTCTACGTAATAGTGATTTGTTTCATCTATTATGGTGGACGGGGCCCATCTGTGGACTTCGAGAGAAAGGAAATAGCCGGTAGATGAAAAACTGCCCAGTCTGTAACTTTTATTCGTGAATGCCAGAAAACTCTGTTTTTTACGGAATTTTCCAAGCCAATCCCGGCGCATGGCGGAATTATCGCTGTGCCCTCCGCTGAATCTGTGGTATTGGTATCCCCGGCGAGATTCTTCCATAGCCTGCTGTAGGTTGTCCCCCTGGTGGTCCGGGGCATCGTTGTCACCGTTACTGAAAAATGCGAAGGGGGTCGGGAATGACAGGTCGCGGTAATTCCAGCTATTACCGCTTTTATTAAAATACCAGTTGAGGTCGGCATTTCCTTTTACAGTTACTGAAGGATCTTCCTTGCACCAGTATCCATGGTCTATTCCTCCGATCATAAGTCTGATTATGAATAGATCGTTCCGGGCATCTTTATAAGTCATATGCATCTCTGTGTTGTCAATTGTAGAGCCCCGGGTCATAAAAATGAAAACCTCTCTTATATTAGGTTACCGGACGGGATATTACAGTGGGAACGACCCATTCCATCGCTCCGCCACACGAGGTTTCAACAATATTGCGGAGAAAGAAAGACTGAAAAGAACCGCAACAGCAAAGATATATCGTATCTTGTTTCCTCTTGATTAAATTTCATGGCTATCAGTTCGTGTTTACGATTGAATCGTTCTCAGTTATACTGCATCCGGTAAGTATTCTTTGGGTAACAGTAACTTTGTTTTCTAATAATTTGTAAAAGAGCTCCACAGCGTTGGCGGCCATGGACTTCAGATCAATTTTTACGGAAGCGGTCCTTATGTCGTTTTCTTCCATTTTATAACAACCGTCTATTCCGAGAAGAGGCACTTCAAGGGAGTTTCGCAGACCTTTTTCTCTAAGATATTTATCAAATAAAAAAGCGGTTCCGTCAGTTGCGCATATAAAACCGCAAGTTTTTTCAGAAAGCGCTGATTTAAGTTCATCGTGAAGCGGTCCGGCTGCGCCGTGCAGAGCTGAAAAATCTATAAGCGAAAGTTCTTTCGAGGGAAAATCTCCCGAAGCTTTCACACAACCGAGATACCTTTCGGAAAAGATTGTATTTTTCTCACCGGGATTAATGAAAAATATTTTTTTTACGCCTCTTTTAAAAAGATATCCGGCCGCCGTGTAGCCTGCGTGGATATTATCAGCTCTTACAGAATGAAATTCCGGATCATGTCCGGCCAGATAGCTGCTGAGGAAAATAAGGGGCTTTGATCGTGAATAGATTTTCAGGGAAAGGGTTAGGCCATCTTCGATACTTTTAATATTGTTCAGCAGTATTGTGCCGTCGGCTGTGGTGTTTTCGAGCACATTCAGATACTGGGTCTTATTTTTTGGATAACTTTCAAGTATTGTCGTTTTTCTTTTTTCGAATTCGTAGTAAAGCAGATCAATCATAGATCTGAAATGAGCGCTTTAATCGATCTGGCTCCTGTTTGTTTTATAGAAGATGAGGGTTATAAAATGGTTGTTCTTGCATTTCTCGCTGGTCCTGGTAAATGTGGAAAGGCCTTTGCCTAACCGTGACAGAGTCTCATCCGTCATATATCCGAGCCGGCAAGCTGTATCCAGAATAAGATTTCTTGGTTTTTCGCTGATATCCTTGTAATTATGGAGTTCCCGCGATACTGCTGATTTTGAGAATCCGGTTTCTCTGGCGATTTGCGGGATGGTGACGGGCATTGATTT
>CAYNYI010000189.1:0-2963 GCA_964401455.1 uncultured Fibrobacterota bacterium
GCGGAGCTTTCGACCCTGTTCATATGGGTCATATTAAGACAGCCGAGGCATCAGTAAAAAAAATCCGGGGCCGACTGTATAATATTCGTACCTTCAGATAATCCTCCTCATAAGCAAAAATTCGGCGCGGATTTTTATGACCGGGCAGAAATGGTCCGCCTTGCGGCCTCCAAACTGGCGGTTCCGTATATAGTTTCTGACATTGAACTCAGGAGTCCCGGAATATCCTATACCATAGAGACGATAAGAGGAATCCGTAAGAAACATAAGAAATTCGAGCGTTTTCTCTATCTCATCGGGGAGGACAATATTCCGGAACTAATGAAATGGAAATCGCCTGAAGAAATCGCCCGTGAAGTAGAAATAATTTGCGTAAGACGGCCAGGATCTTTTGAATATGACAAAAGTATACTCCGAAAATTCCGGATAAAATTTATTGACACAGAACTTTATGATTTATCATCAACCAATATTCGAAAAAAACTGTTTAGAAACGAGGATGTTAAGGAAATGCTTCCGGAAAAAGTCCGAAGTTTCATAATGAAGAAAAAACTGTACACCGGCTGACCGCTATTTTATTTCTTCAAAAACCCGCAGACACTTTTCTTTATTTCTGTCAAATGCGTATATAATCTCAAGGGTACGATACTCACGCCAGATACCGGCGTACTTTTGTGTCCATTCAGTCTTTATTCTGGTAATATCGCTGTCGCCTTCACTCATTCTTCTCTCAATTTCCTTCTTCATCGCTTCGACCTGGGCCTTCATATCCATGCTCATATCCACAGAGCCCTTGCGGAGAAGAAAAGTTTTAATGGCTGTCTGAAGATCAACACAACGATCCCACGTCCTGCATTCACTTCTCCAGTGTTCCAGGATCTCATTTATATTATGCCTGATGAAAGTTACAAGTTTTAAACAAATTTCATCAAGTTCACCGCACTCGAATTTTTTCTCAATAGTTTGTATCAGCACCGATGCCTCCATCTTGGAGTAAAACCCAATAATAGCTACAATAACTACTATTCCCCGAAATTATATATAAATACCCGGGGGAAATCAAGTTGAAATTGATGTGCAATTTTCATTATCTTAATCTGCATGCTTATATTGATTTTTGATGACAAATGCTATATGTGCCGGAATTTTGCATCGGTTGTTCGCGGCTGCACCAAAACCGGTTCTATAAAAACAATACCCCTGAACGGTGAATCTTCTTCCGCTTATTTCGAAATTGTGACTTTTGAAGAGATGAAAGACACAATGCACGTTATTGATGAAAACAAAAATGTATACAAAGGCTGGGACGCTGTCGAAAAAATCTGCGATATATTCCCGGTTATAAGGAACTTTTCAGGCATATATAAAAGCGGCTCCGGAAAAAGAGGAGGACGAGCGCTATACAAAATAGCTTCCAAAATTAGAGAAAAGACCTGCCGAAGCTGTGGCGGAAAAAAACGCAGATAGATTTATTTTTTTAGTTCCGGGAAATAATCGGTCAGTTGATATCTGGGTTGAAAAAGTCGTATCCATTCAGATTGAACTTTCTGGAAGCCTTAGCCCAGGGAACCCCGTATTCTGAAAACATCACTCGCCGCCTGAAACATTCAGACATTATTTTCTCTATTCCTTTAACTGCAGTGCGCTCATCTTTAATAGTATCTCCATATCTGTCCTCATGGAGAAATTCGGTCTTCTCTATTTCCGTTTCAGGAATATTTAAAACTCTTCCGGAACTCTCATAAGCGCCGTTAAGAGCAAGCACAAAATTTCTGGTAATGGAGACAGGACAGTCCGGTTTTTCCTTACCCAGAAAGGCCCTCGCCGTGTTTGTAATCTTGAGCGTCTGATCCATTTGCGCACCTTCTATTAATTTAGAAAGCTTGCCTTTTTTATAAATTTCCGCGTTTGTAAGCCCAGATGATAATGTCACAGAACCATCTTCTCCTGTTATTTCAATATGTTGCTCATTATTACGCTCTCCGCAGAGAGTGGTGAAAAAATTAATCCTTACATCGTTCTCTGTAATTACCCGGAGGCAACTGGTATCTTCTCCCTCAATATCGTGTCCATGATACATTTCCGCTTCAACAGAAACAGGCACAGCGGTTTTACCCGCATCCAGAGAGGCATAGTATAATGAATTCATAAGCTGATGCGCCATAGGGTTCGCTATAGGGCCGTCAAGGACCCACTTCGAACCCGCGCGAATTTTGCCCGCCCAGGCATTTCTGGTATAATAAGAACGGTACCTGGTCCAGACACCCATAAATGATATATCGGTAACACGTCCTATTTCACCCTCGCATAAAAGCCTCTGCAGATTTTTGACAAAAGGCTGAAACTGGCTCTGAAAACCTATGTTACAGAGAACACCGGTTTCATCCGAGCATTTGGTCATTGAATCGACCTCCTGAATAACCGCCGCGGGAGGTTTCTCACATAAAACCGGAATACCTCTCTTCATGGCCATGGCGGAATACGCCTCATGCAGTCCGGTCCCTACAGAAAGAATAACGATGTCGAAAAGATTCTGGCCTTCTGCAAGCATAGACTCATAGTCTTCGAATAACCGGACTCCTCTTTCTGCGAACCCATATTTGAGAGATATTTTTTCCCTGACATCCGTATTGTATTCCGCGGCCGCGGTCAGCTTATATTCTGTACTTTTCTCAACAGAATCTATCTGCTGAAGGTAGAACTCTCCGTAGCCGCCTATTCCGACAAGTGCAATTCTGACTTCGGGCATTATTCTCATCCTTCCTGTTTTATACTGTCTCTTCCGGTGAAATTCCGGCACTATCAATTATTATATAATTTTCCCTGTTTCCGCTTTTAAGTACCATTTCCCCGAGAAGCCCCAAAGAAAAAAACTGAATACCAAGTATCATTGAGCCGACAGCGAACATAATTGCAGGTCTTAAATGCTGGGGCTTGCCCATAATCCACTCAATCATAAAATA
>CAYNYI010000190.1:0-2898 GCA_964401455.1 uncultured Fibrobacterota bacterium
AACGCGGTATAGAGTCCGGAAAAAAGGTGGCGGTAATAGGAGCGGGTCCGGCGGGTATGACCGCAGCCTAGTTTCTGAGACTTGCCGGACATTCGGTTACTGTCTTCGAGGCGATGGAAAAAACCGGCGGTATGCTGCGCTACGGAATCCCCTTTTACAGACTCCCGGAAGAAATACTCGAATCGGAGTTCGGAGCTGTTGAAAAACTCGGGGCGGAAGTCCGCTGCAATACCAGGATCGGAAAAGATATTGACATTCTCTCTCTTCAGAAAGATTATGACGCCCTGATAATAACCACAGGCGCCTGGAAGCCCGCCTCGGTACGCACAGAAGGCGATGATTCTCCGGGAGTTTATTCCGGAATAGAGTATCTCAAAATGGAGGCTCTTTGCAAGGCTCCCGATCTCGGGAAAAAAACTGTTGTTGTCGGCGGAGGAAATACCGCAATAGACGCGGCCCGTACCGCTCTTCGGAAAGGTTCTGAGACGGTTATTCTTTATCGCAGGACCGAGAAAGAAATGCCTGCGAATGATTTTGAAATAGAAGAAGCCAGACATGAAGGCATCGCGATGGAGTTCCTCGCCGCGCCCCTTAAAATTACTCCCGCTGCAAACGGTCTTACTGTCCGCTGCATAAGGATGAAACTAGGCGAACCAGATCCAAGCGGCCGCAGACGCCCGGTTCCGGAGGAAGGAAGCGAATTCGATATTGAGGCTTCATCTCTTATAAATGCCGTCGGTCAGGCGGCCGATCCTTCAGCTTTCGCTGACCTCGGGCTTGAGGTTACAAGATGGGGGACTTTTAAGGCCGATCAGAAATCTTTTATGACCTCAAAACCGGGAGTTTTCACAGCCGGTGACAGCGAAACCGGACCCGATGTAGCCGTGCGCGCTGTCGGTAACGGCCGAAAGGCGGCTTTCTCGGTCTGTCAATATCTTGACGGGAACGAAGTCACAGGGCCTGAAGAGCTTTTTAACAGCAGCATGGGAAATAATGAAGATATTGATCCGTCTTTTTTCTCGCGCTTCCCGAAAAATAAAAGAATTAAAATGCCGCTGATTTCCAATGAGGAAAGGTCGTCTTCTTTTAAGGAAGTCGAGAGCGGGTTTTTGCCTGCCGAAGCTGTAAAAGAAGCTGAACGTTGTCTGAAGTGTGGTTGCGATGCCGCTGAAGACTGCCGCCTGAGAGATTATTCCGGACGCTACGGAGCTGACGGCTCCAGGTATAAAGGAGCCCGCCGGGGAGTAGAGACAGATGTGTCTCATGAAGATATAAAAATGGAATTTCATAAATGTATCAGTTGCGGTTCGTGCGTAAGGGCTTGCGCCGAGATAAAAGGTTTTAATGTGTTTTCCTTCGTAAACAGGGGTTTTGTTACAAGAATGAGGGCACCGTTCGGACGCAGTCTTGTAGATACTTCCTGTGACGGATGCGGGGAATGCGTAAAGGTTTGTCCAACCGCGGGTGTTATGAGCAAACAGGGGCGTTAAATTATCGGAGGACTTTCAATGTCCAGAAAGAAAAATGATCCCGGAGTAAAATTCATAGTTGTGACCGGAGGTGTTATCTCGGGTCTGGGAAAGGGTATTGCCGCCGCGAGTATCGGAAACCTGATTTCTTCAAAACTAAGAATAGTGCCTATAAAATGTGACGGTTATCTGAATACCGACCCGGGCACAATGAATCCGGTTGAACACGGTGAGGTCTTTGTCCTGGACGACGGCGGAGAAGTCGATATGGATTTTGGCCATTATGAAAGGTTCCTCGGCATAAACACAAAATTCGGCTGGAACCTCACTATGGGTAAAATCTTCAAAAATATTCTTGAAAAGGAACGGCGGGGCGATTATCTCGGCAGCACGGTACAGTTTATTCCTCATGTGGTTGATGAAATAAAACAAAGATTTTACGATATAGCCGCCAAAGAAAAAGCCGACATCGTAATAATAGAAATCGGCGGCACAATTGGTGATCTGGAAAACCAGTTTTATGTAGAGGCCGCCCGGCAGCTCAGAAGCGAAATAGGGGAAGAAAACATATCCTACATACATCTGACTTATGTTCCCATTCCTAGCGGTGTGAATGAGCAAAAGTCCAAGCCTACTCAGCAGAGTGTAAAACTGCTTATGGAAAAAGGGATAGAGCCGGATGTAATTATCGGCAGGTGCTCCGAATTTATCTCGGATAAAGTAAAACAGAAGATAGCCTCTTTTGCCAACCTCGAAAAAGAAGCGGTTATTTCCGGTGTTGATGTAGAGACAGTTTACGATATCCCGGTCATTTTCGAGGAAGAGGGTATCTCGGAAATCATACATAAGAAGCTGAATATATACAGCCCGCCCGCTCTCAGGAAATGGAAAGTCCTGGTTGAGAATATCAAAAGAAACAACATCACTCCACGTAAAACGGTTACTGTAGCCATCGGTGGAAAATATACCGCCCTTGAAGACAGTTATGCCAGCATCATAGAGGCTCTTGTACATTGCGGCGCGCATCTTGATGTCAAGATTGCGGTCAAATGGATAGAGACTTCGGCGATAGAAACCGGCGAAAAGGTCGTTGAAGAAGAACTCGACGGAGTGGATGCCGTAATTATACCCGGTGGATTCGGGACAAGAGGAATTGAGGGGAAAATAGAGGTAATAAAATATATAAGAGAGAACAATATTCCCTTTCTCGGTATTTGTCTCGGTATGCAGCTTGCGGTCGTTGAATTCGCGAGGAATGTATGCGGAATTAAAGGCGCGAATACCGCCGAGGTGAAAAATGACGGTCTCAAGGTCAAGGCACCTGTTATAGATATTCTGCCCGAACAGAAGAAAGTAAAAGAAAAAGGCGCGACCATGAGGCTCGGCGGTCAGGACGTTCAGATACAAAAAGGCACAAAGGCTTTTGATA
>CAYNYI010000191.1:0-2892 GCA_964401455.1 uncultured Fibrobacterota bacterium
GTATCTGGAGCAGATCCAATATTTCCATTCCGACTATAAGACGATCGATAAGGTTATTTCAAAGACAGCGGAATTAAAAATGCAGCCTCAGGTTAAAATGTTCAGCGGAGCTATTCAGGATTACAGAAAGCTTTTACGGCTTTTTCCTGATAGTGATGAGGCTTATAAAGCTCAGTTTATGATCGGATTTGTTTATTCGGAAAATCTTAATAAAAAAGACAAGGCAAGGGAAGCATTTGTTACCCTTCTTACCAAATATCCGGAGTGCGACCTTGTTGAATCCGCCAAATATATGATAAAGGTCATAGATAATCCAGATGTTGAAAAAAACATGCTCGGGGCAGAAGAATCCTCCCCGGAAAAGTAATCGGAAAAGTCTTAAATTATTGAAACTGCCCGGCTCGTTTTTTTGGGCCGGGCTTTTCACTTTAACGGCTTTCTTTTCGTTAGAAGCGGATAAAATTTCTGACCCCTTTTTCATCGCTCCTAACGGCGACTACATAATTACCTCTGAAAACAGTATCATGGAAACCGCCAGATCGCTTGGAGAAATTCTTGAAGCACTTCCGGTTTTTCAAACTGTTACCCTGCGGCATCAGAGGACACTGGATGATTTATCAAAGAAGCGTCTTTCCACAAGGATAGCGACTATTTCTGTTGACGGGGTTCCATATACGGCTCTTGACGGAAATCATTTTGATTTAAGCAGGTTCTTTCTTAAAAATATTAAAAAAATAAGGGTTTCCCGGCTAAAGCCTTCTTTGAAGGGGGCAAGAATCAGAATTGATATTACTACCGCGTCCTTTTTTTCTGATGCTCCACCTTCTTTGCACTCTGACTGGGAAATGGGGCCGTTCAGTACGGATATTGTTAAAGTCATGTTTGAACGTCCGCTAAATTATCTCTACGGACTTAATATAACCGCAGAGGGAAGACGAAACGGAAATGACCGGACCTACTCTCATCCAGACCAGATTAATAATATTTATTCCGGTTTCTTCAATAAAACTGATGATAAAATGGTCAGAAAAGGTACAAACCCGGAAAACGGAATGCTTGGGCTTGATTTCGGTCTCTCCGGGAAACTTCCCGGTAAAAGAATGATAAACGTCGGATATCTGAGCAGAGATATTTCAAGGGATGAGCTCATTTTTAATACCGGTTTCGTTTCCGACACGTCTTCGGCTTTAGTCAGTTCAGGCAAAAAGTACAAAGAAGAAGGCTGGCGGATAGCATATGGTGCTCCTTTTTTTTGGGGCAGCCGTCTTTCAACAGATATATACAGGCGCTCATCGAAAAGTGACCGCAAATCCCTTGGTCCTGCAGGTCTCTTTTCATTGACTCAAAAAGATATTAGGACCGGCGGAAATGCCGGAATAAATTTTTCTTTTAAGAAATTATCGTTAATAACTGAAATTTCCGGTGAGCACTTAACAAGTGAGATAGACGGGAATACAGCTTCTTTTAATTATTTTATGATTTCTTCTGAGGGGGAATTAGAGATTGAAAATTCGGGGCTATATGCCTCTTTCTCCTATAAACCTTTTGAGGGTAAAACAAAAGAGACCTATTCGGCGGATATTATGCTTTTATCCCGTTTTTCGGAAAATATATCTGTATACGTTGGAGGAGAAAAAGAAAAATATGCGCCTCTGCCGGAAGAAATCCATACCGGGACTCCGGAGCTGGGAGTGAAGCCCTCCTTGGGAAATATTCTGCCTGAACGGCTTACCTCGGTATACGGAGGGCTTAAATACAATTCTATAATTGGATCCGCTGACCTTCGTATTATTGAAGAATGGAATTATGACCCAATAGCAAGAAGACTTATCTCTTCTTACGGCGCGGCTTCTGAATACACTAATATCTCAAACAGAAGAACAATTTCGGCCGAGACATCACTTAGAAGCAGTGTTTCGGGCAAAGCTGACAACATTCTGACTTTTCGAGCCGATACGCGGGTTGGCGAAGATGGGCGTCTTTTTTACGACAGCTTTTATTTTCGGAACCGGCTTTCATTGAAGAATAGATTTTATAAGAACAGGGTCCTCGGTAAAATTGATATAGACTTCGCACGTTTTCATCCCGGCTTGGCCTATAATATGTATTTTCCTTTAGATAGAAAATATTTCATTACCCGCCCTGAGCCATATTTTGATGTAGATATAACTTTGTCTATGAAGGTCAAGGGATTCCGGCTTTATTATATTATAGAAAATTTGTATGGTGAAAACAGGAACCCGAATACATCTTTCCATTTGCCGGGGCTTAATTTTATTTATGGATTCAGCTGGGAACTTAAAGGGATTTAAAATGTATTACAAAAATATTAAAAACCCTTTTTTTGCCGATAAGACTCCATACACCTCAAAAAAAATATTATCTTATAATCCTTAAACTTAAACAATTGGATTGCTATGCAGGGAAAAGTACTCGGAATTATAATGGCAGGCGGCCAAGGTTCAAGACTCCACCCGCTTACTGTTGAAAGAGCGAAACCATCGGTTTATTACGGCGGTAAATACAGAATAATAGATTTCGCCCTGAATAATTTTGTTAACTCAGGAATTTATAATGTGAAGGTTTTAACCCAGTTCAAGTCAGATTCCCTGAATAAACACCTTGCAAGCGCATGGAACCTTAACCGAATGCTGGGGCAATATGTCGATGCCGTCCCGGCGCAGATGCGAACCGGTTCAAACTGGTATAAGGGCACTGCCGATGCCGTTTTTCAGAAGCTTAATCTCATTAAAGACGAGAGACCGGAAATAGTTGCTGTTTTCGGAGTAGATCATGTATATAAGATGGATATCCGTCTGGTGATTTCTTTTCATACTGATGATCGTGAGCACGCAACGGTCTCCGTGACCCCGGTAAAAAAAGAAGAGGCTT
>CAYNYI010000192.1:0-2852 GCA_964401455.1 uncultured Fibrobacterota bacterium
CGCTGCCGGTGCTAAGTACCTGCGGAATCATGGAGAAAACTATGGCGAGATTCATCATGAGAATAGGCTTGAATTTCTCCCGGCAGGCCGCTTCAACGGATTCCGCCGGTGTATGGCCCTTTTTCAACATGATTTGAGCGTAATCAATAATAAGTATGGCGTTGTTTACGACTATCCCTATAAGCATAACAACAGACATAAGTGAAATCATTGAAATATTCATTCCGGAAAAGAAAAGTCCCCATATAACTCCTATAAGACCGAGCGGAAGAGTTGACATAATTATAAGGGGCTGGGTAAGCGACTCTATTATTCCGGCAAGAACCATATAAGTAAGAATGACTGCCAACAAAGCGGCAAAACCCAGAGACCTGAACGAGTCCTTCTGCATATCCTGCATTCCACCGAACCCTGCGGTATATCCAGGGGGCAATTCCAGGTTCTGCATAAGCTCTCCAAGCTCAGAGGCCTTTGTACCGGAAGCTCCGGAAGAGACATTGGCGAGAACCTTAACAAGCCGTCTTCTGTTTTTTCTCTCGATCGAGGCGGGACCCTCACCGAACTCTACATCACATAGGGCTTTAACCGGAACAGCGCCTTTGACGGTCGGGATTATTATGTTCTCCACTTCAGAAACAGTGTTACGCTCTTCCGGACCATACTGAATCCTTATGGGGTATTCATCCCCGTCTTCTCTGAAAACCACATTGTCATCTCCGGTCATGCTGTTTCGCAGGAGCATCCCGAGCTGTCCTACGCTCATCTGATATTCACCAAGCATCTCCCGTCTGGGTAAAAACTTGATCTCAGGCTTGGCTTCTTCATATGAAAAACGAATATCAACAAGGCCCTCAACTTTTCCCGCGAGGACCTTGACAGAGTCAGATATTTCAAGTATCTTTTCCATTTGATCACCCGTAACCTCGACCTCAATATCGGCGCTTCCCCTTCCACCTCCCATGGTTGCGAGTTCCTTTATTACTATTGCGGCATCGGGGATATCGGCGAGTCGGGGACGAAGCGCATTAATAATCTGTGCGGTACTTCTTTCTCTTTCTTTAATTCCGGAAAGAGTAATGGAGATCTGACCCTTATTTACACCGCCCATCTGTCCACCGCCTATAGAAGCATATACTTTCTCGACTTCAGGTATATCTTTCACTCGGTTTTCTATCAGTGCAAACACACTGTCCGTTCTTTCCAGTGAGGTGCCGGGCGGCATATCAACTTCGATTGTGATATATCCCTGGTCTCCCTGAGGGAAAAACTCTGTCCCAAGTTTCGGAGCTATCGCAAACATAGTGGCAATAAACAGAGCCACCGCAGAACCTGTGACCAATATCGATTTGCCGAACACTCTCTCAAGGTTCTTTATATATCCCTCCTGAAGCCATCTGAAAGCCCGGTCAAAGACACCGTCATTCTTCTTGACGCCCGCGCCGGATTTTTTCTTGAGTATGCGGGATGACATGAGGGGCGTAAGAGTTATTGCCAGAAAAAGAGACGCGATGGTAGCGGTAACAATGGTCAATCCAAGAGATTTGAAAAACTGACCTGTTATTCCACTTATTGTGGCAATGGGGAAAAACACGGCAATATTTGTCAGAGCGCTGGCGAAAACGGCAACCATGATTTCATTGGTACCTTTTTCAGAAAAGACTTCGGGGTCTTCTCCCTGCTGCTGATGGCGCACAATATTCTCCAGAACTACAATTGCATTGGCAACAAGAATTCCAACCGAGATAGAAAGCGCCATCAGAGTAATTATATTCAAAGAGAAGCCGAAATAATCCATTCCGAGAAAAGCGATTATAATTGAAGCCGGCATAGTGACCGCCGCTATCACAGTCAGTCTCCAATCCCCAAGAAAGACAAACAAGACACCGGCTGTCAAAAGAACACCGAGCAACATTGAGGAATAAGCGTCATTAACGGAATTCTTAATAAAGTCGGAACGATCAAATGAAACAGAAAGAGAATAACCTTTTGGCAGCTTCTTGTTTATTTCATCCTTCTTTTCAAAAATAAGCTCTGCTACGGCAACCGTATTAGCGTCAGGTCTTTTAAGAACGGATAAACCTACCGAACCAAGGCCGTTAAACCTCGCCGCTTCCCGGACCTCTTTATAGGCATCCCGCACCTCGGCGACTGTATGCAGCTTAACAGAACCCCGCTTTACAGGTAAATCAATGTTTCTTATCTGATCAAGATTTTCAAATTCCCCCTGAAGTCTTACGGTATAATCCCGTCCACCCGCGGTAAGCCGCCCGGCGGGAAAATTGGCCGTTTGCCCGGCGATCATCTGCACGAGCTGCATCATATTAAACTTCAGTCCTTCAACTTTTTCACGTTGGAAATCTATATGTATTTCTCTTTCTTTTCCGCCGACAACATCAATTGTCGCGACACCGCTTATCCTTGCCAGCTCCTCTTTTACATTCTGTTCCGCTATTTTTCTCAGTTTAGTGCCGGCATCCGGTCCTGTGAGAGCAAGATTTACTATAGGCTGGGCGTTCACGTCAAACTTACCTATTATCGGTTTCTGCATACCCGAAGGAAGACTGTTGACAATCGCGTCAACTTTATCCTTGACATCAATGGCCGCGAGGTCGGCGTCCACATCAAGTTTAAATTCCAGTATTACAAAGCCGGCTCCTTCAACAGCGGTGGCTGTAATATTTTCAATCCCGTTTATCGTAGTCATCTGCTCTTCTATGGGTTCAATGATAGAAGTCTCAATTTCTTCAGGCCCTGCCCCGGGATATATAGTCTGCACAGTAACAAAAGGGAACTCTATATCAGGCATAAGATCTATAGGAAGCCCCAGAAAACTGACAATTCCGAATATGGCG
>CAYNYI010000193.1:0-2826 GCA_964401455.1 uncultured Fibrobacterota bacterium
TTCGGCAAGGCTTTCTCCGGGTTTGATATTAAGGTCCGGGGGGCGTTCCTTCATTTGAAGAGTAGGGGGCAGAGGATGGCCGTGAATAACCCCGTCCATTGAAAGCAGAACAGCTCTTTCAACGCAGTTTTCAAGCTCCCGGACATTACCCGGCCAGTGGTAGGCCGATATCATGTCTATGGCGGGTGTGCTGATTCGCTTTATTGATTTACCTGTTCTCTCACTGTATTTCTGGACAAAATGGTCAGCGAGCAGGAGTATGTCGGCATGCCTCTCCCGAAGGGGGGGCAGATGAATAGGGAAAACATTTATTCTGTAATAAAGGTCCTCGCGGAAGGTGCCTTCCTGCACCATTTCTTCAAGGTTTCTGTTTGTCGCCGCCAGGACTCTTGCGTCTGTTGAAATAAGCGAACTTCCGCCCAGACGCTGAAAAGATTTTTCCTGGAGTATTCTCAGAAGCCTTGTCTGAGCGCTCGATGAAAGCTCTCCTATTTCGTCAAGAAAAATTGTTCCGCTTCCCGCTGCTTCGAAATGACCTTTTCTTGTTTTCACCGCGCCCGTAAAAGCTCCTTTATCATGGCCGAAAAGTTCGCTTTCGAGAAGCGGTTCCGGCAGGGCTCCGCAGTTGACGGGAACGAAGGGGCCTCCTGAACGCGGGCTTTTTTTATGGATGGCTTTTGCTACCAGTTCTTTGCCGGTACCCGTTTCGCCCCGGATAAGAACAGTTGCCGGACTGTCCGCGACCTGAGTTATCATGTGATAAACCTCTCTCATTGGTCGGCTGTTGCCCACCATGTCTGCCGGGTAATCACGTTCCTCAAGTCTGCTTTTAAGCCTTTGGTTCTCCCGCTCAAGCGCTTTCTGGATTTCCTCTTCCTTTTGCCGCGCAAGTACTGTCTGGGCAATCAAATCGGAGACAGCTTCAAGGAAACGAAGCTCGCTCTCAAGCGTGACTTCATTTCCAAATGCGACTCTGTCGGCGGAAAGAGCTCCCACAACTGTTCTTACCGCTCTTATGGGAACACACAAAAAGGCCACTTCCGAAAGATCGAATTCTTTTCTTACTTTCATCTTGTCAAGGAACATCGGCTCATCGGTTAATCTCGGGACTGCTATCGGGCGTCCGGACTCAACCACTTTACCCGTTATCCCTTCGCCCAAACGGTATCGTCCTTTTAGCCTCTGGTTATTTGTAAGACCGTGGGCTACATCCGCCACGATTTCATCCTGCTCTTTACTTATTATAGATATGGTACCGTGTTTCATCATAGCGTTTTCCGCCAGACTGTCGAGGACTTTCTGCATGACCTCTTCGAGCCGTCCGCCTATGGCAAGGATGCTCGCTATTTTATAAAGAGCGTTAAGCCCGTCAAAACTAAGGTTGTTTTTTTTACTCTTCAAAAATGTATCAGTCCTTCAGTTATACAGTCAATATATTACAGGAAAACAACAAAAGTGCCCGAAGCGGGTTTAAAAGAAGATTCTTATTGATACAATCATGTAGTTTCTTAGCGGGTAAAATACAAAATTGTATCTTGTGTGCGCAAATCCTTTTTCTTAATTTTTTATCTATTTCTAAAAAATTCAAATTGTTAATGAAATCCTTACCGAATGGCATAATAATTGTTTATGTTACGGTGAACTGACAGCAATGTTTTATTTAACCTTTTAAGGACAGGAGTAAAAACCATGGGAGAAAACGGCAGAACGCTGGCAGCGCTTAAAATAGCCGAAAGAAGGATGAACGGTGATTCTATAGAATACACCACAGATCTTAAAAAAATTTTCGGGAGCGATGTTTTCAATGACAAAGCGATGAAAAAATATCTTTCAGAATCTGTTTACAAAAAACTTAAAAAAACAATTGAAAGCCGGACAAGGCTTGATATCTCGATAGCGGACCAGGTCGCCGCCGGCATGATGCAGTGGGCCGTTGATAAGGGAGCGACCCATTTTACTCACTGGTTTCAGCCTATGACCGGTCTCACCGCGGAAAAGCATGACTCTTTTATTGCGCCTGAGGGACGGGGCGAAGCCGTATATAAGTTTAAGGGTAAAGAACTCGTAATGGGTGAGCCCGATGCTTCGAGTTTTCCCTCCGGAGGTCTCCGCGCCACTTTTGAGGCCCGCGGCTATACAGCCTGGGACCCGACATCTCCCGCCTTCATCGTTTCTACAATGTACGGAAAGACCCTTACGATTCCTACCGCGTTTTATTCATATACCGGTGAGGCGCTTGA
Organism: uncultured Fibrobacterota bacterium; assembly: GCA_964401455.1. Lineage (GTDB taxonomy): Bacteria > Fibrobacterota > OXYB2-FULL-49-7 > CAYNYI01 > CAYNYI01 > CAYNYI01. The sequence goes on from CAYNYI010000193.1 coordinate 2,241, forward strand.
TAAAAAAGTTCCGCTTCTGCGTTCAAATGAGTTGATTTCCAAAAGCGCCCTCCGCATTTTAAGACTTTTCGGAAACAAGAAAGCCAGTTATGTAACACCGACAGTCGGAGCTGAGCAGGAATATTTTCTTATTGATGAAAATTATTATTACAGCCGTCCTGATATTGTAGCTACCGGACGTACTCTTTTCGGCGCCGCGCCTGCAAAAGGTCAGCAGCTCGATGACCATTATTTCGGTTCCATAAAAAACCGGGTACTTTCATTCATGATGGACTTTGAACAGGAACTTCTTAAGCTCGGTATTCCGGTAAAGACAAGGCATAATGAGGTATCGCCGGCACAGTTTGAGTTTGCCCCGACTTTTGAGGAGGTTAATATTGCTACCGACCATAACATGATAGTGATGGAAAAACTCAAACAGATATCAAGACGCCACGGTCTTGTTTGTCTTCTTCATGAAAAACCGTTTGCAGGAGTTAATGGTTCAGGAAAACATAATAACTGGGCGCTTTCTGACTCAGAAGGAAACAACCTTCTTGAACCCGGAGACAACCCCCACGATAATGCACAGTTTCTGGTTTTTCTT
>CAYNYI010000194.1:0-2733 GCA_964401455.1 uncultured Fibrobacterota bacterium
TTTTAACTCCTCTGCGATTTCTGAAGGGGTAGGCGTGCGGCCGAGCTTTTGCTCAAGTTTTGTTGCAGTTTTGCCTATTCTGTGCATGGTTCCAACGCGGTTCAACGGGAGTTTTACTATCCTGGAATGTTCGGCGAGCGACTGGAGTATTGCCTGCCTTATCCACCAGACAGCATAAGAAATGAATTTGAATTTTTTTGTCTCATCGAACCGCTTTGCTGCCCTGATCAGGCCCAGGTTTCCTTCATTTATGAGGTCTGAAAGAGGCAGTCCCTGGTTTTGATAGTTTCGCGCGACACTGACCACAAACCGCAGATTGGTGTTTACAAGCTTGTCAAGTGCTTTTCTGTCACCCTTTTTTATGAGAACAGCGAGCTCACCTTCCTCTTTGGCCGTGAGGGTCTTTGATTTGCTGATTTCTTTAAGATACAGCGAGAGTGAGTTATCTTCTGAAATAAAAGAACGGGCAGTATTTCTCGCCACGATCCCCCTCCGCTTTGCAAAATATTATCTTAGCTACAAAATGTTTTTGTTACCGGGCACCACAGGCACCTAGGGTAATATATATTTTTTTTCCTTTCATAATAAATGGTTTTTTATTTACCCGAATACGCTGTATTCTAAATTCAACACGCTCCGGAGAAGACCTCCTGACTTGCAGTCAAGGATGTGCATACAGCGGCCGCTGCGCTGAATGAAACGGAAACATGCTGTTATCCGGCAACTATCATAACATCTGCGCCCGAAGCCATCGAAAGAAATTGCGGAATAAACGGAATTCCTGATATCATAGACAGACAAAGAAATCCTTTATGGGCCCGGATTTTGGAAGACCGGATAGCGGCCGGATTAATAACCGACGGGATACACCTTCCGGAAGAATTTATAAAAGCCGTCATAAAAGACAAAGGGATTAATAATTTCTTTGCCGTAAGTCCGCAATCTGAAAGGCGGACTTGCGGGAAACGGAAAAAATCTATTCCACTGGGCGGGGTATTTGCGCCGAAAAGGCTGGAAGGAGCCGAAGATAAAAAACTCGTTTATCTGAATCCATGCCGTCTTGTCAAATGATATAGTAGGCCTTCAGCTGCGTAAAAAGGGTCTCGATTATTACCTTGAGTATTACAATTGTCGGAATAGCGAAGAGCATTCCCAGAAATCCGAAGATTACAGACCCACCCATCACACCGAGGACCACAATAAGTGGATGCAGATTTACCGCTCTTCCAAGAACTATGGGCTGAAAAACGGCATTGTCGAGCCCCTGGGCTATAGCAACGGTGATCAGCACCCCTATGAAAAGATTATTTTCATTCATGAAAGGCAGTATGCTGTTTACATCCTCAGCTATAAAGGCATAAATTATTCCCACAACGAGGCCTATGGCCGGACCGAGAAAAGGTATGGCATTGGCTGTCCCCGCCACAACCCCTATTATTACCGCCCATTGCGGGCTTACACCGATAAGAAGAAGACAGACTATAAAAGTCAGGCCGACCAGGGAACATTCGAGGATTGTTCCGCGCAGATAATTTCCTATTGCTTCGTCAACATTGTCTATAACAGTAAGTCCCACTTCGAAATATTTATTCGGTATGAGCTTTACGAGATATTTTTTTATCTGTCCGTCGTCTATCAATAGAAACAGAAAAACAAAGGGCATGACAATCCAGAGTGAGGCTACATCCGCGATTGTGCCGAGTATGGAGACCCCCTTTTCGGGCGAGGCTTCATCTTTTTCGGTCTTTTCGCCGTCCGCGGCGCTGTTTCGCGGAGAATTTTTCAATTCCATGGTTTCGGAGCGTGCCAGGTTCTCTTCGAAATAAGAGATATATTTCGGGTCTATCGGCTTCGTCCCTCTGTAGCCGGAGGCGTATTTTTTGAAAAGGTCCTGTTTCCCGGGTCCGAGGGCAAGCATGTTGTTAAGAGATTTCATTATAGCGTCGAAATCCCGTCCGAGAAGATTGTAAATAAAATTACCCTTGGCGGTTGAGTCCAGCCCCATGAATTGTTCGTATTTTTCATTGGCTTTATACTGTACCCTGGTCTGGATTTCAAGTTGACCTTTTTCGTCCGGGAGTATCTTTGTGAGCTGAGTCCCGAGAAGGCTGAGAAAAAGGAAAAAGCCGCCCACGAGAAAAATTATCCCGAAACCGCGGGGAATATTCCGCCTCTTGAAATAGGTGAGTACGGGCAGGCATATGTAAGCCGTAAGGGCTCCTATTATGGAAGGCAGAATAAGGGACCGAAGCGCGATAATTAAAGAGAGACCAACCGCCGAAAACAGAATAAAAGAACCGGTATAGACTATTTTTGCCCTTTTATGTCTTTCCCCGGGAGGAGGCATGCCGATGAAGCCCGTGCGCGTGCAGTGGGACGTCGCCGTCGATGAGATGTTTGCGCAAATCGTGGCGCGGGGAGAGGCTATCGCGCATCCCGAGCTTGCGCATAGCGTTCATGTCGAACTCACCGGGCTCCAGCCTGATCGGCCTTACTGGTATCGATTTCAGGCGGGAGCGGAACGGAGCCCGTCGGGCCGGGGCCGCACCTTCCCGGTTCCCGGCGCACCCGCCGATCGCGTCCGCTTCGCGGTTGCCGGGTGCCAGCATCTTGCCGGCGGCCTCTACTCTGCCTGGCGGGCCATTGCCGGTGAGGATATCGACTTCGTCTTCCACTATGGAGACTATATCTACGAAGGCGATCACCGCGGTTTCGTAGATATAGTCTCCATAG
>CAYNYI010000195.1:0-2712 GCA_964401455.1 uncultured Fibrobacterota bacterium
GTCCGGAAAGAAACGTTAAAACGCCCCCTTCTTCCGGATACCCGGCCGGGATGTCGAGGGCCCGGAATCCTTTCAGTCCGCTTCTCAAACTCTCTTTTAGAGGAAAAACAGATGTGAAAAGTATCAGAGTGAGCATATATGATATGCAGGGCCGTCAGCGGTATAGCCGTGTATTAAATTCACCCGCAGTCAGCCATACCGTTAACACTTCTTTATGGTCATCCGGAACTTATATTGTAGAGGCGGCCATTGGTTCTGAAGTTCTTCGGAGCCGGGTGACTCTCATAAAATAAGGAAAAGCGGGCCCTTTTAAAGGGCGCCGCTTTCAAAAAGATCAAAGTTTCCCGGGGCTATTATTCAGGGATTTCGCTGCTTAATTCTGCGTATTTGTCCTTTTTAATATAGGTTGTTCCGAACCCCGCCAGTTTCCATTCATTTTTGTCTTTACTCTTAAGTTTAACTCCTGTGAGCTGTCCGGAGGGACTCTCGAAAAAGACAGCGGTAAGGTAGTAGTGATTTTGAAAATTTTTCTCTTCTTCATAATATCTCAAGTCCGTAAATTCCCCGGAACTTTTAGAAATTTTTTCTCTGAAATTAATGACATTTTCGTTTGTTTTGAAATAGTCTTCGTCCATAACGTTCTGCTGTATCATCCCGGCATATGATTTAAGCGTCTCGAGGTCTTTCTCAGCATAGGCTTTAAGTACAATCAGGGCATCTTTCTCTCCGGGTTTGTAATTTTCTTTTTCTACTTTGATTTCCGGCATTCCTGATTTTCCGCCTGCTCCTTCTTCTTTTTTACCGCATGAAGCCGTAATTAAAAGTGTTAAAATAATGGTGATAATGGTTGTTTTTTTCATCTTTCCTCCAGTTAGTTAAAAAGTGGACTTATATTTATTTGTCTGTACGGAACGGTGAAGCCGGAAGGCCTTCTTTATTGTAAAGGCTTACTTCCGGATTATCCGCCCAACCGTACCGTACCGCTTTGATTTTTTTTATTTCGGACGACGAAACAAGCACAGAATTTTCAGAAATGATCTCTGCCTCTGCCCATTTAAATTCGCCGTCCGGTCCTGCGGCCGAAAAGCCTTTGATTTTTTCATTTTTTGAAACAAGTCCGGATCCTGTTCCCGTAAATTTAATAAGCATTTTATCGTTCTTCAATGAGTGCGACTCATATAAAGGACCAGTATACACAGTGTCTATACCGTAGGCCTTTTTAAGGGCGGCAATGCATAGACGTCTTCCGACCTCCTGTTTATTTGCCGGGTGGATGTTTTTAGCCTCTCCTATGTCTATAGTTACTGCCATTCCGGTATTAGGAAGTGTCAAGGTTTCAAGCTGCGCTTCTCTTAAATCGGCCCAGCGGCTCTCTGACGGTGCGTTTTTTCTATCCATGTAGTTTGCGAGCTGTACAAACAAGAAGGGCATTCCTTTATTTTTAAAGGATTTGCGCCAGGATTTTATCATGGCCGAAAAATAACCATAATATTTTTCCGCGACTCCGACATCAGATTCTCCCTGATACCATATCACGCCTTTTAGGAGGAAAGGCGCAACCGGATTTATCATACCGTTATAAAGAAGAGAAGGGAAAGAATTCGGTCCGAATTGTTTCTGTGGTTTGGGCGTTTTGGCAATGTATCCTTTTTTATACTTCCATTCTCCGTGAAGCGGGAGTTTGAAATCTTCGGAAGACAGAAATATTTGTTCTTTCTTTCCCCACATTCCCGCGCTCCGGTCATAATCTTCGCATCTGAGTGTTATAACATTCCTGCCGGGTTTGACAGTTCCCGCAGGAACTTTATAAACGCGCGGTTTTGTATATCCCCGGTATATTCCTCCGACTTTAACCCCGTTAATGAAAGCTTCGTCAGTATCGTCCACCGGACCGAGACTGAGGGTAAACTTACTCTCTCCGGGATTATCCGATTCAATATTTATTGTTTTGCGATACCATATAACTCCGTCACATTCACACCTTTTCATGACAGCTTTTTCCCAGTTTTCGGGAACCTGAACGGTATCCCATGATGAATCATCTAAAGACGGTTCTGCCCAGATCCTTTTATTTTCTGATATACCCGAATCTTCCGTTTTAAAAGCGGCTTCCCAATCTTTTAGTTTATTATCGATTTCCTGCTGATCTTCATGAAAATAGGTTGAATCCATTTCTTTTATCTGTTTGTTTAGTTCTGAAAATTTTGAGGCCGTTTTGCGGGGCATCCATGTTTTTACCTCAGTGCCTCCCCATGCGGACAAGATAAGCCCGACCGGAACTCCGGTTGCTTTATGAAGTTCGCGGCCGAAATAATACGCGACGGCAGAAAAGTCTTTTACCGAGGAAGGAGAACATTCTTTCCAGTTACCCCCGTAATCGACATCCTGAATATCCTCGGCCGGTAAAGGTTCCATGCGGTCCGGCACAACATAAAGACGTATTCCGGGGTAATCGGCTTCTTTGATTTCCCGCTCCGCGTTTCCCGAATTCTCAACGGTCCAGCGCATATTGGACTGTCCCGAGCATATCCAGACCTCTCCCGACATTATATTGCCGTATTCTATTGCTGTGTCTTTGGTGGAGATTTTAAGAGAATAAGGACCGCCTTCCGAAAGAGGCGGAAGTTCCATCTGCCATTTTCCGGAAGGATCCGATACAGTCTCGGCGGCAGAACCGTCTATTTCTGCTGAAATCTTTTCTCCCGGAGAGGC
>CAYNYI010000196.1:0-2680 GCA_964401455.1 uncultured Fibrobacterota bacterium
CCGCAGCGCGTCAAGAAGAAAAGCGTATTCAAAAACCCGGGCTTCCCTCCCGCACTTATCCTTCACCTGCTTTAGTTTCCCTTTGGGAAGTGAATTCGTATCCGACATCATCCTTCCTATAACCGTGCTTTTACCATGGTCAACGTGGCCCGCTATGACCACATTCATCTGTTCTTCCGTCATTTCAGCCCAAACTTTACAGCCTGCCACAGCCTCTCGTGACCGTAATAAGCCGCTGTTTTAACAAGCAGTTCCAGCAGTCCGACTGAAATCGCTATATTCATTCGTCCGGTAAAAACATAAACAATTATTATTGTCAGCATTGTCGCGGTTATTCTCCAGCTGACCGCTTTCAGAATGCTGCGAAGGTGCGTTTCTCTCATTTACATATAACCTCCCCGCCTTAGTGTTTCCAGGCCGCCGCCGTCTTCCTTGTCCTGCTCGCGCCCGGAGCGTTCAGCAACATCAGAAAGCCCTCCGCTTTCAAGTTCAGCAATTATTTCTTTTACATTTTTTGATTTGCTCTTAATAGAACTTGTACACGGGCAGCATCCAAGACTCCTGTACCTGCTCCCGGTGCCTTTATTATAATAAAGGCTGACCGTAGGAATTTTCTCCTTAAGTATATATTTCCATATATCAAGTTCTGTCCAATCCAAAAGAGGGTGTACTCTCAGGTGGGTTCCGGGTTCAAAATCCGTTTTGAACTGGTTCCACAATTCCGGCGGCTGACCGCCTATATCCCAATCGCTTTTCCTGTTTCTGGGCGAAAAATACCGTTCCTTGCTGCGGGATCCTTCCTCATCCGACCTCACACCGACTATTACGCCTGTATAAGGCGTCTTATCGGGGTCGACACCGTATTTGCCCTTTTCGTGGTCAAACTTCATCCTGGGCCAGGTTCCATCCAAAGTATGTACCAGGGCATCGGTCTTCAAGTCCCTGCAGCATTGTATCCTTGTTGATTTGCCATTGGGAAATGTTTTACCGCTTTTTAAAACTTTCCTGTTCTGCCCGACTATCATATTAATTTTATACTCTTTTGTGAGCTTATCGCGGTATTTTATCATCTCAGGTATTTTATAACCTGTATCAATATGCACCAACGGAAAAGGTATATGCCCGAAAAACGCCTTACGCGCAAGCCACAAAAGTACGGTTGAGTCTTTTCCGATACTCCACAACATGCAAAGATTGCTGAATTTTGCGTATGCTTCCCTGATAATGAAAACAGACTGGCTCTCCAATTGCCCCAGCCTGTCGTCGTCTTTTTTAATTTTTTCTGCGGTTTTTTTCACGCGTACAAGCCTTCCGTCATTTTATTTTTTCATTATAACTGTCTGTTTTATATAAGTCAATTATTATATTGATTTTGCAACAAAACCGGGATTTTTAAGTTCTTTTTTGTTATAAACAAGAGGCACTCCACTTTTATAATCATACAGCTCGCCGCCGGCGTTTTTAAGCACCGTATGCGCTGCAGCAGTGTCCCACTCCATCGTAGGAGCTATCCTGGGGTAAATATCAGCCTTCCCTTCCGCCACAAGACATATCTTCAGTGAACTGCCTATATTAATTAACTCATATTCTTCGGTTATCTTTTCTATATATTCTTTTGTTTCTTTATTAAAATGGGATTTTGACGCCACTACCCTGGGCCTTGCCGGGATTGGGGCAACATTTATCTTGCGTATACCTTTTTTTGTTTCCGCAAAACTCTCTTTTGATACTGAAAAATAAAGAATATCCAAAGCAGGCGCGTAAACCACTCCGGCTGCGGGGATGCCGTTTTTCACATAAGCAATGTTAACGGTAAACTCCCCGTTCCTGTTTATGAACTCTTTTGTTCCGTCAAGCGGGTCGACCAGGAAACATTCATTCCAGTTCTTTCTTTGTTCATAAGGCAATACTCTTTTTTCTTCGGATAACACAGGAATCCCGGGAAAGGTTTCCGACAGACCTTTAAGTATTATTCCATTTGATTCAAGGTCTGCTTCAGTCAGAGGGGACTCATCATTTTTCAGGGAATGACTGAAATTTCCGCTGTAGATTTCCATTATTTTCTCTCCGGCTAATTTAGCAATATCCTTTATTCCTTCAATGTCGTTTTTTTCAATCAATACTGTCATACCCCCACTCTTTAACCAGGTCCCTGTCGTGTATAAAACCTTTTTCATTCAAAAATTTATTAATCTTTATAACTTCGGGTTTGTACTTTGCCTTCAGCTGTTTTTTTAAATCCGGATCAATACCCGACGGTTTGATGTTTTTATACAGTCTTTTTTCCGCAACTTCCCTTATCGCAGAAAGTACGTACGGTCTAAATATCAATTTCACAAACGCCCTTACCCGGGGTTTCATTATAAAAGAATTCAGCCACTTTATTTTAGGCTCGCGCCGGGCATTCAGCAATCTAAAATCCGGTTTAAAATCTGTATCCACACCTATAAAACTCAGAACATCCTTATAAACTTCTTCATTGTCTTTTTTAAAATCATCAAATATTATAATTTTTATCTGCTGTTTGGGAAAAAGCCCGGTAAATCTTGACACATGTTCCGTAAATTCAACAGCGCGGGAATAAAATAAAAATTCAGGAAAGAATATGCCGCTATGCAGATTTTCCCCTTTTCTTCTTGAATCTTCTAAAGCAAGGGCTTTACTAAAATCCTTTTCTTTT
>CAYNYI010000197.1:0-2576 GCA_964401455.1 uncultured Fibrobacterota bacterium
TTGTCCCTGCAGCAAAATATTGCAGTGCTTTGACAGAGAAATGAGAATATTAGTATTTTTCAGACGACATGAATATAAAAAAATTTATAACAGCGGCCATACTTATATCCGCAGTCTCAGCGTGTCCGGATTCTCGGGTATTTTCTTTTCTTAAAACTCCCAGAGGAGCCGCAAATATTGGCGGAGGCGGAATCTCTTTTGCGGCGTTCCCCGACGGCGCTCCCGTCTTTCTTAATCCGGCAGCTCAGGGTCTGGCGGAAAATTCCGGATTCCTTGTCGCGCATATGGAACTTTTCGGCGCAAGAGGAATACAGCCAAAGAACGACAATCTTGTCTCCGGTGTATTAAAAACTGACTCATCAGGCGTTTTCGGAGCCGGAATGATTTACAGAAGCGACCCGGGGATTGAGCTCGCCGATGAATACGGCCGACGAGACCCTTCCGCCCATTTTGACGCTTCATCACACGCTGTTTCCATATCATGGGCAAAAAAAATAACAAAGGATCTGATCGGAGGAGCCGCTGTAAAAGGGATAAGAGAAAAAATCTATACTTACAGAATATACGGAGCCGCGGTTGACGCTGGAATAATATACTGTTTCCCAATCCGCGGACTGCGTGCGGGTCTTTCTATGCACAACGCCGGAACAGCAAACGACAACACTTCTTCCAACAACCGCAATATTCAATTACCCCTCGGATGGAACGCGGGAGTAAACTACACAAAAGGCTATTCTGAAACAATAAAAATTTCTTTCCGGTCAGGAATATCCTCCTATTCCGGTACAGACCCGGTGATTCCGGCCGGTATAGAATTGAAATATAAAGAGAACCTTTCCCTCCGTCTCTCGTCAAGAATAAACGATGTCTCTGTTTTTTCGGCCGGGGCCGGTTATACGTACCGCAGCATACTCGTTAATTACGCCTATACGGGTTTTTCGGAATATTTCAAGGGATCAAATGTTTTCTCAATTTCTTTTTTATTCTGACCGGAGAACAATTGAAAATGATTACAAAACAGCTTATCAGCGACCTGAAAGCCGGCGACAGCGTCGACACCTATTTTATTCTTAAATCAATAGACCTTAACAGGGGCAAATCTTCTGAATACCTGCGGATGGAGTTTTCAGATAAAAGCGGAGCTATAAGCAGCTTTCTCTTTGAGCCGGCACAAATAAGCTATGTCAGGGAGAAGTTTAAAACGGGAGATTTCGTCCAGATAAAAGGAGGAATAACCGAATACAAAGGAACTCCTCAGCTTAAGATCTCCGATATACGCATACCCGATGATAATATAGATCTGAAAATGCTGTTGCCGACGGCCCCGATAAATGCCGCGGAATACTGGGAAAGACTCAAAGATATAATAAATGAAATTTCCGACCCTGATTTCAGAAAACTTGTTGAAAGCGTCTTTTCCGATGACGCTTTCGCTGAAAAATTCAAAAGAGCCCCGGGGGGGAAATCCTGGCACCACCCTTATCTTTCAGGTCTGCTTGAGCATACGGTAAATGTAACAGAGATGGTTCTTTTCCTTTCAAAACGCTACAAAAACCTGAACAGAGACGTTATGATTTGCGGCGCTTTGCTTCATGATGCGGGAAAGACTGAAGAATATGAATACGGTAACGTTATCGATTTCAGCGACCGTGGAAGACTTTTGGGCCATCTGACTATCGGAGCGGAAATCATCGGAAAAAAAGCTTCAGAGATTCCCGGCTTTCCCATAAAGAAAGCGGACCTTCTGAAACATATGATACTGAGTCATCATGGACAGAAGGATTTCGGCTCGCCGGTTGTTCCGCAGTTAACAGAGGCTTTCGCGGTATATTATGCAGATGAGCTGGATTCAAAAATAAACGCGGTCTCCTCCATAATAGAAAAAGACAGACTAAAAGGATCCAGGTGGTCATCATATGTCCGCAATATGGAAAGATCATTCTATCTTGATAATCTCAAGTAATTTAAGAGCTTCTTTTTCCGTAAATTCTTAAATATTTTATTTACTCCGCACAAAAATAATTAATTATATTCAATTGTAGAGTGGGGTGCGGCAAAACAGAACATAAGGAAAAAAAATGGGCTTTTTTGATTTTCTCAATAATGATATAGGAATAGACCTCGGAACAGCAAATACGCTAATCCATGTCGCGAAAAGAGGAATAGTTATAAATGAACCGTCGGTTGTCGCTGTAGATAAATCAAACAGAAAAGTAGTAGCGATAGGTCATGAGGCGAAAAAAATGCTCGGCCGTACCTCCGGCGAGATAGACGCTGTCAGACCTATGAAGGACGGGGTCATAGCAGACTTCAGCTACATTGAGGAAATGCTCAAGACACTCATAAGGATGGTCCAGAAATATACTTTTTTTATTCGTCCGCGAGTAGTTGTGGGAGTACCCAGCGGAATAACCGAGGTTGAGAAAAGAGCAGTAAAAGACTCTCTTGTTCATGCCGGCGCAAGAGAAGTATATCTCGTTGCGGAACCTATGGCCGCTGAGATAGGAATGGATATCCCTGTTCAGTACCAATCCGTAAATAGGGTTATTGATATCGGAGGTGGTAAAACGGAAAAT
>CAYNYI010000198.1:0-2532 GCA_964401455.1 uncultured Fibrobacterota bacterium
TTCGGGGGCAGCGGAGTGGGAAGGGCCAAGCATTATTATAAAACCCGTTGCTATAACGGAAATAAGAGTAAGTGCGATGACTGCGGCAATATAATAGCCGGACGGTATTTTCTCGTTAAGAAAGAGGTTATATACAATAATAAGGGCGGCCCCGGCGGCTGTATAAAAAGAAATTACCGTACCGGCCGATGCCGATGTGACTGCCTCCGCGGAAGAAGGACCCAGTCTGCTCTTAAAAAGGAAGCCGAACAAGAGGGCTTCCAAAATGAGGGCATATATGACATTGAAATAAAAAAGGCCTTCTTTTTTTTCCGCGAGGAGAAAGAAAATAAAGACCGTTACGGTCATGGTTATGCCGCCGAGAATCAAATGTCCTTTTTTATTCATGCTTTTGTCTCCTTATATTTCCGTTTTACCGGGCAGGGGGCGGCGGCGGAGGCGGAGGAGGAGATGCGTTAAAAAAAGCCTGCATCTGAGGCTGTTCTCCGGCTTTACCCCACTGAGGCATACCCTGACTCCATACCATCGTTTCGGGTTGAAGCTCTCCGCGCTGCCTCATTCCGGTGAGCTGGTCCATATTGAAAGGCCCCTTTTGTGCTCCGTTTATAAGTACGTAAAAAGAAGATTGAGGCGGTGGCGGAGGGCCCTGCTGAGGCCCGTTTGCGCCTGTATTCATATGGCTTCCCATATTCTGCATTTGATTACCCATGGCTCCGCCCACACCGAAACCCATTCCCATACCCATTCCGGCGCCCATGGCAGTGCCGGCGCCGCCTTCATTTCCGGCGGCGGTTTCCATGACATCGAATGAACGGCGTTGTCCGTAATACGGCCCTTCCGCCTCGATCTGGGCACGGTTACCCTGGCCTTCGAGTTTTTTGCGCTGCCTTTCGGCTATGTCTTCCTTCATTTTCATCACAGATTCATCGTCCTGAGGAACATTAATCGATTCGAGGTCGAAATTAGTCAGAAGAATTCCGTACTTGTCGAATTCATCTTTAATCCTGTCCTGGATATCGGCTCCCACGTCCTCTATATATGACTGTATTTTCAGGATGCTTATTTCATTGCGGTCTATATATTTTGCTATGGTCGCTTTCGTCTTGTTTATTATCATTGAGATGAACTGTTCTACAATTTTATCGGTAACGGTCAGATGTTGTGTCCCCACGAGCTGGGTAATGAATTTTCGGGAATCGGATATCTGTATACCGAATTTCCCGAAGGCCCTTACCGGAATTACATATCCGTAGAGCGGATCTTCAAGGTCCATGGGGTCTCGTGTCCCCCATTTGAGTGCCCGGTCAACGGTTTTGTTTATGTACCATACTTCCGCGCTGAACGGCGTACGGCTTCCGAAGGGTATGTTGATTACTTTCTGAAGAAGCGGAATATTTGAGGAATCGAGGGTATGTGTTCCGGGGCCGAAAAGGTCCAGGGCCTGGCCGCCTTTGAAAAAGAGTGCCTCCTGGCTTTCATTTACTATCAGCTGGGCGCCGGTGGAGATATTGTCATAAGGGAACTTCCATATCAGATCCCCCTCAAGACCGTCATATTTAATCCGGTCAATAAAACCTTTTCTTTCTTCTCCGGTTCCGTCCGATGTTTGCCCATCTGTTCTGTTTTTGTTGAAAAGTCCCATATTATACCCGCCCTTGTCTATGTTTTATATATAAACAAATCAAAAATATTATATCAAAATAACGGAACTATTTCAAATGTATTGAGACTTTTTTTCGGAAATATACAGGAGCCGTTAATCAGGCCGAAGACGGTCTTACTTTTCTCGAAAATTCTGCTTCTGTCCTGTATATTTCCACAAGCTTTGTCACTCCGGTAATTTCGAGCACTTCAAGGGCGTTTGAGCTCGGTTCTATAAGGCAGAATTTCTTGTTGTTTTCGGTGCAGAGTTTGTTCCAGCCTATAAAGTATCTTATTAAACCGCTGTTTATATATTCGGCATTATGCAGGTCGAGTCCTATGTCGTATTCTCCCGACTCTACTTCTTTTTTTACGGCCTTCTCAATTTTGTCAATCATGCGCGGGTTTGTAATTTCGCCCCTTACTTCGAAAATTGCATAACCGCAGTGATATTTATTCTGAATTTCCATTAAGGTCCCTCCCGTTTTATCACAATCATTTATATATTTTGAGTTTTCTGCTGCGTGAAGTATGCTTCAGCCGCTTAAGGGCCTTTTCTTTTATTTGTCTTACCCTCTCCCGTGTCAGGTTGAATTTACGGCCGATTTCCTCAAGGGTGTGCGCCGTGTCTGTTCCGATCCCGAAATACATTTTGACAACATCCGCTTCGCGAGATGAAAGAGTTGAAAGCGCTTTGTCTATTGTTTCCAGGAGAGAAACCTCTTTTGAGCTCTGGTCCGGAGACTCCGCGGATTTGTCTTCTATGAGTTCTCCCATGGTTCCGTCTTCGCCTTTTTTTAGAGGCGCGTCAAGGGACATATGGGTATTGCCGAACCGCAAAGGACCGGTTACTTCTGCTTCGTCGATATTTAACTCCCCTGCGATTTCTGA
>CAYNYI010000199.1:0-2391 GCA_964401455.1 uncultured Fibrobacterota bacterium
GAAATTTTTGTAAACGGACTGATGTCCGGAATAGGCTTTACTCTGGCCCTTGTGCTTATGGCGGGTATTAGGGAAAAACTTGAGTATGCGGATGTGCCGGAAGCATTCCGCGGGCTTCCCGTTACTTTTATATCGGCCGGTCTTATGGCTGTCGCTTTTCTGGGTTTTTCCGGATTGAGTTTATGAGAAAAGGATAGAAATATATGTTTCCAGCGGTAATCTCATTAGGTTTTATTGGAGGGGCTTTTGGTCTTCTCTTAGCCTATATATCCCGGAAATTTCATGTTTCGGTTGATAAACGGGTAGCTGAAATTGAAGAAGTACTTCCCGGCGCCAATTGCGGTGCCTGCGGTTATCCCGGCTGTTCAGGTTTTGCAGCCGCTGTGGCAAAGGGCGAGGCCGATATTGCCGGATGTATTCCCGGAGGGTCCTCGGTTGCCGATAAAATAGCCGATATCATGGGGACCGAAACCGGTGAGTATGTTAAGATGATGGCGGTCGTACACTGTAAGGGCGGTGATGCCGAGGCCGCCGATAAAATTGAGTATTACGGAATAAACGACTGCCGCGCCGCGGCACTGCTCGGCGGTGGCCAGAAGCAGTGCGCCTGGGGGTGCCTGGGAATGGCTTCGTGTGTAAAGGTCTGTCCTTTTGACGCTATACATATAAATGACAACGGGGTCGCTGTGGTCGATCCTGTTAAATGTACCGCCTGCGGCAAATGTGTTGACGCTTGTCCCAAAGGTCTTATAGAAATTATTCCTTTCTCTTCGAAAATATTTCTTGCATGCTCAAATAAGCAGCGAGGCGCTAAAGTTAAAAGAATGTGTACGGTCGGCTGTACGGCTTGTAAAATATGTGTAAAAAATTCCAAAGAAGGCTCAATAGAGATGAAGGACAACCTCCCGGTTCTTGATTATGACGCCGAGGAAAATTTTGTTGTTGCCAAGTATAAATGTCCGCAGGATTGTTTTGTTGATATTATAAGGCACCGCCCTAAGGTTAATATCGATATTAATTGTGACGGATGCGGTAAATGCGTGGAAGTTTGCCCGGTAAAGGGCGCCATTAATGGTGAGGAAGGGCAGAGACATATAATCGATAAACAGAAGTGTATCGGATGCGGGAGATGTCTCGGTGTTTGTCCGGTAAAAGCTATAAAAACTTTTGGTGCTCTCGGTTATTCAAAAAACTGATTTTTTGATTCTGTATAAATAAAATCCTGGAGGTCTTTATGTCTTCTGACAAGAAAAAGTCAGGCAAAGGCAGCCGCTTCAGAAAAAAAAAACTGGATCGGACGGGTCCTCTCTACAAGCATGGTAAAATTAAAAATATGGTTTATGATAAAGAACTTCGCAGGCTTCAGGTAGAACTTGTGAAGCTTCAGGAATGGATAAAGCATGAAGGCCTTAAGGTTGTTGTTTTATTTGAAGGCCGTGACGCCGCCGGAAAAGGCGGAGCGATAAGCCGCATATCAGGTTGTATGAGCCCCAGGGTATGTCGTGTAACTGCGCTCGGAACCCCTACCGAACGCGAGAAAACACAGTGGTATTTTCAGAGATATGTTTCTCATCTGCCCGCTGCGGGAGAGATGGTGCTTTTTGACCGGTCATGGTATAACAGGGCCGGGGTAGAGAAAGTTATGGGGTTCTGCACAGAAGATGAATACAATGAATTTCTGCGCAGCTGCCCGGAGTTCGAGAAAATGCTTATCAGAAGCGGTATCATACTTATTAAATACTGGTTTTCTGTCAGCGATGAAGAACAGGAAAGACGTTTTCAGGCGCGTCTTGACGATCCTGTTAAAAGATGGAAGCTGAGCCCTATGGATTTGGAGTCGCGTTCACGGTGGATTGAGTATTCAAAAGCCAAGGATAAGATGTTTTCCTATACCGATACCAAGCAGTCTCCATGGTATGTTGTTAATGCTGATATAAAGAAGCACGCTCGGCTGAACTGTATTAATCACTTACTGTCCCAAATTCCTTATAAGGACCTCAGCCCTGATGCGGTAGAGCTGCTGCCGCGGCAGGATGACCGCAAATATATGCGTCCGCCTTTGGGCGAGCAGAATTTTGTTCCGGAAATGTATTAATGTCTCTTCCCGAGCGCCTCGATTCTCTTATGGGACAGGCCGGTGATTTTCTGAATAATAGATATTTCGAACCCTTCGGCCAGCATCTTCCGGGCTGATTCAATCTTGCCTTCCTCGATACCTTTTCTGATACCTTTTCTGATACCCTTTTGAATATCCTCTTTTTCTTTTCTCTTAAAACTCTCTGTAAATATCGACATGCCATCCTCCAGGGACAATTTATTTATTTCTTTATAAATATATGTCAACACCGATTTAATATTTCTCAAAAACGCCGAAAAAAAGTTTCCCATTAC
>CAYNYI010000200.1:0-2305 GCA_964401455.1 uncultured Fibrobacterota bacterium
TGGGCGGACTGTTCTATTGTTATTCTCGGAAGCAGCAATACAAAATCTCTCGCCGGAGCCGACCCCGCGAAGGTTGCTGCCCGCGCGAAGGTTATGCGTAAAATACAAAATGAGATTGTTGAAAGAACCCGCTGGGTTATATGCCCATACCCTTCAAACGCATTGGCTCAGGACGCGGATATGTCTCTTGATGATTACGAGGATTTTGTTTACAGATGCACGAATATTGACTGGAAGTCGATGTCGAAGAAACAGGATAAGCTTAAAAAAGTTCTGGACGCGGGCAAATCGGTATCGATAAAGGGTAAGGAGACTGAAATTTGTTTCAGTATCGAAGGCCGGACTTCGATAAAATGCGACGGTCACAGGAATATGCCGGACGGTGAGGTTTTTATCGCGCCTGTGGAGAGTAGTACCGAGGGTAATATTTTTTATGAATTCCCCGCTATCTACAATAACAAAGAAGTCTCGGGAATAAGGCTTGAATTTAAGAAAGGCCGCGTTACAAACGCTTCCGCCGAGAAGAATGAGGATTTTCTTAGAACCATGATTTCCGCGGATAAAGGAGCATCGCGTCTCGGTGAGTTTGGCATAGGTCTTAATTACGGTATAAAGAATTTCACGAAAGATATTCTTTTCGATGAAAAAATCGGAGGAACTGTCCACCTTGCTCTCGGTATGGCATATAAGGAGGGCGGCGGTAAAAACAACAGCGCGATTCACTGGGATATGATCAAGGACCTGAGAAAAAAGGGTGAAATTTTAATTGACGGCAAGACCATTCAGAGAAACGGGAAATTTCTTATTTGACATGGCGCTTCTAATATTGTATGATAAGGGTATATGATTTGTTTTAATTTTTTATGAAAGACGCTCTATTTTTTTGAACCGAAAGGATTTTTATGTCGAAAGCAGAACAGGGAAGCAAAGTAAAGATACATTATACCGGAAAGCTTGATAACGATCAGGTTTTTGATTCTTCTGAAGGTAAAGCCCCTATGGAGTTTACCATCGGTGAAAAGATGATTATTCCGGGTCTTGAAGAGGCGGTTACAGGTATGGGGCCTTCCGATACCAAGACGGTTACGATTTCGCCGGATAAGGCATACGGCGATTACCGTGAGGAAATGATTTTCAAGGTACCGAGAAACAATATCCCTGAGGATATCGACCCCAAGGTCGGGCAGAACCTTCAGGTGCAGCAGCAGGGCGGGCAGCCGTCGCTTGTTACCGTTAAAGAGGTTACCGATGAGGATGTGACTCTTGACGCTAACCATCCGCTTGCGGGCAAGGACCTTATTTTTGATATAGAACTTGTTGAAGTGGCATAGATTAACCATTATTCTATACTGAGAAACGGCGCCTTATTCGGCGCCGTTTTTTTTATACAATACTGAGTAAAATTTACCCTTTTTCTTCTAATTGCATGGCACATCATATTAGCTTGGTGAATAATTCTTACATTGTTTTGCTAACATTTCTATTGATTTTTGTTCTGCTCTGGTTCATCTATTTGACCCTTTAGTTCATCAGGCAAAATATTCCATAATTGAGGGTGGCCTTCAACAAGCCTTGCAATATCACCTAAATCCTTCAGCTTTTTACTCTGTCTTCTGGATTCATCTTTCCAGGCACGAATTTTTCCTCTAAAGGTGTCTTCTAAGGATGCTACTCTCATTAATATTCCATGCACATCAGCCGGAACAGAGCGAACTGGATATTCTTGATATTCTTTTTCCGTACTGAGTTGTATGCTTATTTTTGAATTCCCCCTGAAATTGATAGACCACGCAAACCTCTCAGAGGAAAATCCATTGTCCTCAAGGATTTTTACAGCTTCTTCAATTGATTCTGCAGCCACGACCAAATCAACATCCTGTGTAACCATCGGTTCTTCTGCCCAGTGGTTTACAGCAATACCACCAATAGCACACCATTGAATGTCTGAGCTTTCCAAACAGGCCACGACTCTCATAACATCGTCTGTTCCTCCGCCAGTTTGCCAGTCATAAAATTTTTTGGGTGTCATCTTATATCCTTCCTTTCTTTTAGAAAGTAAACTCTTCTCGATGTTTTGATCAAGCTTTTTCTTTTAATAATTTCCCTCCTTGTTATGACTTCGTGATATCTTCCAATAAAATAAGTTCTCGGCCCTCCTTTTTTTTGGGAAATATTTTTCCGGTGATTATGGGAAATTAATTATTGGTGCTTACACTGAACAGATCGTGCTTTATCAAGAGACTAAAAGAAGTCAGGTGGTCTAGTTTTTTCTACAGAAAAAAATCTGTTTTTAAGTGGAACTCCT
>CAYNYI010000201.1:0-2204 GCA_964401455.1 uncultured Fibrobacterota bacterium
CATAAATTTAACTTAAAAGTTAAAACAAATTTGGAAATTAATCGTTAAGTGAATATCTGATGAAACCCAATGATGCAGCTTCCGCTTTTTTTCTCGATTTTTCAAATAATTTTTCCATTTTGTTTATGCGAATAAACAAAAATAATAATATTCTGTTTATTGTAATAAACATTTCATAAAGGATTTTTTTGAATATCTATTTCTTTATCCTTTGTAATCTAATTTCAAGTCCAGTTTTTTTTTGATCTGTTTTGACTACTCTTATCCTGAGGAAAACATGTTTCTTACTTAATACTTTAATATTACCTCACTTCCTCCGGAATCTCAATCCTATACTCCTTAATCTTATTCCTCAGCGTATTAATAGCCCAACCGATAGCCAGCGCCGTCTGCCGCTGATTATAATGCTTCATCTTCAGCACTTTTTCAATATGCCGCTTTTCCACATCCTCTATTTTCAGTGAAATGCTTTCGACTGGATCTGTTATGTGAGCCGGGAGATCCGGCAATTCAATTTTTTCATCACAAAATACGTACAATTTTTCTGTGAGGTTTTCCAGCTCACGGATATTCCCGGGAAAGGGATAGTTTTTGATGGCCTGGATTACTTCTTTGGAGGGCTTGAGGCGATTTGCCTTTCCGAGCTTTTTCTGCTTCAGATCCAAAAAGTGTTCAAACAGTTCATCCACCTCATCGGGTCCGCACTCTGCAAGCGAAGGCACATAGATATCCACTACTGCCAGACGGTAATATAAATCCCAGCGAAACTTTCCTTCTTCACATCTTTTTCTAAGATCACGGTTGGTAGCAGCTATAACTCTTACATCGATCTTCTTTTCTTCATGTCCTCCTACAGGTATAAAGCTGCCTTCCTGCAACACGCGCAATAATGATTGCTGCATATAGGCCGGGATATCCCCGATTTCATCTAAGAAAAGCGTCCCTTTATCCAGTTCATCAAAGATCCCGGGAGTGTCTTTGTCAGCACCGGTAAAAGCACCCTTTTTATATCCGAACAAACGGGACTCAAGCAGTTGATCGGAAATGGCAGAGCAGTTTATTGCCAGGTATTTTTCTTCTTTCCGGGGGGAATTTTCATGGATATATTTTGCCAGGTTCTCCTTCCCGCTTCCGCTTGCCCCGTTTATAAGGCATGTAACCTTATCGGTCTGGGCTATTTTATAGGCTCTATCATATATTTTTTGGATTGTTTCTGTGCGGTATATATCGTCGGGAAACAAATCTCCTCTCCTGCCCTTCTCCGATTCTTCTCTCAGTACAGCAGAATAAGGGATATTACTTTTTTCCACTCCGATCACGCTTACCTCAGGCTCACCGGACTCTGTGAATTTGCCCGACCTTGTTTGAATGAGCCGCGAATTCATTCCCATGCTGGTGTGGCATATAAACCATGATACCTGCATGATGGATGTTCCGGGAGAGAAGAAAATATCAACCTCATGCCCCCTGATCTTCATCAGCACATTTTCCACCTTCGGTTTGATCTCTGTAAGACTGATAGGATCGATAATGTTTACCTCAACCAGTTCGACCTCATGGTCTTTGAAGTCTTTCTTTATCGCCGTGTGCAATTTACCTGCCAGCATCTTATCTTTCGGAGTATGAAGCACAAGGTGCTTATCATGTTTATAAAAATGCTGATGAAACTGGTAATTGGGGCTGGATTTTTTGTTTACTTCAATCCCCTGCCCTTCTATCTGTGTAAAGTCGTTGTTTTTGGCCAGCCAGCCGATGAGTATTTTGGACATATGTCATATTTTGATATAAAAATATGAATTTTATTATATACTGAATAGCAAATCTAAATCAAAAATCCACAAAAAATGTATTTCTTCAACTGTACATTTCCTCACAATCCGGCATATATTGCACCCCTAACCTTCTATTGAAGCTTACGCAGAATCGAGAACAATGCCTCACATGAGAGAGGGGTTTCTCCATCGAGTGTTTTGCGGGGGCAAAACACTCTCCGTATCAATGACAACTTTTTGTTGACGATCCATTATGGTACTAAAATACTGCTTGTTGAGCCCCGTCCGGCATACGCGTCAACTTAAGGACAAAACAGTCAGTTGTTTTAAGAAATTCATACATAGCTGATGGGAAATAAAACTTAGTTGCAGGTACAGCGAAATTTTGAGATTTCTCCCTCAAAGCCTTCCTCTGGCCGCCGAAAGCTTGCC
>CAYNYI010000202.1:0-2122 GCA_964401455.1 uncultured Fibrobacterota bacterium
AACGTACCTTGGTTGAGTCTTGATTTTCTTTGAGCGCCATGGATGGCGCTGTCATTGGGTTGCCCATTATTGCCTACAACTCCCAAATATACCTACCTTACTACATATAACCACCCTAACCCCGCCGGCTATACCCACCTTGTAAAACATCCGCCCCGGCGGATCAACATAAGTATATTGAATAAATAATAAAAAAGGCCCTGATATACAAACATAAAAACAGCAAAACTGTTTAAAAGAAAGAATCAGGAATAAAACTGTGAAAATGTACTACAGAAAAAAATCAGGCAATATAATTCAGGAAAACCTCTCCCGCCTTGCGGGTAATCCCGGCCATGCTGTAATCCGAGTAACCCTCTACCCTGTTCCCCGCAACACGGTGAGAAGTAGAATCCGGCTTAAGGCTGATCCGGTCAATCCCGTAAGAAGAAAGCGACCCAAGCTCCTCCGCCTGGCTTACCCCGTCTGAATTCTTGTCAGACCATACCCGGAGATCATTGAAAACGGAGTCGGAAGAATCCATAACCCCGTCATTATTATCATCAAAACGCGCAAGCTCCTCAAAACCGTTCTTCGCCCCGTGCTGGTCTCCGAAAAGCTCCTTACCGCTGTCGATAGTCCCGTTACCGTTTCTGTCATAAGCCAGAAAACCGTCATCGGGCCTGACCCACGAAACATTCTCCTTTTTGCCGTCGCCCGTAATATCAAAAACAGCATACTCGCCCTTCCTGACATCGGTAAGATCCAGACCGTCCCCGTCCAGATCCAGAACAAGGGGTTCCGCCTCCTGAACTTCAGTCGAAAACTCCCCGAAAACAGCCCCTTCCTCCCTACTGTAACGCACACGCAGAGTCTCCCCCTCCGGCGTCTCCACCGTAAATTCAAGATCGTCTTTTCTGTAATAGGCAAGTGCCTGCTCAGAAACCGTAACGGTGTCCTCTCTATCAGGCTTTTTCGGGGCGGAAGACTTCTCAGAAGACGGGTCTCTGAGCCGAAGCGCCGTTTCGGATTTTTTCGCGCCGAACATCTTTTCGATAAGATACTTCTGCACACGCTGCGCGGGAGTACCCTCGGCAATTATTTCATCCGCATCCGCTTCCTCACCCGAAGAAGAAGGAGCGGCATTAATCGAAGGAAGAGGAGTTTTCCCCGCGAAAGCAGCCGAAGGAGAAATAAGATTGCTGTTTACAGACTGAACCATACCGGATTTACCTTTAAATTAGAACTTCATCTAAAATTATCGGTAAAAGCCGGAGAAAAGTTTAATTTTACTTTAAAAAATACTTCAGATTATTTCTTATATACCTCGGACGGGTCAAAAAGCTTGTTTTCATCCGCCTCGATCTCTCCATCGGAGACTTTATAAGCAAAACAGGACTCCCATCCCTCATGACAGGCACCGCCCTTTTGATCAACTTTGAAAAGCGCCGCGTCACCGTCGCAGTCAAACCGTATTTCCCTTACCGTCTGAACATTACCTGAACTCTCCCCCTTGATCCAGACTTTCTGCCTTGAGCGGCTCCAATATGTCATTTTCCCCGTTTCCACAGTCATTTTGAGAGTTTCACGGTTCATGAAGGCGCACATCAAAACCTTGCCCGAAGAATAATCCTGAACAATACAGGTAAGAAGACCCTTATCATCAAATTTCGCTTTTTCCATGTAATCCATAAAATTGAATCCTTTCAGGTTGTAGTTATTCGCGGATCTGCCCTTTACCGGTGACAATCCATTTATATGTTGTAAGATCATAGGCTCCCATAGGACCCCTCGCATGAATTTTATCAGTGCTAATTCCGATTTCCGCCCCGAGGCCGTATTCCCCTCCGTCGCTGAACCGGGTGGAAGCGTTCCACATTATGGAGGAAGAATCGGCCTTTTCAATAAATTCCTTCGCCTTCGCCGCACTCTTTGTTATTATAGACTCCGTATGGCGGGAACCGTATTTGTTTATATGAGAAACTGCGCCGCCGACTCCTTTTACTGTTCTGACCGCGAGACGAAGGTCGAGATATTCCGCCTCCCAGTCCTTTTCGGAGGCGGCCTTGCACCCTGATGCCTTTTTTCTTGTTTTCCGGCAGGGATACACCGCAACCACGTTTTCCCTAAGCACCGAGATCCC
>CAYNYI010000203.1:0-2096 GCA_964401455.1 uncultured Fibrobacterota bacterium
CGTATTTTTGTGTTTTTTTGATTTTCTCGTGGTTTATCTGAGTGTTTATGGGATGTTGTTCGTCAAGGTGTTTTCGGATGGTTTGCGTGTTCTGTTGCATTAGTGTAAGTGGTGTGTTAACTTGGGGGTTAACCCGATTCGAAGATATTATTACCCAAAAAGAATCCGTAAATCTGAACTCAATTTTATTTCCATTATTCTGGCAGGACTTATTTATGCGGTTTATTCCTGTCCCCACCTTTTCCATAAAATGAGTCCTGGAGAGCAGGTCGGCGACAAGCCTGTTTCTCTGCTCACTTTTTTTTCCAAACTCCTTTTTATCAAAAAGCAGTTCACCCTTGTTATTAATCACCACCGAATCTTTCAGTTTTTCGATGGCAATATTTGAACCTTCGAAATAATCAAAATGTATAATAGAATTTGTAATTGCTTCGCGGTATGCCGCTTCCGGGTATTCGGGAAATTCTTCGCGGGCTAATTTTTCTATTTTAAATCTTACGGGAACCAATTCTTTTATGTAATTTACAGCATATTCAATATTTCCGATAATCCCCCTGTCAATTTCTTTCTTGTCAAGGATTTCTACTCTCTCAGTGTCATTAAAATGGACACACCTTATCTTTGATGTAATTATGTATTTAGACGGAGATTTTGCAAAAAACAAAATCCCGGCATTAGTCATCCCTTCATCTGTTAATATGCGAAGGTTTCTGAGGATTTCCTCTTTTGATAAAGTATAAGATATGCCGGATAATTTAAGGTAATATTCAAATTTCTCTTCATCAAAATCTTTCCAGTTAAAAGCGGGACAAATTTGTTCATCAAAGCGAACCTTTCCGCCCTTAATTGCCAATTTAAGGATTTCATCCCTTTTCATTTTTTGAGAATTCGGCCCCATCCGCATGAAGAAGCCGTCTTTACATGAATAAGGTTTATTAAGCCCTTCCTTTACTTCAACAATTAATATGTTCCGGTAGTCTTTAAAACTTATTTGTATTGAAGGGTCGCAATTGACTGCTATATCCTGAATTTGTGATTTCAGTTTATTATTTACAGTAATCCCTTTTATTTCTCCCTTATCTGAAATCCCGAGAAATATCCTGCCGCCCGATGCATTCGCGAAACCGGCAATCTCTTTTGGCAGATTTTTATCAAGTTTCTCCTTAAACTCGATAAACTGTCCTTCTCCTTCAGAGAGAATAAATTCAAGCTGTTTTTTGGTCATGTAATTCAGACTCTTCTCAGGGCATTTTCTGACGAACTTAAACGCATATTTTTATACAAAAATAATACTATAGAAAGCATAAAGGAAGAGGTAATTAAGGCGGGGCATTGAACAGCAATATATTCCTGATTCCAGATGTGTAATGCCCCTGCCGGATATGGATTGCCGGGTCGGCGAGGCTGCAATGACATTCTTTGAGAAACCACCCAGGCAGCCTGGCATACCGCGGATTAGAAGTTCAACTTCTAATCCGCAAAATATCAATACGATCTATAATTTGTCCAATAATGTGCTGGCAACGAATTTCAGCAGGAATCGGGGAATGCCCCCTTTATCGGGAAGTCTTTTCCCGGTGATTATGGGAAATTAATTATCGGTGCTTACAGCAGGGAACTTGGGTACATTAATTTAAGAAAAAAGGGGAAAAACATTGAATAAGCGCAAGATACTGTTGTATATTTCCTAAAAATATTTGAGGAATTAGACATTATATGTGCTTAAAACCAGAAGAAAGTCTTTATAAGATAGCGGCCGGACAGCAGGGTTACTTTACTGCCGGCCAGGCTGTAAAAGCGGGTTATAAAGACAGCACCCACCCTTATCATGTACGTTCGGGCAACTGGATAAGAGAATGGAGGGGCATATACCGCCTTGCGCGTTATCCTGTTTCGGAGAACGGACAATATGTCCTATGGTCTCTATGGTCAAGAAACCGCATGGGTGTTCCACAAGGCGTTTATTCTCACCAAACATCTTTGTCATTATACGACCTTTCCGATATAATGCCTGCGAAACTTCACATGAGCGTACCGCCGACTTTTGAGAGTGTATCTTTCTTTCTGTAAATTCGGCGGCTGCTTGAAAGCTTAGT
>CAYNYI010000204.1:0-2032 GCA_964401455.1 uncultured Fibrobacterota bacterium
GACCATAGCTGGAAGCGTAAGTAAGTGAGTCATCGGGAGAAATGCCGTTTAAATATTTTATTACCGAGGGCAGATGCATGGCCTGTCCCTTTTCTCTGGCAATCCCGACAGTAGCGTTATATTTTTTTGCTTTCCGCCCGGCTTCGGCGCTCTGAGCGACTACGCCTTTAATCGGGAAAAACAGTTTTTTACCCAAATCTGAAAGAGACTCGAAGACTGCGGGGCTTTCGGAAGAAAGAATATCGTTAAGTTCTTTAGCCAACTGTTCCATAATATAGCCTTTTTATAAAATCCAAAAATTCTTCATTTTATTCGGTGAAGTAAAATAAATAAATTAGCAAAGAGCAGACAATGCGGAAAAAGAAGGCGTATTTCAGTTTGTACCGGCAGGGATAGAAAACCAGAAACAAGCCCCCCTGCCCTCTATGTTCCTGAATCCGGTTTCACCATGATGAAGGTCTATTATTTTTTTGGTAATCGCCAGACCCAGCCCCGTACCGTGTTCACCCGCGGTAGGCTTGGTGCTGAGCTGCTGAAAATATCCAAAAAGCTTCGGAGCTTCGTCTTTGCTTACTCCGGGCCCGTCGTCTGTTATTTCAACCAAAGCCCCCCCATTGTCATTATGCTTGACTAATACTTCTACTGTGCCTCCGCGGGGAGTAAACTTTACGGCATTGTTTATGATGTTCATAACAGCCTGCCTTATCCGTACAGGATCAAATATAACCGGCTTCTCAGATTCAGGATAGATTCCCACGATCCTTATCTCTTTCTTTGCGGCGGAAATTTCATTAGACGCGACCACATGCTTAACAATCTCTGAAAGAAGATTCATTTCTGGTTTAAGGCTCAGCTTCCCGGACTCAATCTTTTCAACATCAAGTATATCATTTAAAAGCATAAGACATGCTTCGGCCGATTCCGAGATACTCTTTACAAATTCTTTTTGTTCGCTGTTCAAAGGCCCGAGCGGTCCGTCCAAAAGGATTTCAGTTGCCGTAAGCACAGTACTGAGCGGACTTCTTATGTCATGCGCGGCCATTCCCATAAATTCATCTTTCTGAGAAAGAAGAGTCCTTATACTTTTTTCCTTCAGGGCGAGGTCCTTATTTACTTTTTCCAGGTACGACATGATATCAATCATACCCTGTTTTGTTATCTCCAGTTCTTTTTCTGTTTCTGAATACTGCTCATTAGGCACCTTATCCGGAGGAACAAATTCTTTTTTAAAATCCTCGAAAGAAGAGAATACTGGTATAACTCTGTCCAGCTTTGTAATATTCATAACATTCAGACATTCATCGGAACAGTTAATTAAAACCAAATTACCGTTTTTCTTACCGTATTCTCTGTCAATAAGGTTCTTGATTTTTGAAAAGAAAGCCAGTTTTTCTGAATTGAAAAACTGTTCGATACCGACATCAAGGACTGCATAGCCCTGCTTGGAAAATTTTGTCAGAGAAATCTCCTCAAAAACCTTATATGCGTCCGCCTGTTTTATTTTTTCATTCAGGACCAGGCAGTAAACTCCGTCTTTTTTTCTTTGTATGGTTTTCATAAAAACAGAATCAGCTTATATTCATAACCTTATTGAATCCGATCACTCTGAAAGTATCTTTGATATGCTCATCGCAGTTTTTCATACTCACTCCTCCGCCTTCGGAAGATAAGCTGTTATGAATTGAGAGTAACGCTCCCAACCATATAGAACCGATCATGTCGACATCTTTCATATCAAGCATAATACTTTTTATACCTTTATCAGACAAATCCTGTATAGACTCACGAAAATCCACAAGGCCTCCGGAATCAAGCAGCACGCCGGAAATTTTAATTTCGGCGGCAGAGTCTTTCGATGAGCTAATTTCATACTTCATTAAAGTACCTCCCCAACCCGGAAAAGATTAAAAGTGTTCATTAAAAAAGTAACGAGAGAAAGATAACAGAATACTCCGAGAAAATCTACCATACCAAGCACAAAAGGCCCGGCGGCAATCGCGGGGTCGAGACCTGTTTTATCAAATATAAGCGG
>CAYNYI010000205.1:0-1960 GCA_964401455.1 uncultured Fibrobacterota bacterium
ATTGCCTGTTTCTGCTGAGACATCGGACGCTGTCCCAGTACTTCACCCGAGGCTATAAAGGAAGCCCTCATTGCTTCCATATACTTCCCCGCTTGCTTCATAAAAAGCGCATGACAGTCCAGGCATGGATTTAATCCTCTTCCCCGGTAATAAACCGGGGAACGGATTATGTCCATCAGATCATCCTTTAACTCAATACACTTTACATCAATTCCACCGATAAAAGGAGCGATGCATGAAAGCTTTTTTCTGACGTTTTGCTCATTACCGGAAAAAACAGGGCCGGAGAAATAAACCGGCAGGACCTCTATACCTTGTTCCTGAAGAATCCTTACGGCCAGTATACTGTCAAGACCACCGGAGAAAAGTACAACAGCTTTCAATACAAAACCTTTTACCAAATTATGCTTAATGCCATGCCTGCGGCCAGAAAAAGCTGGGAAATAAGAACAACCGCTGTATTCAGAGCTTGGGCATTTCCGGATTCAACTATCCCCTTTGTTTTAAAAACTTTAAAAACAACGAGTAAAGCCATAGGAAAAGCAAAAAACATGACTATTGATTCTATAGGCAAAGCCCCAAAAATTATACCTGAAATAAGCATAAAAAACGGTAATAAACCGGTAACAGCGTAAATACGGGAGCATGATCTGCGTCCGGCCATGACAGGTAAAGTTCTGCGCCCCCCGGACTTATCGGCCTCCATATCCGGGAACTCATTCAGGAATAAAAGGTTAAACACAAAAACCCCTGATATAATCGCAGGCAAAATAATATCCCAGGAAAAACTTCCGGTATTAATATAAAACACTCCCGCAACAGGTAAAGCACCAAGACCGAGACCGGCTGACAGCTCAGCGGCGCCGTAACCGATTTTGGTCAAAAATCCGGTATATAAAAAAAGCAGCGCAGCGCCTGCTGAAAAAATCCAGAACATTACCGGGCCACGCACGGCAATAAAAAAAATACCAAAGGGAACAGCGAAAATAAAAAGTGCCAAACCAGTCAAAAGCGCAGCGGCCGGGGAAACTTTCCCCGATACAAGCTGACCGCTTCCCCCGTTATAAGGTGTAATGCATGTATTAAAATCGATCCCGGAATAATAGTCGTGATAATCGTTAAGGATATTAACGGCTGAATGCAGAAAGACAAGCCCCGGCAGGCATAAAAGAGAGTATTTTATATTGAATTTCCCAGACAGGGCCGCCGACAATGCTCCGAGAGCTATAAGAATCGGAGGCAGAAGAAGATACCTTGGCCTGAGAGCTATTATGACGTCTGTTAAACTGCCGGTAATTCTTCTATTCAAGGACTTCATCTACCTTCTCATTAATACGGTCCTTAAGGTCTTTAACCGCATCCTTACCTTTATCCTCAATTTCTTTACGGACCGCATCAGTAGATTTCCTGGCTCGTCTTTTCAGATTATCGGCCGCTTTGTTGGTCTGTTTTCGAGCACGCCTTACGGCATCCTTTTTTAGATTCTCAACCTTTTCCCGGGCCCTGTCTTTTTCGCGGTCTACTCGTTTACGCAACTTCCGCACGGCTTCTTCTTTTTCTCTCGAGATGTCCTTTTTAATTTTCCTGACAGCTTCTTCCTTATGCGCGTTTAATTCTTTTTTCACATTATTTATCTCACGACGCGCTTCTTTTTTAATCTCATCGCCAAGTTGATCTGTGAGACGGCGAATTTCTTTTTTGCCTGAAATAAATCTCTTTTTAATCTCTCTGCTGCCCCGCTCTTTTAATTCAGACCGGTAATTCTCAGCCCGTTTTTTTATTCTTTCCATTCTCTCTCCGCCTATAAGCTTACGAATCGACCTGGTGCGTCTTTCGTCCATAGAAGCGGGTTCAGAAGGCGGTTTTCCCCTTCGTACACGGGCCTCTGTACCCTGCTTAACCTGAACCGTTCTGCCTTCTTCACGGTCAGCGACTTCCACCTGGCCTTCAATTACCCCTA
>CAYNYI010000206.1:0-1858 GCA_964401455.1 uncultured Fibrobacterota bacterium
AAAGTGTCTATTTAAAATATTACGACAATGGTCCACTTTTAGCTGACAGGATACAGGTTCATCTTGTTTGCTACATTATTGCCGGGATTGTCGACCTGCAGCTTGCAAAGAAAATTTATGAGGGGAAAGACAGACTCTACAGTTCGTTTTTCAGGGATATGGAGGATAAACAGGAGAGTAAAAGAGTGGCAAAGCTGCTTTTGCCGTCTCAGTTTCTCAGAAGTATCCTAATGTCATTGGTGCTTTATCCGATTTTGCCCTACCTCCGGGAGCTGTCATTCGGAATACAATTCCTGTTCATGGGCGGCCTTATGTTTATCTACGCAGATTTCTCAAGTGCTATACCATTCTCCAATACAATAGAAGGATTGCTCTACTTGAAGAAACCTTTTGTCACAAAAAAAAATTTCTGGACAATACAATTAGAAGCAATTTTGTACAGCACCTTGTTTGGCCTGTTCTCCGCCTGGATTTTAATTTAGACAGACCTGAGCTCCACACTCCATTTAATACCGTTTCCACAAGCCCGGCTCCGAACGGGAAAATGTTTAGGAACTGCTAATCGAAAAACTTATTTTTACCATCATTACACCCCCGCCGTCTTCGCCAAAGGCCGTACGGCGGCATTACAAAGAACGCCCTGATAAGCTGAAAAATGAGGGAAATAAATGAACCGAGACGAAACAATAAAAAAAATTGAGCAATCTTTCAGGGCTCAGATAAAAAACGACAAAACCGTTAAAAACGCATTCCTCCTTGTTAATTCAGACAAACTGGGTGTCGAAATAAATCTCGCGGAAGGCAGAACAGGAGATACCGAAGCGGATCCGAGGCAGCCGAACCATCTTGCCAGCGTGGGCAAACTGTTTACAGCGGCTGTCATCGGAATGCTCCAAGACCGTAAGAAACTATTATTTGATGACAGAATCAATAAACATCTCGACGAAGAATTAATGAAAAATCTCCACGTTTTGAAAGGCAAAGACTATTCTAATGAAATAACTGTTGCCCATTTACTGAATCAGACTTCAGGATTAGACGACGTGTTTTTCCCTCTTTTTGAAAAGAAAATCAATGAGCCTGGCATGAAGATCACTACAAGAGAAGCAATTCTCTGGGGTAAACAAAACTTAACACCAAGATCAAAACCCGGCGAAAAACATTTATATACAGACACAAACTACTTCCTTTTGGGATTGATAATTGAGAATATCACGGGAAAACCCTTCCAAAAGGTTCTTCATGAAATGATTTTTAAGCCGCTGGGTATGAAGCACGCATATACAAACGACTTTACAAAACCCGAAGAACCATCTCAATACCCAACTGCTCCGGCATTCATAGATAATACCGATTTCACGAAAATAGCAGGCATCTCCCCTTTAGATCACGCCGGGTCCAGTGTAATCGCGCCGCTCGAAGAATATTTAGTATTTATGAAGGCGCTTGTAAATAATGAACTGCTGAAAGAAGAAACCCTTAAAAGAATGATCGCTGACGACAAACCAATGGGGTTTCCCGCCATAGGGATGCGCTACGGCTATTCTATATGGAAGTTTGTGACTGTCCCGGTTCTTATGCCGTCAAAATTCAACTGCTGGGGATGCGTAGGAGTCACGGGAGCGTTTATGTTTTATCATCCTGTAACGGAATCATACATAATCGGCACATTCAACCACTCATCATACAAAACAAAAGCCCTTCGATTTATGATATCGAAAGTAATTAACAATCTTTTGAAATGCAAAGAAAGCTAAAGGAGCAGCCGTGAATTCAATAATTAAAAATAATGCGAGATTTTCTCTTGTTTTGCTTCAGATGGAATTGGACAAAGTAATTATTTAAATTAATTGTGTTA
>CAYNYI010000207.1:0-1838 GCA_964401455.1 uncultured Fibrobacterota bacterium
GCCCCCTGTTCACATAGATTACTCAGCATAATGCTATGCTGGTAAGAACCCGGAGCCTTAATAAATAATTTCTGCAGCAGAGGATGATTGAGGTCAGCAAGCTCCTGCAATTTAAAATTAGTCGTAATATTAAACCCGTTTTCCAGAAACGGCAGGATCCCGACAACCACAAAAGGAACAAGAATAGCCCCATTAAATGCAGCCCAGGCGAGTTTAACACCAAGTTCGAGTTCCAGAACATTACCTGTTCTTATAATATAAAACAGAAAGACCGCATAAATCTGGACGGCGGCAACTATCGCACCGCTGCGCATCAGTTCTGTGCGGCGATCTATATCTTTGACAGAAAAAAGACCGGCCAGTCCTCCAAGTAAATAAAGCGCAAACAACTCAAAACCAAACCCAAAAAAACTAACAGCAAGCAGGGAGAGAAACAGAGAAATCAATAGAGCCATCTGGGGGGAGATCAGGATGGCCAGCAAAATAATAGCAGCCGTATAGGGGAAACCATACTCTATACCTGACGGTAGATGAGGCTGCATGATTTGTAAAATCCGGGCTGCAGCAACAAGTCCAGCAATAATAATTGCAATCACAGCAAGCAAATTGTATTTTTCAAAGAAATCCGGCCGGTATTCCCTTAAGTAAATAAAGATAAAACCCATCCCCAGCAAAACTATTCCCAGCCGGGTTATACCGCCAAAAATTCTGAACTTAACTTCGGCGCGATTCATCCGCCGGAGAAGAACATAAACATCTTCGGAAACTATTTCACCGGCGGAGAGTATTACTTCGCCTTCCTGAATATTTATATAAAAAGGGCCCACCTCATCTTTAACTTCTTCAATTCTGTTCAGAAATCTATCCTCTTCAAAAACCAGATTCGGTTCGATATTACGCTCCAGAAGTTCTTTGACGAGATTATTGTGTTCAAAATCACTATAGAGTCCATTCAGAACATCATCTGCCCAGACCGACAAATGATCAAGGCCCACCACCTGGTGCTCGAATTCTTCAAGACTGACTTCGCGCTGCCTGATCTCAACGCGCGGATCTTTGTCGGCAAGTTCAACCAGCTCCCCGGTTGATTGAAATTCAAACAGTTCAAAAACTGTTTTATCAAGAATTATTCCCTGTTTTAACAGAAAGCGGGCTATTTGAACAGCAGCCTGATGAAGCTCCTGCCATTGTTGTCCGGAAACAGAAGCAGTATCCACTACGGCTTCCCGTTCCCCGCTGCGAATAGCCTCGATTTCCTGTTCTATACCGTCAATTACAGCTTGTTCACGCTGCTTGAGTTTTATAAATCGGGGTTTTATTTGAGCCAGTTGCTCCTCACGACGCGTTTCAGTTTTAATCTCATCCAGGATCCTGTAATCACTATCCGCACGAAAATCACGGGGGCTGGGCTGATCTATCTCAATGTCGGAAAGGTCGTAATAATGGGTTGTTGGGGCCGACAGCACTATCACAGCAAGGACCAGAAGAGTAACAATTAACCAGTTCAAACGCTTCTGGCGTTTTTTTTGAATTTCTTCTTTTGTAGTCGGCACTCAAAAAACTCCCCATTTTATAGAGTTTGGTTTATGAAAATTCATCATCGCTTCTCATAAGCATCTATAATTTTTTTAACTATTTGATGACGAACAACATCAGCCTCAGTGAATTTTACAAAACTAATCTGAGAAATACCACTTAAAATCTTACGCGCGTGAATAAGACCGCTTTCAGTATTTTCAGGAAGATCAACCTGGGTAACATCACCATTGACCACAGTATGAGAATTAGGACCGAGCCTGGTTAAAAACATTTTCATCTGGGGTATTGTAGTATTCTGG
>CAYNYI010000208.1:0-1808 GCA_964401455.1 uncultured Fibrobacterota bacterium
CCGGTTGCGTTTTTGGAAAAGTGTCCTCGAATTACCTAACACGCACACCAGGCACAAAAAGGTACAGGCACGAAATTCCTTATGCTCCGAAAAATTCTCCGACAATATATTTGAGTTTCTGACGAAGCACTTTATAACTGTAATAACGCAAAGCGAGATTATAATTTGTTTTTACCATTTCGCGGGCCTTTTCCGGATTATCGAGAATTGAATTAATTTCCTGTATTGTGCTGCCCTCAATATAGTCGTCGATTTCAATCACCTTAAAACCCTTCGGTTTTATATCATGAGAATATATTGAGTAATTATTTATTACTATGGGTTTATTGAAATAAACCGCCTCAAGAAAAGCGTTTCCGAACCCTTCAAAAGTTGAGGGATAGGTAACGAGATCCGCATGAGGATACACATCCTGAAGGCTGTATATTTTATTGCCTTCGGGAGATTTTGCCCGGAATTCTCCTATAATGCCTGAAGCAAAAACAACCTCAACCTTCATTAGAGCCGAGTATTCCCTTATCCTTGCCGCATAACTGTCACCCTCATCGCCGGAAGAATGGGAAATAACAAGTTTCGCTTTTCTGCCAAGACGGTGTACAAGCTCTATCGCATGTTCTATGCCCTTCCTCTGTACTATTCTCGTAGGCTGCAGAATAAACAGTTCATCATCTCCTATCCCGAGTGCCTTTCTGACATCCGATGAGTACTCATCTGGCGCAGGCGGTGGGTTTTCAAAATCCATAACATTGGGAACAAGCTCCGCCGAAGCCCCTGTACGAAGACCTATCTGGTTCTGCCCCGAGGTATTTATCACACAGTGCTTAATTGCGGGATGATGCGGCGGGAAAGCCATATTGAGGTAATCCCAGACACAGCTTTTCAAAAAACGTTTACGCTCCCAGAAAAAATCATGATCATGGGCGATGGTAGGAATATTTTTTTCGGAAATGACCTCGGTAATTGCAAGCCCCAAAGGAATATTGGCCGGAATGGCAAGAGCATTTTCGGCGATTATAAGATCAAGCTTAAATTTATCGATAAAATCATAAAGATCCTGTTTTAATTCTTTTTTCAGGTTGTCAACATTCTCTGTCATCTCCGGCGGCCTTCTGGTGCGCCGAAACATCTCCTGATGCGTGTAAAGTATTTCTTCATGTTTAAAGTAGGCTTTGGGCGACAGAAATGATTTATGCTGAGGACGGTCGAGTTCTCCGGCGAAATAATAACATTCATATCCGGCCTCTTCGAGTACCGAGGCCCACTTCGCAGTTTCGAGGGAAACACCGTCTGTTCCTGCAAGCCTTGTGCTGATAAAACCTACATTACGGACATCCTGGATTTTTTTCGGGGGTATTATTCCCATCAAGATTCCTCCTTATAATTTTGATTGACTTCGGCGACAGCCGATGAATAAGCCCTTGCGTAACTGTATGCGTTTTTAAAGCCGGAAGACCCGGCAAAAATCATAATTCTCACAAAAGCGCCGGCAAAGGCGGCGACAGTGCTTTTTCTGGCGCTTCCGGATCTAAAAAAGGCCTGAGCCTTATGATTCATAATCACTCTTTTTTTATATTCTCCGGGGCTTTCATCATGAGAATGAAGAACAGTTATATCCCCGGCATAAATTATATCTTTCCCCAGCTCTGCCGCGGCCCGGTATGCCCAGATGCGGTCTTCCGAGGCATTGAATTTCCCAAATGGCAGGAAAACCCAGGTACTTTTTTTTATCATAGCCGCGGCATTCGACATCCAGGCATCGGAAAGTTTACCGATACTGAGGACTTTTCTCTTTCCTGAAAAATACCGCC
>CAYNYI010000209.1:0-1740 GCA_964401455.1 uncultured Fibrobacterota bacterium
CAGCCTGTCAACCCACACACAACAGCCATAAGCAACAAACCATTTTTTGGAGTCATATTACATCGCATCAACTCCGTATTGAATTATTCGGCCTTTATCATTAGAAAAGCCTTTTTTTATGAGCATAGAAAGAGTGCTTTTAGAAACCGAAGCATGAAAAAAGCGGCTGTAGCATCTTCAAAGAAAAAAACGTCTAAGAAATAACACCGCCGAATAAACAGCCCTCATATCGACAGAGAAAGACGAAGCTGCTATTTTATGAAAAAGCACAACAGAAGGCCTGCCACTGAAACAGGCCGCGAACATAGGAATACTGTCAACGATGTCAACAACCGCGTCATACCCGCCCTCAAGAACAAATGATGCAAGCTTGCTGCGCAGATACACGAGAAAAGAACCCGGCCCGGCCCGCCGTACTATCCGTATGCCGCGGTAATCTTCTTCTTCCGCTGCCCCCTTAAACCTGTGACTGAGAAGGGAGACCGAATTACCTGAGGCGGCGATACGGGAGAAAACTTCGGCGCAATTGAGTTCAACACCTCCGGTATCAGGATGTAACGGATCCTTCCATACAACAACGAGTAGATTCATTCAGTTCTTTCTCCTCCGCTTTTACCAGCGGGGAAAGAACTCCTAAGATACTGCTTTATTCTTTCAGGTTCTTCGCTCGAAGGCTCCCTTAATTTCCAGAAATTTATAAGCTCTTCAAACTCTTTTTCTTTTCCGGTCTCGCTGTATATGCGTAAAAGGTTGACGACAACCGATTTTGTCCTGGCGGAGTCGAGGCCGGGATCGGTTTCATATATGAGTTTTCTGAAAAAATCCGCCGCTTTTTCTTTTTCATTCATTCTGGAAAACATGTCCGCGGCGTATCGAAGGGCATCATAGTCGCCAGGAGTAAGTTTCAGCTGCCTCTCCAGTATTTCCGAAGCTCTTTTGGTTTTACCGGCCTTCCGGTACATTTCGGCAGTCATAAGACTCATTCTCCAGTTGAGAGGCAATAAAGACAGAAGACGAGAGGTTTTCTCTTCAACCTCTGCATCCAGAGAATCCACGGCCTTTTCCAGAGAGTCAACTTTAACCCCGGCCGCCTTTGCATCATCTCCGAGAAATTCGATTTTCTTTCTGATATCTTCAGCTTCAGACTGGCATGCGTCAGAATATGTCATGAAAGCCGCTCCATAGTTGTTTAAAAGTCTGCGGGTTTCCTGATTAATAAAAACATCTTTTTTTCCGAGATTTGTATATCTGTAAACCTTGTCAAGATTATGACGAAGCCTGGCCATATCGTTTCTGTCGGTATTCTGCACTTTTTCCGGATAAAGTCTGCTTGTAAGTCCTTCAAAACGCAAATAGCCGTTAAACAGCCCCATTCTGGCGTCTTCGGAAACAGTTACCGCAAAATAAACCGGTCTTTTCCAGTCATTAAATTCTACGATATTGGCTATCATATAATGCTGTATCTGAAACATGGATCTTTTGTCGCGGGCCGGTATAATGTCCTCACATCCGGCAATCTTCATTGCTTTTGGTTTTTCAAGCCTGTTCGGTCTGTGATTCATAATTCGGAGAAAATCCTCCTTTGTATTTACAGCGCGTGGACGGAACTGCTCATCGTAAACAGCGAAATAGTCTTTTCCGCCCGACTCAAAGGACAAATCAAGACTAGGCTCATAATCTATAAGCTGTTCTATATACCAGTCGGTATTAAGAAGACTTAAATTA
The DNA here is from genome assembly GCA_964401455.1 of uncultured Fibrobacterota bacterium. Classification (GTDB taxonomy): domain Bacteria; phylum Fibrobacterota; class OXYB2-FULL-49-7; order CAYNYI01; family CAYNYI01; genus CAYNYI01. Next base: position 1,726 of record CAYNYI010000209.1, read on the forward strand.
ACAACCCTGACGTCT
>CAYNYI010000210.1:0-1709 GCA_964401455.1 uncultured Fibrobacterota bacterium
TAACCATTAACCATTAGGCGGTTGTGCTACTTACGCGAAACAGCCGTAGGGTGGATAAGCGACAGCGCATCCACCAATAGAACTTGAGGATAAAAAATCTCCTTGATTCCAATAAAAAATTATTATACTCTCATTTATTATAATTGAAAGTATAATAATTATGCCCCAATTTATCAACAGAGCCAATGAACTCCAATTCCTTGAAGATGAATTCCGTCAAGAAAGGGCCTCCCTTGTTATCCTGTACGGAAGAAGACGAATTGGAAAAACCACCCTGGTCAAGCATTTCATTGAAGACAAAACCGCTTTCTATTTTGTGGCCACGGAAGAATCCGAAAGGGAAAACAAAAAAAATGTCCAGGTAAATGTTGCCGACTTCACGGGCAATCGATTCTTAAAAAAAGACGTCGTATTGGAATGGGAAGAAATTCTGACCCTATTGAGAGACTATCAGCCGGATGTCAAAAAAGTGGTCGTCATCGACGAATTTCAATACCTGGGAAAGACGAACCCCTCCTTTCCGTCCATTTTGCAGAAAATCTGGGACCATTGCCTGGCAGAAGCCAATATCATGATGATTTTATGCGGCTCACTTGTGGGCATGATGATTAAGCAAACGCTTTCTTATTCAAGCCCCTTGTATGGCAGGCGGACCGGACAAATACGGCTGAACCAGATACCTTTTAAGCATTATCACCTGTTTTACAACAACCCGTCGACAATGAACCTGTTGGAATATTATGCTGTTACCGGAGGGGTGCCCAAATATATTGAACTGTTAAAGCCTGCTGAAGATATTTTTAAGACCATCGAACACAACATTCTTTCCAAGCGCAGTTTTTTATACGAAGAGCCCGTCTTTTTGCTTGAGCAGGAGTTCGGAGAAACCGGCACTTATTTTTCGATCATCAAAACCATTGCCGCGGGCAACAGAAAACTGGGCAAAATCGCATCGGCCCTCGGTGTCAGCCAATCCGCGATTACCAAATATTTAAAAACCCTTCAGGATCTGGACATTATCACAAGAGAAGTCCCGGTTACGGAGAGAAATCCGGAAAAAAGCAAAAAAGGCTTGTACAGGCTTAAAGATAACTTCATCAGCTTCTGGTTCAGGTTCGTCTATCCATACCGAAGCTATCTTGAAATTGAGAATTCAGGGCCGGTGATCGAGAAAATCAAAGCCAATTTCAGGGAAAATCACGTCAGCTTCATCTACGAAGATATCTGCAGAAACCATCTAATGGATTTGACGATCGAACAAAAAATACCTTTAAAACTCCTGAAAGTCGGCAGGTGGTGGGACAAAGACACGGAAATTGACCTCGTCGGCATCGCCGAAAACGAGTCGGATATGATTTTCGGGGAGTGTAAATACAGCCGACAGAAAATCGATGCAAACATTTTTTACCAGTTGATCGAAAAATCGAAAAAAGTGCCTTCCGATGTGCAAACCCGGAGAAACTACATCATTTTCAGCCAATCCGGCTTTACAGACGCGCTCCTAAAAATCGCCGAAAGCAATGAAAACCTTTACCTGGAAACCATCCCCTATAAACCCTAACCTATTGCTCAGATGGGATACTGTCGGTGGTCGGTGGTCGGTGGTCGGTAGACGATGATTTGCGGAACTGGTGGATTGGCAAAAAACCAGAGAACTATCAAAGAAAGCCTGTAACCCGTAGGGCGGATAAGCCGTAGGGTCGGCCACC
>CAYNYI010000211.1:0-1700 GCA_964401455.1 uncultured Fibrobacterota bacterium
CTGTATTGGAGATAGCATCAATGGCAAGCGATGAATGGTTATTGCGGAGGACAGCAAAATAGGCAATAGTATCAAGACGGTAGAGATAAGGACATACCAGCATAAAAAAATTACCGAGCATTCGATCGCTGTACCAGTCCACGGCGAGTTCAGACAGGCAGTCGAATACGTAACAAGCCCCTCGCCCCGCCTTTGTTATTATCTCTATGGTTTCCGTAATAAAACGCTCAAATCCATCTTCCGGATGGAGTCTATAAATCTCCACCCCGTCCCCTTCATCTATCAAATCCTGATGGCGTGCAAACCGGAAATAAATCAGCTTATTCCCGGTAGAGACCGCGGTTTTATAGAATGGCTCCACAAAAGGTCGGTATTCGTCGATTGAACCGGTTTGAAGCACGACGTTATCACCCGGGCGAAGACCATGCAGTAAGTCGTCAAGCCCGGAAAGTCCAGTCGTGAATTTATTTTCGGAGTAAGCCATACGGTAGTCAATTTCCGTAACGCTCGTGATCCTGCCCGCTGGGACAGAAATATTATCAGCTTTGTTTAAAGCAAATTTTGCAATCCTTGCGGAAACATATAAATTAACCTGAATAATTCATGAAAAATGCTGGTTTATTTAAAAACATAAACTTCAACTTTATAATAAGGGAATCATGTCACCAAAAAAACTTGAAAACAAAGCGCACGAAATATACCAACGGCTGGCAGGAAAATACCCCCATGCTACGATAGAGCTTAATTACAGCAATCCGCTGGAGCTGACCGTAGCAACCATTCTCTCGGCCCAGTGCACCGACAAAAAAGTCAACAAGATAACGCCGTACCTATTCCAAAAATATCAAAGCCCCGCTGATTATCTGAAAGTCCCCCGCTCGGAGTTAGAAGATGATATTCGCCCGCTCGGGTTCTATCGACGGAAATCTGAAAGTCTGCAGAAATTAATGGAAGAGCTTAGAAAGAATCATAACAGTAAAATTCCGCAAGATATAGATTCTTTAACAGCTTTACCGGGAATCGGCAGGAAGACGGCGAACATAATTTTAGGGAACGCGTTTGGAATCCCCGGCATCGCCGTAGATACGCACGTGAAGCGAGTGTCAAACCGGCTGGGGCTGAGTACGGAGAAAACCCCTGAGAAGATTGAACAGGATCTGATGGAGCTATATCCGACGAAATCAATCTGGACTGATCTCAGCCATCTTCTGGTCTTTCACGGACGCTACACTTGCAAGGCAGCAAAGCCTGCATGTCGTGAATGTCCTGTGACTGATCTGTGCAACTATTACAACAATAGCGGAAACTCATAAAAAAAGATTGCCGAGTTCCATTTGAGAAACTCGGCACTCTCTTTATAATTTTCAAAACTGCAGCGCTCGCTTACTCGCGTCTCTTACCTGCCTCGCTTAAACGCCACACTTAATCGCCCCCTGGGAGACCGACATCCCAAGCATCTTCCGGAACATACTCATAGCGATCTTCTTGTACAAAGATACCACTGAAGAGACCGTGATCGGTTGGATAAGCCGGTTTAATAATAGGCTTCATGCCGACAGGGAAAGTGACAATTTCAAAAACCCCCACTACTTCTCGCGTCCCAAAACGTAACAGCCCTGTCAGAACCCCGGTCGTAGCACCGGCTGCATCACCTTCATTCTTAGTCGTTTCATAAATATTAGCAGGTACTTCAAATATAC
>CAYNYI010000212.1:0-1581 GCA_964401455.1 uncultured Fibrobacterota bacterium
GGGATTGCTTTTACCCGTTCCAGAGCGGCGATGTTTGAAAACGGTATCATTGCTCCGGACATTGAACGGAATTTCATGCTTTTTATGTCGTTTACTCCGCTGAAACGGTCTTCGTCAAATTTTATTATGATATCGATTTCGTCATTGTCTATACGGAACACCCCTGCTTTTTCGCCTTCGATGGCTCTTCGGATTTCCATGCCGACCATTGCGGCATTAAGTCCGTATTCGGCCGCTTTTGATTCATCTACAATTACCCGGATCTCGGTTTTTTTGAGGTCGAGAGTTGTTTTTATTTCATACAACTTTTCGTATTCTCTGAACTTTGAAGCCATTTTTCCGGTTACTTCTCTAAGCTCGTCCAGGTTATCGGAATATATCTGGAATACAACCGGAGGATCAACCGGCGGGCCTGAGGCAACGGGAGCCACTTCTACTTTATCAGCTCCCGGTACTTTGCTCAGTTTTTTGCGTACATGGTCCATTATTTCAATGTAACTGTTTTTGCGTTGATCCGCCTTTACCAGATCAATTGTCATGCTTGCGACATGGGGTTCCGTAACCCATTCGGTTTCCCGCTGTTGAAGACCCGCGGTAGATAGCACTGCCTTGATGTCTCCTTTTCCGACCCCCGGCATAAGAGCGTTTTCGTAGCGCCTCAGAACTTCATCCGTTTTCTCAAGCGGAGAACCGGCAGGTAGATCGATATATACGAAAAAATATCCTATATCGTCATCGCTGAAAAAATCTTTTTCAACAATTACGGTAGATATTATTGAGAGTACGAATAATCCGAAAACGGCAGTAAGCGTCAGGTATCTTCTTTTAAAGAGCATTCTCATTATTATCCGGTATTTTTCCTGTATCCTGTTGAAAAAACCGGCACCTCTTTCCTTGCCGAGTTTTGCCCATTCTGAAAAATGCGAAGGCAGTATTATAAGCGCTTCTATCATAGAGGATACAAGCGCGAAAGAAACAACAAGAGGTATTATCCTGAAAAATTTACCCATGAGCCCCGGGAGAAGCATAAGTGGCAGAAAGCAGCTTATTGTCGTGAGTGTCGCTGTTACTACCGGCCAGAAGACTTCGTTTGTCCCGTCGATTGTCGCCCTGACGATATTTTTTCCGTGCTGAAGATGGCGGTATGAATTCTCGACTATCACAATGGCATGGTCAACTATCATACCTAGAACAAGCACAAGACCGAACAAGGAATTACCGTTGAGTGTTTCACCGTAAAATGTCATGAATATAAAAGTGGAGGCAAAGGCAACCGGTATTCCTATGGCGGTGAGGATACCGTTTCTGAGGCCCAGGAATATCCAGAGTATCAGCATCACCAGTACAAACCCCATCGCCGCATTGTTTACAAGCTTATCTATGGAGTCCTTTATCTGTACCGATGTATCTGTAAAAAGGTCATATCCCAGACCTTCGGGGGCTTCATTGTCGAAATATCCTTTTAAAAATTCTTTTATCTCATTATTTGTTCTTATTACATTTCCGGAGGGCTTTTTTGAAATGGAGAGCGTGATTGACGGAGACTGGTTTATATAGAATTCCTGCTCTTTGTCATTTTTA
>CAYNYI010000213.1:0-1576 GCA_964401455.1 uncultured Fibrobacterota bacterium
GAGTTCCACTTAAAAACAGATTTTTTTCTGTAGAAAAAACTAGACCACCTGAAAATCCATGATTACCGGGCCCAGAATGACGGCGGCAGCGGAACATATTTTCTGGTGGAGGAACCGTCTGTTTTTTACAGTTCCGAAAGCAGCGGCGGCGACCGGGGGGATCATTCGCTCGACACCCATCTTCAGGTTTATCCTGACGGGGTTTACGCGCGGGTGGGGCTCGTGTATGATCCGGACGAAGTCGCCGAGGTTTCGCAGGGTCTTCGTGAACCATGGGAATGTTCTTCTTTAAGATTTGAATGGCCGAGAGACGGTATAGAATGGGCTGAGAAAAGGCACCATACGGCACTGGGGGGAGTTTATTGGGATAATGAACGCCAGTTGCTCTGGCTGGTAGTAGGCATGCCGTCAGTCAAATTCCTTGCTTACGAAATCATTGCAGATGACAGCAGACCCGAGGAACCTATGCGTTTGCCGGAAGGATGGGAGGAGCAAAGCAATATCGAGTCACCTTCCGAGACACCGGAAAAAGGCGCTATCAAAATAACAGTAAGCCCAAACCCTTTTAATCCGACAACTCTTATACACTTGTCCGGTATTAACTCTTCAGAATTGAAACACAGCCGCCCGTCTTTAACTATATATAACACACAGGGGCATGCCGTGGCAATTGCGGGACGTGACAGCCGGTTAAAAAAATACGGCAATGAATACCGATATGTATTTGATGGTTCCGCCCTCTCCTCCGGAACATATATCATTAACCTCCGGTTAAAAGACAAAAACTTCAACAAAAGGATTACCTTTCTGAAATAGCGGATATATAGATTCAAAAAATAAAAAGATTTAACCCAATAAAAAGGATTAAAATGAGGAGCATCATCATTATAGTTTTCCTCTTATCAGTTTTTGTATCCGGGGACACGATAAAAATAATGCCTCTTGGCAATTCCATTACGCAGTCAAAGTCCGGACACAACAGCTATCGGAGAAATCTCTGGCATATGCTCCGCGATTCCGGTTATACAAATATTGATTTTGTAGGATCTATGGATAAAGTTTATAATAATACCACTCCGCCAGACCCTGATTATGATATGGATCATGAAGGGCATTGGGGTTGGAGAGCAGATGAGTTGCTTGCGGAATTGCCAGGATGGCTGGCAGGTTACACACCTGATATTGTGTTGATGCATGTCGGAACAAATGATGCATTTCAGGGTAACTCTGTCTCAAGTACGGTGGCTGAACTCGAGGCTTTAATCGATACCTTGAGAAATCATAACCCGGAAGTCGCGGTCTTGATAGCCTTATTAATTCCTGCCGAGAATACTTCAAGAAATACCGCTGTTAATGAAGTTAATTCCGAAATACCGGGAATCGCTTCTCGTAAAAACACTGAATCTTCTCCTGTTGTGGTTGTTGATCAGAATACCGGATTCAGTGCGTCAGATGACACCTTCGACGGAGTACATCCCGATGATTCGGGAGAGGAAAAGATGGCGGTGAAATGGTATGAGGCTATGCTGCCGTACCTTGTCTCCGACGATACTCCTCCTTCTGTCCCTTCCGGGCT
>CAYNYI010000214.1:0-1543 GCA_964401455.1 uncultured Fibrobacterota bacterium
GGACCAACCCTGTATTGTTTATTACAGCATAGAAGGCGACAAATATATCATTGCTTTAAGTGAACCTACTCATAAAGACACAACCGTTACCTTGGTATTTGAAGAAGCCCTTGAATCTGTAAATATGGCCGACAGCGTTACATCACAGATTATCGGAGAAACCACGGAACTCACATATCAGGTAACCAAAGGCCGTAATTATCTCTGCACACTGCAGGTTGCCGGCGGTATGACATCAATAGAGTCCACGACAAAAACCCCCGCGGGGATAAAAATAAGCCCTAATCCTTTTAATCCCTTAACGTTTATAACCATAGAAACGGCCCCCTCTATCTCAGGAACAAAGCCCGTTCTGAACATTTTTGACCTCGGCGGGCGCCGCATTGAAGACGGTATCAATCTAAATTCGAAAGGAAATTTGCACAAATACAGTTGGGACGCCTCCGGGCAGCCTTCGGGGATATATATTGTCAGATGTATGGTGGGAGACAGGATTTTTATTCGGAAAATAACGCTCTTGAAATAGGTAATAAAAAAAATGAAAAATATTTCAACGACGGCATTTTTACTTCTCGGGACGGTTTATTCTTCACCAGCATGGGTTCCGGCCCTGCTGGCGGAGAAGCTTGACTCTGCTCCGAATACAAGTCTTGACAGCGAGATAAGAGACTCAATCGTATCATACGAAACTGCTCTCTCTGAACTCGACACAAGTTTCTGTTCCTGCGCCTGTAATCTTTTCGGACCAGGATTCGCCCGAAATCAATCTTATAAAAAACACTCCTTATGTTATGCTCAGAAATGTCAGGGCATCTTATCAATTCAACTTTTCTAAACTTGAGGCCAAAACCCGCGCAGCTATCCTTGACATAGCAAAAGATCTTCATATAGATCCCTTTCGCATATTTAAAACCGGGTTCTCTTTCGGTGGTCAGAATACTCCCGCAAGGCTTTTGCACGGAGACACAGATAACTTCCGTACAGACGGCTACAGTGTATATCAGGATATGCTTGCCGCCGGATGCACGGTAGAATATATGACTTATACCGGAGGGCAGATTAACGCAAAACTTTCGGAATCTTCTTCCGGGCAGAACGCCGCATTTAAAATCCATCTCGCCGACAGCAATACTATAATCATTGATATCGCTGATCCGGGTATAACGGCATTTGATTTTTACCTGAATGACAATAAATCATCCTTCGGGAACATACATTGTAGGCGCAGATATTAACGGAAAAACTTACAAAAAAAAGATTATTCTTTTGAAATAAATACAACAGCATTAAAAAAATAACCGGTTATAAAATCGGGATTCCCCGAATGTCATTTGATCCGCTTTTCGGCATCCGGGAAGCATTGATAAATTATAGGTGCTGAAATAATATTATTTCATCAGAACCGTTTTTTTCGTAAGCCTGTGTTCCAAAGATGAATTAAGCCTTGTCTTTGCAACCGCCATATACACTCCCGCGGGCATTCCGGAGGCATCCCAGTTATAACGATATTCGCCGGAAATTTTTTGAAGCTGTCCGCCGCTTC
>CAYNYI010000215.1:0-1506 GCA_964401455.1 uncultured Fibrobacterota bacterium
ACCGGACAAGAAAAAATCCCATGAAAATCTCGGCGCAGGAGATTCGGTCAGACACGGAGAACCGGTTTTCTTTAAATATACGGTCGCAACCACAGGCGGCCAGGACCCTTAAACGGAAGAATCCTTAATATCCCTTTCAAAATCGGTAAAACTTTTTAAAGAAAAAAAAAAATACAATCCCGGCCAGTATGCCCAGGACTTCAGAGGCAATACCCTGATTAAGTATCCGCCCGGCTACAGGATCGTTAAATATGAGTCCGCTTTTCCCTGGGGGATTGAAATAAAAAAACCGGGTACTTATGAACTGATCTTCGTCTTCAGACAAAGATCCCCCCTGACAGTTTCTGATACTGTATCCTTGGTTGTGCTTCCTTTAACTCCGGAAGAAAAAATAAAAGCCGAAATCCTATCTAAAAATTCCGCAATACGCTCAATAGATATTGCAGGCGGTTTCGGAACATCAGTTTTAGGCATATCCGCTAATGATTCATTATTTAAGTCCCTTAATAAACTCAGTAATAAAAAGGGACATACATCTTTGTGGGCAGAATATTTTCTGCTCAGAAAAGATCTCTATTCCCCGCTGAGACTCGGTAATAAAAATTACTACAAGACCGCCGGAAAGAAGCTTGTTCTGTACTCAAGGAGATATGAATCCAATCCATTCATATCTTCTTACTTTAAGCTTCAGGCCGCTTTCTGCATGCGGCAGACAGGCCGCAAGAAAATGGCTGAAAAATTGACGGAAGATAATTATCTTATCGTTAACAAGGGGGCAAACACTATTCCCCTTATTGAAAATACGCTGAAATTCCCTGAATTTAAAAAGCGCGCGGAGAGAGTTTCAAATATTTTGATTTATTAGAATTAATGAAGGAAAAATTAATGAAAAATCCGAGAATTTTCATTTGTCTGATTTCAGTATTTATTTCTCTGTCTATATTCTTTTCCTGCGCAGCGAATACCGATAAATCCGCCTTTATTGAAGAAAAGGAAATTTCTTCCGACAAATTCCCCAAAGCAGGCGGGCCTTGTATATACGACACTTTGAAAGGCCGGGCAGAAATTTTGGAAACAGGTGAAGGCTACCGGGAAAACGGAATAAACAGGTACGAAACAACCTTTATTTTCAGGCATGACGAAAAAACTGATACAGCGTTTCTTATGATTGACGGTAATGACCCTGATTCCTCTTATATAATGACTAACCGCATAAAACCCGGCAGGCGTGGCGAATGCCTTAAAATAAGTATCTCAGAAGGCACCTGCACTCCGGTAATCTGGGAATTTTCCTGGCCCGTTCCGAAAGGAGACGACTGATGAGAAGAATGTCCGCAATCTTTTTACTAATATTTATTTCGGGAATCACACTTCCCGTTTTATCCGCTGAAGAAGGATTTTTCAAAACGCTTGGTAACGAGTTTATGAATGACTTGAAATCCGGAAAAAGGTCTGTCACGGAATCTATGGAAAAAAGCTGGAGCAACTCAGTAAAATCTGTTAACG
>CAYNYI010000216.1:0-1501 GCA_964401455.1 uncultured Fibrobacterota bacterium
TCATAAATACTAAAAAGAGACTTACAGGAATTTTGTCGGAACATACCGGACAGAAACCGGAAAAAATTGAAAAAGATACAGACCGCAGCTATTTCATGACGGCGGAGGAAGCCAAAGATTACGGTATAATAGACAATATAATAGTTTCAAGAAACGAAACGGGAAACTGATGGCGCAGAAATATAAAGGCGGAAAAGTTCACTGCTCATTCTGCGGAAGAGACTCCTCTTCTGTTGAAAGAATAATTACCGGACCCTATGCACATATATGTAATGAATGCATTAAAATGTGCGACGAAATTCTTATTGATGAAAAAAAAGGTTCCACGGCAAAAAGCACCGGAGAGCTTCCGACACCTGCCGAAATAAAAAAACGTCTCGACCTTGATGTAATAGGACAGGAAGAGGCTAAAAAAACCCTTTCTGTCGCGGTATACAATCATTATAAAAGGATTAACAATCCGGCCCCAGCCGAAAACAACGTTCTGATCGAGAAAAGCAACGTACTCATGCTCGGGCCGACAGGGAGCGGAAAAACCCTTCTTGCCCAGACCATTGCCAAAATGCTTGAGGTCCCGTTCACAATCGTGGACGCTACAATCCTGACAGAAGCGGGATATGTCGGCGAGGATGTCGAAAGCATACTAGTCCGTCTGCTACAGGCCGCTGACTATAATACAACCAACGCTGAACGAGGAATCATCTATATCGACGAAATCGACAAAATCAGTAGAAAATCCGCTAACCCTTCTATCACGAGAGACGTTTCGGGAGAAGGAGTGCAACAGGCCCTTCTTAAGATACTCGAAGGCACTGTAGCGGGAGTCCCCCCTAAAGGCGGAAGAAAGCATCCGGAACAAAGCCTTGTTCACATTAATACCGAAAACATCCTTTTTATATGCGGCGGCGCCTTTATAGGTCTCGAAAATATTATCGAAAAAAGAATAGGCCGCGGAAGTATGGGATTTACCGGCTCATCAAGGGCGAAAATCGACGACAGAAATTATATTCTTTCGAACGCAGAACCCGAAGACCTTATCCAATACGGTCTCCTGCCGGAACTTGTAGGAAGAATGCCTTCTTTGACTTCTCTTAATGAACTGCGTCACAAAGATCTTCTCAAGATCCTTACTGAACCGAGAAATGCAGTAACAAAACAGTACACCGAACTGATGAAACTTGACGGGATCGAGCTTATTTTCGAAGACGAAGCTCTGCACGCCATTGTCGAGACAGCGGTAAAGAAGGAAACCGGCGCAAGAGGACTCAGGGGAGTTATTGAATCATCGCTAAGAGATGCCATGTTCGAAATGCCATCCAGAAAAGATATCGGAAAATGCATAATAACCGAAGACGTCATTAAAAATTCGTCGGCTCCGCGCTTAATCAAGAAAAAAAAGCAAAATAAAAAGTCCGCTTAAAAGTGAATGCGCCCGCCCTCATATACAATCTTTTCCCAAGGCTGACCTCTGACGCTTCGGAGTGGCCCGGCCACGCCTCCA